>NZ_JASE01000005.1:2210922-2526768 GCF_000622325.1 Sulfitobacter geojensis
CCGCCTGAAAGAACAGACAGGTCTGGAACATAAGGAACGCCGCAAAACCGTAGGGTTCCGGCAGGTCGCCGAGGCCAAAAGCCAACATCGACAAAGACAATAAAATCTGGACAGCAAGTGTTACCGTGACCAAGCGGCGCATACCGAAGCGCCCCACCAAGACCGCATTTAGCAGGCTTGCGCTGCCAGCAATCAACGCAACGACGCAGAACCAATAGGGAAAGCTTTCCGCGCGGTCATAGACTTCGTAATAGATCGGCTGAACCAGCATCAGCATCGAAAACAACATCGCCATGGCCAGCGATTGAACAAGGATCGAAATGCGTACGGAAGGGTAGGAAAACAGCTCCTTTAGCGCGGCAGTCAGCAAGGAGACGCGCAAGGGACGGCGGTTTTCGACGGCAAGGGTTTCGGGCATCCTCAGGCCCATCCAGCTTACTGAAAACAATGAGAAAAGAATAAAGGCAATGAAGATTCCGCGCCAGCCAAAGCCGGTGATGATGAACGAGCCTAACAAGGGGGCAACGGCCGGTATCAACGTGAATATCATCATTACAATGGAAACGATCTTGGCCATATCGCGACCGGAATAGAGGTCACGCACAATGGCCACTGATACAATCCGTGGTCCGGCAGCGCCAAACCCCTGAAACAGGCGTGCGATCAACATGACCTCCACCGAGGAACTGGCCCAAGCGACGCCAGCCGAAACCACATAAAGCGTGGCACCGGCGTAGATCACCCGTTTTCGGCCAAAACTGTCGGACAAGGGACCCGCGATAAATGTGCCAACCCCCATGCCAAAAACAAAAAAGGTCAGGATCAATGCCGCGCGGTGGGGCATGTCCGGCGACAGCTCTGCACCGATGGCCGGCAGGGCCGGCAACATCGCATCTATCGAGAATGCGATGGTCGCGAACATCATCGCGATCAAAGCTACAAATTCTGTTCGGCTCAAGGCGAACGGTTGGGATGTGGGTGGCAAAACTCGGCTCCGCTGCGACTGTCACAGCAACGGTGACGCGACTTGGCGTCAGGGGTAACCGATGGTTGAAGTGTTAACAATGCCCATAGACCAAAAACCGCCCCTCAGGGCAAAAAAATCACGAAAACTTGACAAATTCACGAATTTTCCGGGGTGCGAGGCGCGGCAAGTACACGATTTGTGCAATATCCTGCAAATGATCAAGCTGTCCGTATTGATATTTACCCAACACAATCGCCGACACGTTGTAGTTTACAATGTCTGTCCGTTTTTGATTGGGGTCGGTTTCTGCAATGACGCGAGACACAAACCGGCAGCTTTCCAACATGGCGCGACGCTCTTCGAAACTGCGCGCGCAGGGATAGCCACTTTGCGCCGCCAACGCGTCAGAGGCGCAGCCGACAATCAATTCATGCCCCATTGCGCTGATCTGACGTAAAAACCGCAGATGATCCTGATGGAGCATGTCAAACCGCCCATAGGTCAGCATCACGCGGGCGGGTCGCCCCCTCATAGCGCCGGTTTCCGGGCAGGGGTGACATAAGCACCGCCAACTTCGTTGCGCCAGATCGCTTTTACGCCGCCTGCTGTGGCCTGTACCGCCAGTTGCGCAATACAGCGCAGCGGGCCGGAGCGCCAGTCACATGAGATTTGAGATACCCGTATAGAAGCCACCGGAAACGGTGCCGTGTGTTGTTCTGCCATTTGCCCATTCGCCCAATTGTCGGGGTCTTTTGCCCCTTATATTGGAATCGTAGGCCAGTGCGGCCCGCTTGGCAAAGGAATACCCCGACATAACCTCCAAGCTGTGGCGTGTTTGCCATACTGGCAAAAGGGCGGGTTATTGCGCGCCTGTCAGTTCGGCAATGACATTGGCCCAAAGTTCTGGCGGCTGCGCGCCCGGCACGGCGTGTTGATTTCCCACGATAAAGGTCGGCACCGACGAGATCCCCATCTTGCGGCTATGCGCATCGCGATCGCGTATGGCTTGGACGTCTTCGTCGGTGTCCAGCAGGCGGGTCACCACAGCGGCGTCCATTTCGATCCCATCAGCGATGTCGGCCAGCACTTCGGCATCCCCGATATCACGGGCATCGACGAAATAGGCTTGGAACAGGGCCGCGACCGCGGCGGTCTGGCGCCCCTCGATCCCCGCCCAATGGATCAAACGGTGCGCGTTCAATGTGTTGGGCGTGCGCTGCATCGCTTCAAAGTTGATCTTGAGGCCGGCTTTTTCTGCATGTTCGACCACGGGCGCATAGGCGCGCACGGCCCCTTCCTTGCCGCCGAATTTGCCTTCCAGATAGGCGCGACGGTCCATGCCTTGCGCTGGCATATCAGGGTTCAGCTGAAATGGATGCCATTCGATGACAAAGGGGTGGTTGGGATGGTCTGCAAGGGCCACATCCAGATGCGCCTTGCCGATATAACACCAAGGGCAAATCGGGTCGGACATGATGTCGAGTTTGATGGTCTGGGTCATTTCTTTTGGGCCTCGAAGCTGTCGCGCAACTGGCGGCGCAGGATTTTGCCGTTGCCGCTGGTGGGCAGGGCGTCGACATGAACGTATAGACGTGGCTGTTTATAGCGCGCCAGATTTGCGGTGGCAAAATCGGTCAGGGTGTATTCCTTGATCGGCGCGGCGGCGGTGTAAAAGGCGGCAATCACGCGGGTGTTCTTTTTGATCTCGACCTCTGTGACACCGATGCCCGTAACGCCGGGGATGGCAAGCAGGGTTTCTTCAACCTCCAAAGGCGATACACGAAAGCCGCCGGCATTCATCATGTCGTCGGTGCGCCCCAGATAGGTGATCTGACCGTCCTCATCCATCATCCCCTGATCACCGGTCAAAAACCAGTCGCCGTCGAATTTGGACTTGGTCAGCTTTTTGTCGTTCAGATAGCCCAGCATCAGCCCCGCATCGGTACGGTGAATGGCAATGGTGCCCGGGGTGTTGGTGCGCGCAGGCCCTTTCGGGCCAAGGATCGCAACCTTCCGCCCCGGTTGCGCCGTGCCAATGGCCCCGTCTTTGGCCGGTGTGCTCGGGCTGCCGGAGATAAAGGTGGAACATTCCGACATACCAAAGGCTTCATAAACCGGCGTATCGGTGTTTTCTTCCCAAGCCTCGCGCACAGCCGCTGTCATCTTTTCACCAGCACTTAATCCGTGACGCAGATGGGGCAGATAGAGCGGCGACAGATCACGCATCATCTGGCGATAAACACCGGGGGCGGCTGCAAAAATTGTAGCCTCGTGTGTGGCGATCAGATCCGGCAGCGCTGTGGGCGACGTACCCGCAGCAGGGATCAGCGCCGTCGCCCCAACCGTCCAAGGGTCCATCAACCCTGTGCCCAGCGTGTAGGTCCAGTTAAACGCCCCCGCATGCAGCAGACGGTCATCCGGCGTCAGCCCGTACCAGCCCTCAAACATCATCCGTCTGGCCAGAATGGCGCGATGGGCATGCATCACCGCTGTGGGTTTGCCCGATGTGCCAGAGGTATAGATGATATAGCCAAGCCGCTCGGGATCGCCCATGTGAAACGCAGCGGGCGGCAACGCACGCATGGCACGTAGGGCCGCAAGATCGATGATCCGCGCGTGATCGGGGCAGGGCACGTCAATATCGTGCAGGATTGCGGCGGGTTTCAGGGTCGGGATGATCTTGGCCACTTCGCCTGCGGTCAGGGCCGCCGCCGTCGGCACAGGCACCAGACCCGCTGCAAGCGCGCCAAGATAGGCAATCGGGAAATCAGGCGTATTGCCAAGGCGCATCAGCACGATGTCACCGGCCGTGAGCCCCGCGTCCAGCAAACCCGTTGCGGTGCCGCGCACAGCGGCAATCAGCTGGGCATAAGTCCAGTCTTCGCGCGCCTCGCCAGACAGCAGCGACAGGGCCACCTTGTCGGGCAGGGCAGCGCCTGCTGCCAAAACATAGGCGGCAAGGTTAAAAGAGGTCGCGGGATCAGCGGCTTTTGTCATAAAGACGCGCTAGCCCAACACGCGATCCGTTGCAAGGCACAGGGCCGCACGATATAGGGAGGGGATGAGTGAAGACACCACGCCCTCCCTGATCCGCATTGCCCGCGAAAGCGGCGAAAGCGATACCGCACCACCCGTCGATTTAGGCGTCCGCGTGCGTGAATTACGCAAAGCGCGCGGCTGGACACTGGAGCAGGCCGCAGGGCAGGCCGGTCTGGCGCGTTCCACTCTGAGCAAGATCGAAAACGGTCAGATGTCGCCCACTTACGACGCCTTGAAAAAGCTCGCTGTGGGTTTGGAAATCTCTGTCCCACAGTTGTTTACCCCGCCCGCTGCCGAAAAAATTAACGGCAGGATGGCGGTGACCAAATCAGGCGAAGGGGCCGCCAAGGCGACTGTCACGTATGAACACGAACTTCTGGCCGACACGCTGCGCAAAAAGCAGATGTTGCCCTATCGCGCGCGGATCAGAGCCCGCTCGATGGAGGAATTTGACGGGTGGGTGCGCCACGACGGCGAGGAATTTCTCTATGTGTTGACCGGTGTGGTTCAGCTGTTCACAGAGTTTTACGAGCCGGTTGAATTGCGTCGCGGCGACAGCGCCTATTACGACGGGACGATGGGGCACAACGTGGTGTCCACCAGTGCCGAGGATGCGACAATTCTTTGGGTCACTTCGCTGATCTAACGCGGCTACCTCTCTGCCCAAGCGGGTCGCACGATTATGGATCAGACTGAGGTTTGGTAGCGTGTCCGATATTTCTTGAGGTTTCTGCTCTGCACGATATTTGCGCGATTAGGCCCCTTGGTGTTTCTTGGTTTTAATCCTGCCACCACCAAACTTCGGGCATGTAATTGGGGCCATCGCCGTAAATCGGGATCACGTCCGGGTATTTCATTTCGGCGCGATGCGCGATCAGCCCTTCGTCAAACTGCCAGAACGGAATGACATAACGGCCCGCCGTCAACACGCGGTCCAAGGCACGCGTGGCATTGGTAAAGGCGTCAGATGTCTTTGCCGCCAGCATCGTATCAATCATCGCATCGACGGCCGGATCCTGTACCCCCATCAGATTGCGTGATCCTTCTTGGGTCGCTGCGGTTGACCCCCAATAAAACCGCTGCTCGTTACCCGGAGACAGGGAAAGGGCGCGGCGAAAATGGACCATGTCGAAATCAAAGGCGTTGCTGCGCTGGGTCAACTGTGCGGCATCTACGGATTCTACCACCGCTTTGATGCCCAGACGGGTTAAGGCCTGAACATAAAGCTCGGCAATTTTTGAATGTTCCGCATTGCCTTTGGACAGCAGGATTTCAAATTCAAGCGCCGCCCCGTCGGGGCCGCGCATCGTGCCGCCTTCTGCCGAATAGCCGGCCGCCTGCAATTGCTTCATCGCGGCACGAATGCCAGCACGGTTGCGCACCGATCCGTCCGAGACGGGCAGGGCGTAGCCTTCGATGGTGTCTTGAGGCAGAGTGTCTTTGAACGGCGCAAGCAATTGTGCAACCGCGTCGGGGGCCGCGCCTGACTGCATCGCAAGTGTCGAGCCGGAAAAATAAGAAGTGATGCGCGGCAGCGCGCCGCCGGTCAGGGTCTCGTTGATGAATTCAAAGTTGAACGCCTGTATCAGGGCATCGCGCACCCGCCAGTCATCAAACGGCGCCCGCCGCGTGTTCATCACAAACCCCGTCATGCCTGAGGGCTTTTGATGGGGAAAGGTGGATTTCACCACGTCGCCACGGGTGATCGCGGGAAAGTCATACTGCGTCGCCCATGTTTCGGCATTGAATTCGCGCACAGCCGAAATCTCACCTGCCTTGAACGCCTCTTGCAGCACATTGGCATCGCCGTAAAAGTCGATTTTGATCTGGTCGAAATTATGGGTTCCTTGCCGAAACGGCACATCCGCGCCCCAATAAGCGGGGTTGCGCGTCAGGGTAACCTGTCGACCGGCATCATAATCCGACACAGTATAAGGACCGGTGCCCAGGGGAATGTCCGCCAAGGGGGCATTCGCGAAATCACGGCCTTCCCATTGCGCTTTGGAGAGAATCGGGCGCATGCCGGCCAAAAGCGCCAGCTCGCGGTTGTCCCCTTTGAAGGTGAACCGGACGGACCGCGGGCCGGTTGCCGCGATGGTGTCGATCTGGCGGTACAGCCCATGATAGCGCGGATGCCCGTTCGTCCCCAACAATTCGTAAGAAAAGATCACGTCGTCCACGGTGACAGGGGTGCCATCGGAAAAAGCGGCCTCCGGGCGCAGGGTGAATTCAACCCATGCGCGAGAATCGGGCACTTCGATCGATTCGGCCAACAAACCATAAAGACTGAAAGGTTCATCCCACGACCGGCCCATCAAACTTTCGTGAGTAAACTGGTGCAGCTGCCATGGCACATTGCCCTTGCGCACAAAGGGATTGAGGCTATCAAAACCGCCCGTATTGCCCAATGTGATCTTTCCGCCCTTGGGCGCATTCGGGTTCGCATAGGGCAGGGAAGTGAAATCAGCAGGCAGGGCCGGATCGCCATACATAGCAAGCCCGTGAGCCGATTCTGCATGGGCTGAAACCCCCCAGAGAATCAGTGAAGAAATCGCCGCAACGCCCCGCAGCTTCTGGAAAATATCGATCTCCATTTTGGCAACAATCTCCCACCGCCCTTGTTTTGTTGGGCCTATGGTTAATACGGCCCTGCGTCCAGCTCAAACTTTATCCTTGGCGCAAAGCCCGACTTCTCGTATAAAGGGGTCACTGCTCGATAGGTTTCTTGCCTGTATGAAACCTGCCTCAATAACTTAACGCCAGCTTCGTGCTGGCGTTTTTTTTTGGCGCTGCCCCTTTTTTCAACAGCCGCGATTTTCGGCCCGTTGCTGCGGTTCATGCAACCTTTCGCGCAATTGTGCGTTTCCTTCCCGACCTGCGCAGGTCATTGTGCGCATGCAGCATTCACTCTTAAGGAGCACCCCATGGCTTTCACCATCGACTTGTCCGGCAAAACTGCCGTCATCACCGGATCAAACTCTGGCATCGGTCTGGGTATTGCGTGGGAATTTGCCCGTGCAGGGGCGGATGTGGTGTTGAACTCGTACACGGATGACGAGGACGACCATGCGCTGGCGCAAAAGATCGCGGATGAAACCGGCGTAACCGCCCGTTATATTCAGGCGGACATGTCCAAAGGCGCGCAGTGCCGCAACCTCATTACGCAAGCAGGACGTTGTGATATTCTGGTGAATAACGCAGGCATTCAGCATGTCGCGCCGATCCCTGACTTTCCGGAGGACAAATGGGACGCGATCATCGCCATCAATATGTCGTCGGCCTTTCACACCACCGCGGCAGCCTTGCCCAAGATGCGCCAGTTCGGTTGGGGCAGGGTGATCAATGTCGCCTCGGCGCACGGCCTGACAGCGTCACCGTTTAAATCGGCCTATGTCACCGCGAAACACGGGGTTGTGGGATTGACCAAAGTTACCGCCCTTGAGACCGCCAAGGAAGCGATCACCTGCAACGCCATCTGTCCGGGCTATGTGCTGACACCGATTGTGGAAAAACAGATCCCCGATACTATGAAAGAATACGACATGACCCGCGATGAGGTCATCGAAAATGTCATGTTAACCCGCCAACCCTCCAAGGAGTTCGCAACGGTCGAGCAATTGGGCGGCACCGCAACCTTCCTGTGTTCGGATGCAGCGGCGCAGATCACCGGCACGACCATTAGCGTCGATGGCGGCTGGACGGCGCTGTAAAAGATCATGGCAAAGACATCGGGTAAACTGCGGATTAATCTGGCGCTTCAGGGGGGCGGTGCCCATGGGGCATTCACCTGGGGCGTGCTGGACCGGCTGCTTCAGGAAGACGACATCGAAATCGGTGCCATTTCCGGCACCTCTGCGGGGGCGCTGAATGGCGCAGCACTCAAGGCAGGGTGGGTCAAGAACGGCGCACAGGGTGCCCGCGACAATCTGGACTGGCTGTGGATGCAAGTGGCCGGTGTTGATGATCTTGAGAAAACCGGCTGGATGGCACCGCTTGGCGTCGGCGCGCTTAGCACAGCGCTCGAGTATAGCTGGCCGGTGGCGATGGCAGATGCGATCAACAATGTAACCTCGCCTTACAGCTACGGGCCGTTCTACCGTAATCCGCTGACCGATATCGTCGCGAAGTTCGATTATGACAAGGTCTGCAACGATGTGTTGCCGCTTTTGCACATCTGCGCCACGCGGGTGCGCAATGGCAAAATCAAAGTGTTCTCGGGCGATGAAATCAGTGCGGATGCAATCATGGCGTCGGCCTGTTTGCCAACCCTGTTTCAGGCGGTGGAGATTTTCGATCCTCAAACCGACCGGGTCGAAGGGTTCTGGGACGGCGGTTATACCGGTAATCCGGCGCTGTTTCCCTTGTTTGATGACGCGCTGCCGGCGGATATCGTTATCATCAACATCAACCCGCTTGAACGCGAAGACCTGCCTTTGACCCCAAAGCAGATCCAGAACCGGATCAACGAAATCAGCTTTAATTCCAGCCTGTTGCGTGAACTAAGGGCGATTGATTTTGTGCAACGCCTGCTTGACGAGGGCACGATCCCCGAAGAACGCATGCACCGTGTGCGCGTGCACATGATCGCGGATGACGCCCTAATGGAGCAATTGTCGGTGGCGACAAAAACCGTACCCAATGCGGCCGTGATCGCCAAGCTGAAGCTAGCAGGGCAGCAGGCTGCACAGCAGTTTCTGGTGGATCACAAGGCCAAGATCGGCAAGGAAAGCAGTGTCAATCTACGCGAGATGTTTGCATGACCTGTTGTTGCGATCGGTCGGCGGATTGAACAGCGTGGGGCCGATAGCCTAGCTCAGGTCTTATCGGTGCGCGCGGCTTCGACTTCGGCAATTTTGTCCGCCAGATCAAGCACATCCTTACCGTCTGCGACCTGTGGACGATCCGGCGGATATGCCAGCCCGGCCGAAATCACCAGCTTGGCGGCATCTTCTACAGTCATGTCCAGTTCGATCACATCGGATTTGGGGAAGATCAACAAGAACCCCGATGTGGGGTTGGGCGTTGTAGGCAAAAAGACGGAAACCATCGCTTCGTCTTTCTCACCGGTTTTCAGGGCGACTTCACCTTTTGCGGCGGTCGAAATGAACCCCAAGGCCCAAATGCCACGGCGGGGATATTCGATTAGACACGCCTTTTCGAAACTGCGTTCGGATTGGGCGAAAATCGTTTCCGAGATCTGCTTGATACCCGAATAGATTGTGCGCACCACGGGTGTGCGCTGGACAAGGCTTTCGGCAAATCGGATCATCGAGCGGCCAATATAACCCTTGGCCAACCACCCGACAAAAATCGTGAAAATCAGAAAGATGACAACGCCAAGTCCGCGCACATTGATCTGCACGGAAGGGTCCAGCCCCAGCATGTCCTGCAACATCCGGTCCGGGTGATAGGACGACGGGACCAAGGGCAGCACAAACCCGTCGATCCAGCCGACAACCGACCAGATCAGCCAGATCGTCAGCCCGACAGGGGCGATCACCACAAGCCCCGTCAAAAACGATGCGCGCAGCGATCCAACGATACTGCCCCGTTTTCTGGGGGGTGTTTCTAGGTCAAAAGGCGTGTTCATGTTTGTTTCTGATCCGGTCTAGACCCGTTTCAGTTAAGTGCTTTATGCGGCTGCTACAATGGGTTGCACAGCGCATACGCCTAATTTCATCGTGTGGTGCTGCGTATTCGGGCATCCGCAGGGATCAGGACTGCCGCGATCTCTGCCGCCAGCCGCGCATTATTGCGCACTAGTGCGATATTCGCGGTGAGCGAGCGCCCTTCGGTCAGTTCAAAAATTCGCTGCAACAGGTAGGGGGTGACGCCCTTGCCGGTGATGTTATGGGTTTCCGCGTCCTGCTGGGCCTGGGCAATCACCGGGGCCAGTGTCGCGGCGGGAATCTCATCCTCAGCTGGGATCGGGTTGCCGATCAATTGTCCTCCCGGCAGGCCCATGGCCGCGCGTGTCAGATGCGCCGCTGCGATCTCTGCCGCTGAATCCAGTCGCAAGGGCGCAGCCAAATCAGAGGTCGCCGACCAGAACGCCGGAAAGCTGTCCTGTCCGTACGCAATGACAGGAACCCCTTGGGTTTCAAGCACTTCAAGGGTCTTGGGTACATCCAAAATAGCCTTTGCACCCGCGGCAACAACCGTGACCGGCGTCTGCGCCAGCTCCAGAAGATCGGCCGAAATGTCAAATGTCTCTTCCGCACCTTTATGCACGCCGCCAATGCCGCCGGTTGCAAAAACCGCGATGCCCGCCAAATGTGCCGCAATCATCGTGGCGGCGACAGTCGTAGCACCGGTGCCACCTGTGGCGATACAAACCGCCATATCCGCACGGCTGAGTTTCGACACGTTCTTGGCCTGCGCCAGTGCAATCAACTGCTCCGCCTCAAGGCCGATGTGCAACTGCCCGTCAATCACCGCGATGGTGGCGGGCGTGGCACCGGCGGCGCGCACATCCGCTTCGACCTGTCGAGCAACCTCAAGGTTTTGCGGATAGGGCATGCCGTGCGTGATGATCGTGCTTTCAAGCGCCACAATCGGGCGTCTACCGTCACGGGCCGTGGCCACTTCGGTGCTGAAGGTCAGGGGGAAATCTGTCATATGGTGGTCTCTCCTGAGACATAAAGGGCCGCCGCTTCAAGGGCTTGGGCCAATGCTTTGGGGGCATCATGCCCGTTTAGTTCGGCTGCGATATGTGCTGCCATAAAGGTGTCACCGGCCCCTGTCACACGGGTCACATGAACCTGTGGCGGTTCTTGGGTCACGATGCCTGCGGCACCGCCGACAGTGGCCGGATTGCTGCCGTCCGTGACGACCGCACGCACCGCGCCGCGCGCCAGCAGGGCGCGGGCGGCTTCGGACGAATTGGCAAAGGCGGTCTGGCACAACAGCCCCGCCTCTTCGAGATTCACGTAAAGCGTGCCGCGTTTCGCCTGAATAAAGGGGCTGAGGCGCAGTGCCTTGCCAGGAGAGGCAGGTGCGACGCGCAGATCAGCCGCGGCGAGCAGCGGGCTTTGCGCCATTTGGCCAAGCAGATCGACGGTCAGGTTGCCATCCAGAGCGATGGCACCGGTATATGGCGCGGGCAGGCTGCCGTCGGTCAGGGGGCGCAGTATTTTATCGCCCGCGGATTCTAGCGAATGGGCGTCTGCAATGGCCGCAATCAACCCGTTTGCTCCTTCGACGGCCATGTACTTATCTGTTGGCAAATCGTCCGAGCGGTAGATGAATTCGGTCAACAGGCCGCGCACCTTGCACGCCTCGATCAGGGCATCACCGTCGGTGTCGCGCCCGACGGCACTTAACAGGGCCGGACGTAACCCGAAACGGGCCAGCGCCATGCCGATGTTCAGGGCCACACCGCCCGGCAATTGCGTGATGCGCCCGGGCATGTCAGACCCTTGGCGCATGGTGTTTTCCGACCGGCCAATCACATCCCAAAGGACGGAACCGATGCACAATATATCAGGTGTTGCATTCATAGCTGCGGTTTACCCGCGCGGGGCCGCCGGACGCAAGCAGGATACTGCGATTTACTCCGGTACCGCAAAGGTCAGCGCAGCCCAGTAGGTCTGCCAGACGATGGCGTTTTCCTCAGCATTGGCATCCGCCGCAGGGTGCAAAACAACTGCATCGAAAAGGTATTCGTGGCCTGCGGACACGGGGATCACCGCTTTGCCATCGGCATCGGTGCGGTGCAGGGTGATGTCGACGCTGTCGTCAGGCGCGCGTGCGAAAACTTCGACCTGCGCATCCGGGCGGGGGGCGCCGTTGAGGTACAGCATCACTTCCATGGTTCCGTCAAAACCGTCTGCGTATGGGTTACTCAACGCGACAAACTCGGTTTTCAGGCCAGCACCGCTGTCGTTTCCCGCCCCGTTGCCCACGGCAATCAACGCTTTGATATGGCGCGAATAGATTTCGCGGAACTTTACCTGTGACCAGCCTGCGGCGATGTGATCTGCTTCGGCATTGGGAAAATCCTTGTGCGCTGCAAATTTTTGAAACTTTGCCCATTCCCGATACGTCACTGTTGAAGTGGTTGTTTCATGCACCACACTAAGCAACTTGTCCTCGACAGGCAGGGCAATATCCAGCGCCGGAGAATCACCGGATCTGGGGGTGACGGGAAAGGGCGTGCCATCAATCAGGATGTCGAAACGGGTCGAGCTGCGGTCAAAGAATGACTGTGAATTGCCTTTGAAATCTTCGCCATTCTTAAAATGCGCTTGAATTCGATCACCTGCATCTAGTTGATAAGACAAGGGCTCTATCCAGTATTCATGCGCTTGCGCACCAAGTGGTAGAGCACAAAGCAAAAGGGAAAAGAGGCGGTGAGGAAACATGACAACAACTTTCATTAAGACAGCGTACAAGCTGGTGGTACTGACAGGTTTGTCAATGCTTGGCTTTCTGTTTTCAGCAGACGCGCGTGCCCATGAGGTTGAACCGACCATTGGCGATCTAACTGTCGCGCAGGGGCAGGCCGAACTGGTCCTGCGGATCAATCTGGAAGCCTTTATCGCGGGCATTGATCTGGATGCGGTGAGCGACACCAATGACGCGGAAAACGCGGCGGGCTATGATGCCCTGCGGGCCATGTCGGGTGAGGACATTCGCGCACGTACACCGGCGCTGCTGGACATGTGGAATGATCTGCCGCTCGTCTCGGTTGACGGGGAGCCGGTTGAACTCGAAAGCCAGTCGATCCGCGTACCCGATGATGTGGACATCGAATTGTCACGGGTGTCCGAATGGGTCCTGAGCGGCGCGGTTGCACAGGACGCACAGAACGTCACTGTCTCATGGCCCGACGGCGGCGGCGCGATGGTGCTGCGCCAACAAGGGGTGGAGGCACCCTTTACCGGATATCTCGCAGGCGGCGAAACCAGCAGCGAAATCTCACTCGCCGGTGGCGATGCCATGTCGGCCTCACAAGCGCTGATCAGCTATATTCCGGTCGGCTTTGACCATATCCTGCCTCAGGGGTTGGACCATATCCTGTTTGTTTTGGGGCTGTTCCTGCTGTCCACCCGTTGGGGGCCGCTGCTGTGGCAGGTCACCGCCTTTACGCTGGCGCATACCGTCACGCTGGCATTGGGTGCGACGGGCTGGGTCAGTATTCCCGGATCCATCGTCGAACCGCTGATTGCCGCATCAATTGTCTATGTCGCGGTTGAAAACATCTTTATGCGCGGGCTCAGCAAGTGGCGCCCGTTGATTGTCTTTGGTTTCGGATTGTTGCACGGGCTTGGCTTTGCCTCTGTGCTGGGCGAATTCGGATTGCCGGATGGTCAGTTTATTCCGGCGCTGATCGGCTTTAACGTCGGCGTGGAACTGGGACAGTTGACCGTGATTGCCCTGGTCGCCTTGTTGATATGGCTGAGCGTGCGTGCCGCTGAAGCCGCCAAGATCGACGGCGAAGAGGGGGCCGTGCGCAGCTATCCGGTGATGTTCCGCGCCGTTTCCGTGACCGGATCCTTGCTGATCGCGATCATCGGAGCGTGGTGGGTGATCGAACGGGTGTTCCTGTAAACGCGCGTCGCAAACAATTAGGGTGGGTTTGCGCCCACCCTAACCCATGGCTTTGATCAGGGAGCCAAGCGCTGCAGCAGGGGCATCCTGCGACCAGATTTCATCGCCGATGCCGAAGAAATCGGTGTAAGGGGCCAGCGCGCGGACCATGTCTTCGCTTACGCCGCCCTCTGCAACGACTGGCACTTCAATCACTTCTGACCACCATTCAAAGATCTCGCGCTCTGCAAAGGATCCGTCGCCCAAAGCGCTGGCCTGCACCGGTCCAAAGCTGATGTAATCCGCACCCGCTTCACCAGCGGCCATGCCGTCATGTTTGGACGGGCCACAAAAGCTGCCAACGATTGCATCTTCGCCCAGCTCCTTGCGCGCATACCGCACGGAGCGCGCCGCATCAGAAAGGTGCACACCGTCAAGGCCAAGACGTTCGACCATCAGCAAATGATCTGTGACCACCAAAGCCACATCGCGTGCATGGGTCACCTCGCGCAGCGCATCGGCGGCGCGTGACAGGTCGACTTCATCCTTGGTGGACAGGGCGAGACGCACGCAGGCGACTGGATGCGCATCCAGAACGCTTGCCAGTTGCGGTGTAAATACGGCGAGGTCGATCTCGGTCGGGGTGATCAGGTAGATTTGCGGCTGGTCGGGCGTGTCCATCGGGGCGTCCTTTTGCGGTAACTCATGCAGCACTAGCCCAAGGCTGCGGAAAAGAAAACGGGGGTTTGCATGCGGCGGGTGGCCTTGCAGGCGCATACACCCGCGCGTATGACGCGGTTTATGTCAGATATAGTGATCCCTCCCGCCATTCCTGCTTTTGTTCTGGTCCGCCCGCAGATGGGTGAAAACATCGGGGCTGCGTCCCGTGCGATGTGGAACTTCGGCCTTGATCACATGCGCATCGTCGCACCGCGTGACGGCTGGCCAAATCCGGCGGCGGTCGCCATGGCCTCGGGCGCGGGGCGGTTGCTGGACGAGGCCAAGCTTTGCGCGGATCTGCCCGATGCGCTGGCGGATTGCGATTTCGTTTTTGCCACCACGGCGCGGGACCGGGATTTGACCAAACCGGTCTACAGCCCCGAAGCCGCCATGAACGAGGCGCGCAAACGCATTGCGTCGGGCCAGCGCGTGGCAGTGCTGTTCGGACCCGAACGCGCAGGGCTGGAGAACGACGACATAGCCCGCGCCAATGCGATTGTTTCGGTGCCGGTAAATCCGGCGTTTGCATCGCTGAACCTTGCGCAATGTGTTTTGCTGATGGGCTATGAATGGATGCGCGGCGGCGATGGCGTCGTCGCACATGAAGACGGTTTGGCCGGCACGCAATGGGCAAGCGGTCAGGAAGTCGAGCATCTGGCCACCCATTACGAGGAGCGGATGGAGGATGCGGGATTCTTTTATCCAGCGCATAAGGAAACCTCGATGAAGGTAAACCTGCGCAACATGTGGTCGCGCATGCCCCTGACGCGGGCGGATGTGCAGATGTTGCACGGTATGATGCGGCAGATGGTGCGTTGGAAAGAACGCGACTGAGGCATTCGGTTGAAGCGGTGCAAAGGTGCGGGCAGGTCCGCACGCGATTTTATTAATTTTCCAAGGAAAATCAGGGCGAGACGCTGTCTCGCGCTCTGCAGGATTTAAAGCCAAAAAGAGGGGGGGCTGATGGGCGGGCGGCGCGCTGTCACAGCGAAGTTGCGGCAAATTGTTCGCGGCGGGGTGTGGCCCTAGACCTTGGCCGTCAGTTGCAATACCACTCTTTCAACAGCGATTTAGAGGCGGAACATGGCTGGAAAACGCAAGCTATTTGAAGATGTCGATAGTGCCCAAGGGCACGAGCCAGTGGTGCAAACGGGTGTGATTGATCGCGGACGCGGCGCGGGGCGCAAAGCCATGCGGGTGTGGTTGATGGTGCTGTTTGCGCTGGTCTTTTTGATGATTGCCGTGGGTGGGATGACCCGGCTGACGGATTCCGGTTTGTCGATCACTGAATGGCGCCCTTTTACAGGTGCCGTGCCGCCGTTGAATGCGGCGGATTGGGCATCGGAATTTGAAAAATACCAGCAAATTGACGAGTTCCAGCTACAGAATGCCTGGATGACGTTGGCAGATTTCAAGCTGATCTATTGGTGGGAATGGGGCCATCGCCAGTTGGGACGTGTGATCGGGCTGGTCTGGGCGATCGGGTTTTTCTGGTTCCTGTTGCGCCGCCAGATCCCTGCCGGTTGGACCGGCCGGTTGTTATTGCTGGGCGTTCTGGGCGGCGCGCAGGGGGCGATTGGATGGTGGATGGTTGCCTCTGGCGTGACCACGGGCGAGGGCGTTCTGGATGTCAAAAGCTATCGGTTGGCGACCCATCTGGGGCTGGCTTTTGTGATCCTCGGCTTTATCACATGGTATGTGCTGCTGCTGGGCAGGTCCGAGCGTGATCTGATGCAAGCGCGGCGGGCCAAAGAGGCGAAGCAGTTTTCATTGGCCACAGGGTTGATGCATTTTACATTTCTGCAAATCCTGCTGGGGGCTCTGGTCGCGGGCATTGATGCGGGTCGGTACTTTATCGACTGGCCGTTGATGCAGGGCCAGTTTTTCCCGCCGGATGCCTTTAGCGAGACACCGGCGTGGCGCAATTTCTTCGAGAACCCCGGTCTTGTACAGTTTATGCACCGGATCAGCGGTTATCTTTCGGCGGTCTTTGGTATTGTCGTCTGGCTGCGCGGACGCAAATCGGCCCACGCCACGACACGCTTTGCTTTCAACGCGGTGATGGCGGTGCTGGCTTTGCAGATCCTCTGGGGCATTACCACCGTTCTTTATGCAGCACCTGTCCATATTGCCCTTGTTCATCAGGCGCTTGCCGTGGTTCTTTGGGTGTTGATCCTGCGCGCACGTTATCTCAGCGCCTATCCCATTGCTTCTCGTATTCAAGGAAACTGACATGACAGCCTATGCCGATTTAATGGCGCACCAGCGCGAGACGCAGGCCCTTTCACAGGTCATGGGCCGGTTGGGTTGGGATCAGGAAACCATGATGCCGCGTGGGGCCGCGGCGCAGCGGGCCGAGGAAATGGCCGCCCTTGAAGGGGTGTTGCACAGCCGGCGGACCGATCCGAAGGTTGCAGAATGGCTCGAGAGCATAGATGCGGCCGGGCTGGACGAGGTCGGCCGTGCGCAGATCCGCCATATTCGCCGTGCCTACGAACGCGCCAGCAAAGTGCCCGCTGCATTGGCCGCGCGGATTGCGCGTGTCACCTCAGAGGCTCAAGGCACATGGGCAGAGGCGCGGGCAGAAGATGACTTTGCCGCCTTTGCACCAACGTTGACCGAAGTTTTGGCGTTGAAGCGCGAGGAAGGGCAGGCGCTGGCCGCCAGCGGCAACGTTTATGATGCGATGTTGCAGGATTACGAACCGGGCACGACCGGCGCCGAGCTTGAGGCGATGTTCGGGGCTTTGCGCCCGGAGTTGAGCAAACTGCGCGCTGCGGTGCGTGAGGCCAAAGCGCCACCACAGCTGACCGGCACCTTTGATGAAGGCGCGCAGATGAAGCTGACGCGTCAACTGGCGCGTACCTTTGGCTATGACATGAGCCACGGACGTGTCGACAAGGCGGTGCATCCGTTTTCTTCCGGTTCGGGGCTGGATGTGCGTGTCACCACACGCACCAACCCGACGGATCCGTTTAACTGCTTTTATTCCACCATACATGAAGTCGGCCACGGCGCGTATGAGCAGAACATCAGCCGTGATTATTTGCTGACGCCTTTGGGGCAGGGTGCCTCGATGGGGGTGCATGAAAGCCAGAGCCGGATTTACGAAAACCAGATTGGCCGCAGCCGCGCCTTCACCGGCTTTCTTTTTGCACAGATGAAGGAAGCCTTTGGCGATTTCGGCGTGGCAGATGCGGAGACCTTTTATAAGATCGTCAACCGCGTTTCTGACGGGTTTATCCGCACCGAAGCGGACGAATTACAGTACAATCTACATGTGTTGATGCGCTTTGATCTGGAGCGGGCGTTGATCAGCCATGATTTGCAGGTCGCCGATCTTGAAGCCGCTTGGAATGACCGTTTCGAGGCGGATTTCGGCTATGCAGTTGATAAGGCATCCAACGGCGTGTTGCAGGACGTGCATTGGTCCGTCGGCCTGATCGGGTATTTCCCGACCTATACGCTGGGCAATGTCTATGCCGGGTGCCTGAACGAGGCGATGCGCGCTGACCTGCCAGAGCTGGATGCAGATCTTGCGCAGGGCAATACCGCCGTGGCGACAGGGTGGTTGCAACAATCGGTACAGCAACACGGCGGGCTATTCGAACCACGCGAGGTGATCGAAAAGGCGAGCGGGATGCCCCCGAATGAAGCCCCGTTGATTCGATACCTTTCACAGAAATTTGGCGATCTTTACGGATTATAAGGCAATATGCGGTCTAAATGCCGCAATTCCCCGCAAATACACGAGATATCTCACGCGATCGGTGTTTCTTTGGTTCCTAAGGCCGACGAATTATGCAATTGTGACGAAGAATTTTTTGCTTAAAGGGTAGCCCCATGAAATCCGTTCTGACACTCGCCGCGACACTCGCATTGGTTTCCACAACTGCTTTTGCTCAAGTAAAAGTAGAAGGTCAGGCGACTGGTAACGCGACCGGCAACGCCGACTTCCCTGTTGAAGTGATTGGTGCCGATGGCAACACATACAACTGCAGCATTGATATCGTAGCAAAGAACGGCACCGAAGTACGCCGTTGTGTTGCAGCCAATGATATCCCTGCCGGCAGCAGCCTGTTCGCGGGTGGTCTGGGTGCAGGCTCCGTATTCCTGGTTGTTCTTGCAGCCGGTGCAGTTGCAGCCATCGCCAGCAGCGGCGGCGGCAACTCTACAAACGGCACCAACTAAACATTTCGCCAATTGGCGATTGATGGAAAAGGCCTCCGGTTTCGGGGGCCTTTTTTGTGTCATCCATGCTGAGAGATCCGGCGTCATACCAGAGCGACAGATGTCGAAGAGCGTAAAAAAATCCGGCCGTGACCGGCCGGATTTTGCGCATTTTCAAATTTCTAGGTGAGCGGCATGGAATGTCTGAATGCCCCGCAAGAGGGGGGCCCGACACAGATTACTCTGCGTCGGTGGCTGTGCCCTCTTCGTCACCCTGATCTGCGATCCACGCGACGCTGACCACAACTTCGCCCTTGCCCGTATCAAACACCTTGACCCCGCCGGCGCTGCGCGAACGGAAGGAAATCCCCTCGATCGGCACGCGGATGGATTGGCCTTTGGACGTGGCCAGCATGATCTGGTCATCCAGTTCTACAGGGAAGCTCGCAACGATCTGCCCGCCGCGCATCGCCTTGTCCATGGCGGTGACACCCAAACCACCACGTCCCCGCACAGGGTAGTCGTGGCTTGAACTCAACTTGCCCGACCCTTGCGCGGTGATCGTCAGCAACAGGTTTTCCGCCGCTGACATTTCCGCATAGCGCGCCTGATCAATGGTCGCATTTGGATCAACTTCTTCGTCAGTGCCGGTGTCCGCATCATCAGCAATGCCCGCCATCGCGCGGCGCATTTTGAGATATGCTGCACGTTCGTCGCTTGTGGCGTCGAAGTGGCGGATGATTGACATGGACACAACCTTGTCGTCCCCGTTCAACTTGATCCCGCGCACCCCGACAGAGGCGCGGCTGTTGAACACGCGCACATCGGTTGCAGGGAAGCGGATTGCACGACCTGAATCGGTGACCAGCATCACATCATCCTCATTCGAGGCGATGCGTGCGTTAATCAGCGTTGTCTCGGCATGCTCGTCCTCAAACTTCATCGCGATCTTGCCGTTGCGCATAACGTTGGTGAAATCGGACAGTTTGTTGCGACGTACCGTGCCTGCCGAGGTGGCGAATACCACTTGCAGGTCGTCCCATTCTTTTTCGTCGCGGTCCACCGGCATGATGGCGGCAATCGAAACACCTGTCGGAATCGGAAGGATATTCACAATCGCCTTACCTTTGGACGTGCGCCCCCCCGCAGGCAAACGCCACGTCTTGAGCTTGTAGACCATGCCATCGGTGGTGAAGAACAACAGCTGCGTGTGGGTGTTCGCCACGAAAAGGGTCGTGACGACATCCTCTTCTTTTGTCGCCATGCCGGACACACCTTTGCCGCCACGACGCTGGCTGCGGAAGTCGATGAGCGGCGTGCGTTTGATGTACCCACCTGAAGTCACGGTCACGACCATGTCCTCGCGGGCAATCAGGTCTTCGTCGTCCATGTCGCCGGACCAGTCGACGATCTCGGTACGGCGCGGCACGGCGAAAAGGTCTTTGCATTCCTGCAACTCGTCCGAGATGATCCCCATGATCCGCTCGCGGCTGCCCAAAATCTCAAGGTATTCCTTGATCTTACCGGCCAGTTCTTCCAGCTCGTCGGTGACTTCCTTGACGCCGATCTGTGTCAAGCGCTGCAAGCGCAGTTCCAGAATGGCGCGGGCCTGAATTTCGGACAGGTTATAGGTGCCGTCTTCATTCGCGGTATGGGTCGGATCGTCGATCAGCGCGATATAGGGCAGGATGTCCTGTGCGGGCCAGCGTCGGGTCATCAACTTTTCACGCGCCTCAGCCGCATCAGCAGAGGAGCGGATGGTCGCGACAACTTCGTCGATATTCGTGACCGCCACAGCAAGACCACACAGGATGTGGCTGCGATCGCGTGCTTTGCGCAACAGATATGCAGTGCGGCGCGCAACAACTTCTTCGCGGAAGTCGAGGAAACAGGTCAGGAAACGGCGCAGTGTCAGCGTCTCGGGGCGGCCACCATTCAACGCCAGCATGTTACAGCCGAAATAGGTTTGCATCGGTGTGAACCTGAACAGCTGGTTCATCACGACTTCGGCAGTCGCGTCGCGCTTCAGCTCAACGACGACCCGCACGCCGCTACGGTCGGATTCATCCTGAACATGCGCGATGCCTTCGATCTTCTTGTCGCGTGCCGCTTCGGCAATGCGTTCGATCATTGTGGCTTTGTTCACCTGATAGGGGATCTCGTCGATGACAATCGCCCAGCGGTCCTTGCGAATTTCCTCGACCCGCGTTTTGGAGCGGATGACGACGCTGCCGCGTCCTTCAAGGTAGGCTTTGCGCGCACCGGAACGGCCCAGCATGATGCCGCCGGTGGGGAAATCGGGGCCGGGAATATAGTCGATCAACTGCTCGGAAGTCAGATCAGGCTCTTCGATCAGCGCAAGGCAGGCGTCAATGACTTCGCCAAGGTTATGCGGCGGAATGTTCGTCGCCATACCAACCGCGATACCGCCAGCACCGTTGACCAGCATGTTCGGGAAACGGGCAGGGAGGACCGTCGGTTCCTGCTGCTTGCCGTCGTAGTTGTCCTGAAAATCGACTGTATCTTTGTCGATATCGGCCAGCAAGTATGACGCAGGCTTGTCCATACGCACTTCGGTATAGCGCATGGCGGCCGCGTTATCGCCGTCCATGGAGCCAAAGTTGCCTTGCCCGTCGAGCAACGGCAGAGACATCGAGAAATCCTGCGCCATACGCACAAGTGCGTCATAGATCGCGCTGTCACCATGCGGGTGATACTGACCCATCACATCTCCGACGGGACGCGCCGACTTGCGATAGCTTTTGTCGTGGGTGTTTCCGGTTTCGTACATGGCATACAGAATGCGCCGGTGAACCGGTTTCAGACCGTCGCGCAGGTCGGGAATGGCACGGCTCACAATGACCGACATGGCATAATCCAGATAGGACGTACGCATCTCGTGCTCGATGGTAACCTGCGGCCCGTCATAGACGTAGGGAGCAGGCAGGTTTTCATCATTGTTATCAGGTGTTTCTGGCGTGTCGTTCACGTTGAAAGCTCGACTTTTGATCAGGTCTACATATAGCGTTCAGATATAGCAGAGAGCGCAGATAAGGTGCAATCCCTGTGGCCCCGCTGCACCGGTTTATCCCGCGCCGCAGCCGCAAGGGATTGTTTTCATTGAAAAGTAAATCTTTTGTGCAAGGCTGATCGTGCAGCAGCAAGAAAGGGAGGTCAAAATGACCCCATCAGAAACCGAGTTGATGCTTAAGGGCTACGGGCTGACCACGGCAGAGTTTTTTTATCACATGCCCGATTATACCCATGTGCTGAACAGCTATATCTGGCAGGACTATGATCTGGCACCGGACCATCCGAAACTGTTTGAATTTGTCGAATTCTGGCAAAGCAAACTGGACGGACCGTTGCATTCGGTGCGTTTTACCCATCGCAAACTGATTGGCGCGGGGGAGTGGCAAAATCAGGTTGGCGAATTCACCCTGCACTAAATGCCGCAACGTCGAATGTTTTTACGCAAGCGTTTGGAAATTCCGTTGGTTAGGCTGATGCCAAATCCATGGGAGGAAAAAACATGCAGCGTATACTGGTCGACCAACAAAAGATCACCGCCGTCACGCAGGACGAAAGCGCACCCGCCGACCTGCAACCGAACGAAGTGCGCATCGCGCTGGAAAGCTATGCGCTGACGGCCAATAACGTCACCTATGCGGCGTCCGGTTTCGCGATTGGATATTGGCAGTTCTTCCCCAGTGGCGTGCCGGGGCAGGGGATCGTGCCGGTTTGGGGCATCGGAAAGGTCGTCGAAAGCCGCAACGAGATGTTGGCAGAAGGCACGCGGCTTTACGGTTTCTATCCCATGGCTGAATCGCTGGTGATCACCCCTGAAGTGTCAGCGCGCGGCAATGTTACCGATGTCGCCGCGCATCGCGTTGACCTGCCTGCCGTCTACAACAACTATGTCCCTGTGGGCGAGACAACCCCAGATCAGGACCATATCCGCGCCCTGCTGCAACCCTTGCTGGCGACATCGTACTTGTTGTCCGATTGGCTGGAGGACAACGCATATTTCGGCGCAAAACAAGTGATTGTGGGCAGCGCCTCCTCCAAAACCGGTCTGGGACTGTGCAAATATCTGGCCGAGCATAAGGATCGTGATTTCACCATCGTGGGGCTGACCTCCGCGCGTAATCGCAGCTTTGTTCAAGGACTGGGTGCCTGTGATCAGGTGTTGAGCTATGATGAAATCGACCAACTGGCGCATCAACCGTCGGTCTATGTTGATATGTCGGGCAATGCCGCGGTTAAGGCCGCGTTGCACAAACATCTGGCGGCGGAATTAAAGCATTCAGCGGCCGTCGGGATCAGCCACTGGGATGCGTTTAATCCGACAGTCGCGCTGGAGGGCGTGAAACCGGAGTTCTTTTTCGCCCCCGCCCAGATCGCCAAACGTCGCAAGGAATGGGGCGCCGGTGAAATCGACCGCCGCATCACGGAGGCATTCCTGCGCTTGGCCAATGAGGCCTCTGACTGGCTAAGCGTCAAGGTGCACAACGGGATGGACGCCGCCCCGGAGGTGTACACGGCCCTCGCGACAGGCAAAGCCGATCCGCGCGAGGGGCATGTGATCCGATTGCTTTAAGCGGTCAGGCCGAACAGCTCGCGCCGCCCAAAACGCAGAACTTGGCGCAATGGGGGTGGTTCAGCGCGACGTCCTGTTCCGCCTCTTGCAAGCTGTTGCCCAGTTCGAATTCCGCCGAATAGGGCAACAGCGTGCAGGCCAGAACCGCCGGTTTCTCCGCGCCTTTGCGTTTCACGACCATACGCGAAGACGCACACATCACTGCATCGGGGGATTTATCCAGAATGCCCCAACACGCGGTGGTAATTTCGGGCACTTCGACGGATTCGTCCATTTCGGGGAAAAGTACCGTCATCGCCGGGTCATTCGCGTCAATATCCAACCCGTGTTCGCCGTAAAAAGCGGCGTAGCCGGCGCGGCTTTCGGCGTCACTGTCGCCAAAGACAGATCGCCCCGCCACAGCCATCGTAAACCCGTTATCGCGCAGCCATTTCATGCCGGTCAGGGTCTTGTCAAACGCCCCCTCACCACGTTCCGCATCATGCAGATCGGCGCGATGGTGATCGACAGAAATACGCAACGTTAACTTGCCCGGATAGGCCGCATTCAGCCGCAACAGCCCGGCCTGCATGGATTTTCGCATCATCGGGCGCATGGCGTTTGTCAGGATCAACACGTCATAACCACGTGCCAGCGACGCTTCGGTGATGTCGATCATCTGCGGATTCATAAAGGGCTCGCCGCCGGTGAACGCGATTTCGCGGACGGGCCAGCTCCGCGTTTCGATCTGGTCAAGATAGTCGCGCACCTCGTCAGCCGTAATATAGACAAGCGCATCATTGCTGGGGCTGGACGCGATATAGCAGTTCACACATTCGATATTGCACAGGGTGCCGGTGTTGAACCACAACGTCTGCGGGTTACTCAAAGCAACGGTTGCCCGTGCTTCGCCTTTGGCGGTCAGGGCAGGGTCCTGAAACTTGCCGCTATTGGCGGTGGCACCGGTGACGTCCAGATCTTTCATGACTGCTCCTCGTTGGGCAATTATAATGGGAAAACACTTGTTTCACCGCTGTTCATGTTATCCACTGTGCTACGGTATCCAAAGTGTGTTGAAAAGACCTGCACCGCGGGTGTGCACGGGCTTGTGAACGCTTGAAATTTGACTATGTTACCGCTAACAGCGCCTGCAAAGATGAGAGACGGGGATAAAATGACCAAACTTCATGATGGTGTGCCACATATGGTGTCGCGGGTTATTCCGGTTGATCCTTTCGATCTGGTGATCTTTGGCGGCACGGGCGATCTGGCGCGGCGCAAGATTTTGCCGGGATTGTTCCGGCGGTTCATTGCCGGTCAGATGCCGCCAGAGGCGCGGATCATCGGGGCGGCGCGTACGGATATGGACAGCGCGGGTTACCGCGAAATGATTGCCGGTGCGATTGACGAATTCGGCGGCATCGACACACCGCCTACCGGTACGCTGGACGCCTTTCTGGCGCAGCTGGAATATGTCACGATCGACGCCAAAGGCGAAGCGGGGTGGGCCGAACTGCAAGAGTTGATGAAAGGCACGGGCCGCGTTGAAGCATATTATTTCTCCGTGGCCCCCTCCTTGTTCGGCGATCTGGCAGAGCGGTTGCAACATTGGGGCATGGCAGATGTGGATGCCCGCATCGTGGTCGAAAAACCTTTTGGCCGCGATCTGGCTACCGCAAAGGCGCTGAACGGGACGCTCGCCAAATACTTTAACGAAGACCAGATTTACCGCATCGACCATTATCTGGGCAAAGAGACCGTGCAAAATCTGATGGCGGTGCGCTTTGGCAACATGCTGTTTGAACCTTTGTGGAACGCACAATACGTCGATCACATCCAGATCACCGTGGCCGAAACCGTCGGTGTCGGGGGCAGGGGCGAATACTACGACAAATCCGGTGCGATGCGCGATATGGTGCAGAACCACCTGATGCAACTGTTGTGCCTGATCGCGATGGAACCGCCCGCGCGGTTCGACCCTGATGCGGTGCGCGACGAAAAACTCAAGGTGATCCGCGCGCTTGATCCCGTTCTGCCCCACCACATCATGCGTGGCCAATACGAGGCAGAAGCAGGGCAGGAAGGCACGCATCCAAGTTACCGCGAAGCGGTGGGTGATCCCCGTTCCAAAACGGAAAGCTTTATCGCGTTGAAAACCCAGATCAGCAACTGGCGCTGGTCGGGCACGCCGTTTTATCTGCGCACCGGCAAACGTATGGCGGCGCGGTCCTCGGAAATATCCGTGGTGTTCAAGGAAACGCCGCATTCGATTTTCGGGCCGGATGCCGGACAACACCGCAACGTGCTGTCGATCCGCCTGCAACCGAACGAAGGCATCACGCTGGGTGTGACGATCAAGGAACCGGGACCGGGCGGTATGCGCCTGATCGACGTGCCCCTTGATATGACATTTGCCGAAGCGCTGGATGATGACGCCGAACACGTCGATGCCTATGAGCGGCTGATCATGGATGTGATCCGTGGCAACCAGACCCTGTTCATGCGCGGCGATGAGGTAGAAGCGGCCTGGGCATGGACCGATCCGATTATCCACGGCTGGGAAGCACGCGGCGAAGTGCCCAAGCCCTACGACAGCGGGTCCAACGGCACCACGGATTCACATGAATTAATGCGGCGGGACGGCCGCGAATGGCGAAAGGTATCCCTATGAATTTGATCGAATACCCCGACCGCGAGATGCTGGCCATGTCTGTTGCAAATGTGCTGGCGGGCGAATTGCGCAAATCTTTGGCGGTTCAGGATCATGCCTCGTTTGCCTTGCCCGGTGGCACCACGCCGGGGCCGATCTTCGAAATGATGAGCGCAGTCGAAATCGACTGGTCGCGCGTCCATGTCATGCTGACGGACGAGCGCTGGGTGGATGAAGAAAACGCGCATTCCAATGCACGGCTGGTAAAGAACACGCTGCTCACGGGCTTTGGAGCCCAAGCGCAGTTCATTCCCTATTACCGTGACGGTCTTTCCGCCGCCGAAGGGGCCACAGAGGTCGCACCAACGCTCAAGGATGAATTGCCACTCTCGCTGTTGTTGCTGGGCATGGGGGCTGACATGCACACCGCATCGCTGTTTCCCAATGCACAAGGGCTGGGCGAGGCCATGGCAAATGACGCCCCCCTGTTGTGCGCCGTGCAACCGGTCGATCAGGACATGGTGCGTGTCACCCTGCCATTGCACGTTCTCACCGGCGCGTTGTCGACCCATCTGGTAATCTTTGGCGATGAGAAACGCGCCGCCGTGGAGCGCGCTCAAAGCCTGCCGCCCGAAGAAGCCCCCATAGGAGCGGTACTGGCCAATGCCACCGTGCACTGGGCCGCGTAATGCAGACTTGGGACAAACTACACACCCGTTTTGAAGCCATTGGCGAACGCCCCATTCTGGCGCTGTTCGAGGATGCGACACGTGCCAAATCCTTTACCATCCAGACACAGGATATGGCGTTTGATTATGCCAAAACCAACATTGACGCCGACACCCGGGCCGATCTGATCGCGTTGGCCGAGGAGGCCGGTGTCGCAGACAAACGCGATGCCATGTTCCGGGGCGACAAGATCAACGATACCGAAGGGCGCGCAGTTTTGCACACCGCGCTGCGCAACCGCGATGATGCGCCGGTCATGGTGGACGGCGCAGACGTCATGCCCGCCATCCGCGACACCCTGAAACGGATGGCGGATTTCTCCGACCAGATCCGCGGCAGCGGCATCACCGATGTCGTCAACATCGGCATCGGCGGTTCCGACCTTGGACCCGCCATGGCTGTGGCAGCACTCGCCCCGTATCACGACGGGCCGCGCTGCCATTTTGTGTCGAACGTGGACGGGGCGCATATTTCGGATACGCTGCGCGGGCTGGACGCCAAAACCACGCTGGTCATTGTCGCCTCAAAAACCTTTACCACCATCGAAACCATGACCAATGCGCGCACCGCGCGGGCGTGGATGGTGGATCATGGCGGCAATCCGGCAACGCAGTTTGCAGCCCTCAGTACCGCCGAGGACAAGACCGCCGCGTTCGGCATTGCGCCTGCGCAAGTCTTCGGTTTCGAGGACTGGGTGGGCGGGCGTTATTCCGTCTGGGGGCCGATTGGCCTGTCCCTCATGATCGCCATCGGGCCGAAAGGGTTCAACGCCTTTCTCGATGGTGCTTTTGCCATGGACACCCATTTTCGCGCCGCCGAGCCTTTGGAAAACATGCCAATGATGCTGGCGTTGGTCGGCATCTGGCACAACCAAATTTGCGGCCACGCCACCCGCGCGGTATTGCCCTACGATGAACGTCTGTCGCTATTGCCTGATTACTTTCAACAACTTGAGATGGAATCAAACGGCAAGCGTGTGCAGATGGACGGCACCGCATCGCCGCGCGACACCGGCCCCGTTGTCTGGGGCGCGGCGGGCACTAACGGGCAGCATGCGTTTTATCAGCTGATCCATCAGGGCACCCGTGTCATTCCCTGCGAATTCATGGTGGCGGCCAACGGGCATGAACCGGAACTGGCGCATCATCACCACCTGCTGATTGCCAATTGTCTGGCCCAATCCGAAGCCTTGATGCAGGGGCGCTCGCTGGCGCAGGCCCGCAAGATCATGCAGGACAAGGGGCTAAGTGGTGACGAACTGGAACGCCAGGCGCAACATCGCGTCTTTGTCGGCAACCGGCCGTCGACCACGTTGGTCTATGACCGGCTTGACCCGTATACTTTGGGTCAAATCATCGCGCTTTATGAACACCGCGTGTTTGTCGAAGGGGTGATCCTCGGGATCAACTCTTATGATCAATGGGGCGTTGAACTGGGCAAGGAGCTGGCGACATCGCTGCAACCCGTTGTCGAGGGCACACAAAGCGCCGAGGGCAAGGACAGCTCGACCGCCTCATTGGTCGACTATTTGATCAGGCACCGCGACGCCTGATCAGCATCGGCCCCAAAGCGCGACATCAGACCTGATGATCATAGGTGACCCACATCGTGCGGGTCGCCAGTTTGTCGTAAACGCCGCGCCCGCGATAATTGTCATCCGCCGTGATCCAGCGCACGACCGGCCAACCGTTTTCGCGCGCCACATCCGCGACCGCCTTGATCAGCGCATCCGCAGCCCCCGAACCGCGCGCCGCGGGATCGACAAACAGATCGTCCAGAAAACAATTTGTCCGCGCGCCAAGGCAGCTGACAAAAGGCCGGTAATGGGTCAGTCCCACCAACCTGCCATCCGCATTTTCGGCGACAATCCCGTTACTGGTGTGTTCCGCATCCATCAGCCAACCGAAAACCCTGTCGCGCATTTCGGCGGTTTGTTCGACTTTGTAAAACGTGGCGTAGCCCTGATACAGGTTATCCCATTCGGCGCGGTCGGTCGCCTTGAGCGGGCGGGTGGTGATGTGACTGTTTTGACCTGCCATGGGTTATCCTTCCTGCTTCGCGCCATCGACGGCGATGAATCGGGCGCGAATCTCGTCCGGGATCGGGAAACGGCCTGATCCGTCAGGCTGCAACAACACCAACACGCAGTCAAAGGTCGCCCGCAACGTACCACCTGACCAAATCTGCTGACCCAGCGTGTATGAACTGGTACGAAACGCACGACAGCCGCATGTCGCAACGTAATCTTCGTCCATCCGCATTTCCTGATGGTAGCGAATGTTGCCTGACCGGATCACAATCCGTGGATTCACACCGCTTTTGCCATAGTTTGAAATGCCCCATTCCTGCGAATATCGCACCCGCAGGCGTTCGAACTATTCAAGGTAAACCTTGTTATTTACATGGTTCAAAATGTCCAATTCGGAAAACCGAACACGGTCTGCCATGGCCAGAGGTTGCACGGGGTCAATGCCGGCAACAACCTGTTGGGCGGGGGAAAGCGGGGTATGGTAAGTTAACGTCATGTCACATGCTTAAGGGGGGACACCACCCGCTTGCAAGAGCACGCCGCATTGTTCAAGTTACGGCAAAACATTTCCATGGGAGGAAACCGCAATGCTTGGCCAAATGATGACGCAACCGCTGCTGATATCGAGCCTGATCGCCCATACCGAACGCTACCACAACACGGCCGAGATTTATTCGGTCAATACTGGGGGCGGTGTCGAAGAAACCTCATGGGGGCAGGTGGCGCTCAACGCGCGCAAACTGGCCTCCGCTCTGACGGGTCTGGGGCTCGAACCGCAGGCGCGTTGCGGCACGATCGCGTGGAACAACCGCCGCCATCTGGAAATATATTTCGGCGTCTCGGGGGGCGGGTTCGTCTGCCACACCATCAACCCGCGCCTGTTTCCCGAACAGCTGGTCTATATCCTGAACCATGCGGAAGATAAGGTTCTGTTCATCGACAAGACCTTTGTGCCTTTGGTCGCCGCGATCCGCGACAAGCTGGAGCATCTGGAACATGTCGTGCTGATGGAAGGCACCGATGAGGAAGCCGCCAAAGCGTTACCGGGTTTGAAATTCTATGACGATCTGGTTGCCTCGGGTGATGATGCCTACACTTGGCCGCAGATCGACGAAAACACCGCCTCCAGCCTGTGTTACACCTCCGGTACGACGGGCAACCCGAAGGGCGTTCTTTATTCACACCGCTCCACTGTGCTGCATTCCTTTGGTGTGAACATGGCGGACAGTCTGGGCATCAAGGCCACGGATATCGTCTTGCCGGTGGTCCCGATGTTCCACGTCAACGCATGGGGCTCGCCTTATGCCTGCGCCATGAGCGGGGCGCGCATGGTGATGCCGGGGCCGGGACTGGACGGGCCGTCGCTTGTTAAACTGATTGACAGCTACAAGGTTTCAATTGCCCTTGGGGTGCCAACAATCTGGCTGGGTCTGCTGGGAGAAGCCAAGAAAATCGGCAGCAAGCTCGAAAGCCTGCAAAGCACCGTTGTCGGCGGCTCTGCCTGTCCGCCTTCGATGATCACCTCCTTCCGCGAGGATTTCGGCGTGGATACAGTACACGCCTGGGGCATGACGGAAATGTCTCCTTTGGGATCTGTGAACCGGCCCTTGTCCAAACATCTGGAACTGCCAATCGAAGCACAGCACAGCCTGCGTGAAAATCAGGGACGTCCCGTGTTCGGTGTCGAACTTGAAATTCTCGATGACGACGGCAACCCCTTGCCTCATGATGGTAAGGCACAGGGCGATCTGGTCACACGCGGCCACTGGATTCTGGATGCATATTTCCGCTCCACACGCGAAGAAACCCTGACCAACGGCTGGTTTGACACGGGCGATGTGGCGACGATGGATCCTGACGGCTATGTCACGATCAAGGACCGTTCAAAGGACATCATCAAATCTGGCGGCGAATGGATCAGCTCAGTCGAGTTGGAAAACATCGCCATTGCCCATCCGATGCTGGCGGATGCCGCGGTCATCGGGGCGCGTCACGAAAAATGGGATGAACGCCCGATCTTGGTCGCTGTCAAAGCCGAAGGGCAAGACCCGTCAGAGGCCGAGGTACTTGAGGTGTTCGAAGGCAAAATCGCAAAGTGGCAGGTGCCGGACCGTGTGGTCTTTACCGATGTGCTGCCGCGCAACGCCACGGGCAAGGTGCTGAAACGCAACCTGCGCGAAGAGTTTGGCGAAGTATTGATCGGCTAGACCGACCCTACACACGGGAAGGGGCGACAAGTCCCTTCCCAACGGAACCGATGTAACCGGCCTAGCAGTATTTCTCCGGCCCGTTCCACTGTGGCGGCGCATATCTGTCACCATGGGCCCAGCCAACCGGCAACACCTTTTCGATTGCCGCAAGGTCGTCGCCACTCAAGGTCCGGTCCGCTCCCTCTAGAAGCTGTGCGAAATGTGCCACGGATCGCGTTCCGGGGATCGGGATCACGTGATCCCCTTGCGCCAGCAGCCACGCGATGGCCAGACCTGCTGTGGAAATCCCCATATCGGACGCCAGCGATTGCAGCCCTTTCACGGCGGCGATATTGGCGCTGTAGTTTGGTTCAACAAAGCGGGGGTTGCTGGACAGAAAAGCCAGTTCCTGCACCGCGTCAAACCCCAGTGGCGTATCGGTCAACAAGGACCGCCCCACAGGTGAAAACGCGACCAGCGCGGTGCCCAGTTCCGCGCAGGTCTGCACCAGCCCCAATTCCGGAGAGCGTGTCGATAGCGAATATTCCGACTGCACAGCGGCCACCGGATGCACCGCATGAGCACGCCGCAACGACGATGGGGCAATCTCGGAAAAACCGATGGCTTTGGCCTTGCCCGACTTCACCAGAGCGGCCAGCGTTTCGGTAACCTCTTCGATGGGTAGGGACGCGTCACGGCGGTGCACATAATAAAGGTCCACCGCGTCAACGCCCAGCCGTTTCAGGCTGCCCTCCAGTTCCGCCTCTAGATGTTGCGCCGAATTGTCAAAGATATTTCCCGGCCCGTCCGGGTTGCGGGTTATGCCGCCCTTGGTGGCGATGGTGAAATGATCCTTTGCCGCGGGGTGCGCTGCCAGATAGCTGCCAATCACGGTTTCCGATGTCCCCATGCCATAGACATTGGCCGTATCGATGTGGGTTACCCCCGCGTCCATCGCCGTATCCAGAATGGCGTGGCTCTCGGCCTCGTTGGTGGGTCCGTAGAAATTAGAAAAAGACATCGCACCGATGCCGACGGGGTGCACCTGCGGTCCGTTCTTGCCAAGGGATCTGGTTTTCATCTGGGGGTCCTGTGATTGAAGAATAGTCTGTTTCGGGCCTTAAGTACCATCGCGGGTTTGCGGGGTCCGCATGCCCAGAATGCTTCCGGCAAGCTGGGTGCGCAATATCTGCGCCGTGCCGCCACCAATGGTGAACATCCGCACATCACGGTACATCCGCTCCAACGGTTCCTCGCTGCCATAGCCGCGCGCGCCGAAGATTTGCAGCGCGTCATTCACCACTTTGATCGCCGCTTCCGAGGCAAAGAGTTTCGCACGTGCCGCCATAGTAATGTCGGGAAAGGGGGATCCGTTCGGGCCACGTGATTTCGCCGCCTCGTGCAACATCAGGCGCGCGGCATGCACCGAAGTGTCCATATCCGCCAGCATCCATTGCAGCCCCTGAAACTCGGCCAGCGGCCTGCCGAATTGCTCACGTTCTTTCAGATAGCGTTTGGCATGCTCCAGCGCACCGGCGGCGACGCCCATCGCAATGGTGCCCGCACCCACACGCTGGCTGTTATAGGCGTTCATCAGATCGGCAAAACCGCGTCCGAATCCCGAAGGGGGCCGCAGCACATCCTCATCCGCGATGAATACATCATCAAAGGCCAGTGTCGCCTCCGGCATACCACACAGCCCCATAGTGCGCTCATGGCCCGCCACGCGAAACCCTTGCGGGGTCAGACCCGCCGCGGGATCATGGCACAGGATGAACCCGCCGATGCCCTGATCCTGTCCGGCACCGTCCAGCACACGGGCAAAGACAAGGTGCACCTTCGAAATGCCGCCGCCGGTGATCCAGTGTTTGACGCCGTTCAACAGATAACCGCCTTCGGTGCGCTGGGCTGTTGTGCTCATTTGGGTGGCAGCACTGCCGGCCTGAGGTTCGGTGATGCAGATCGCAGGCTTGTCACCGGCCAGTACATAGGGTGCGACACGTTCTTTCTGCGCTGCGGTGCCATAGGCCATGATGGCGCTGATCCCGCCCATGTTTGCCTCTACAACGATCCGCGCTGACAGGGTGCAAGCCTTTGCGATTTCCTCGACCACCACAACCGTATCCAGCCATGACGCCGCTTGCCCGCCCAGATGGGTCGGCAGGGTCATACCCATGATACCGGCATCCGTCAGATCCTTGATGTTGTCCCAGCAATAGCTGCGCTCGCGGTCCCATTTGGCCGCACGCGGTGCGAATGTCGTGGCCAGTTCTTTGGCGATGGCGCGATAGGATGCGCGAGGTTCGGTATCTTTCATAAATCAAGTGTTACGTTTTTTCGGCGGCGGAACAACCTTTGAAGGGCACCGCACAATGCCTTGGGGCAGGGGGTGGGCGGGCTTCATGTCACCAGCGCGGGCGTGCCTTTGGATCGGTTGCGCCCCATCGCTGGGACGGCGCAGGCGATTTATCTCGAATCAAACGGAATCACATTGGCACACCGCCAAAGGAGACAGAGGTTAAGGCCTTGAATATGCGTAAAACCGTCCGTCCTTGTGCCCCTTGATCCAAATCAACAAAGTGGACCATTTCCACCATTCACGCTCAAATCATCTAAAACGGGAACCTGCCTTATTCTCGACATTCGGGGGGCTAGTGACGAACACGAACCGGTCTGAATGGCATCATACCTTGGTATGAAAGACCTGCGCCGTAGGTGTTAAAGGCCATTTTTCACTCCCAAGACGGATATCGACCTGTGGGGATTGCTGTCATTTCTAATCACACCCCGGGTCACTAGCGACCCTCACAGGTCACTACCGACCACCAATCGAAAAGAGAATTAACATGACCCTTACACGTAACGCCCTGAACAAAGCACTCCGCACTTTCGCCAAAGACGAAGACGGTGCGACCGCAATTGAATACGCCCTGATGGTCGCCCTTGTGGGTGCCGTAATCGTTGTGGGTGTCACATCACTCGGTACGTCTACCAACACGAAATTCAGCGATGTCGCCACGGTTATCGACGAAGCAGGTGACGACGCCCCAGCCGGCGGCAGCTAATCAGCATTCATACTCTCGTGCTTGCGGTTTTCGGATCGCAAGCACCAACCAACTTTCCGACCTTAACGAAAACACAGGCACCCCATCATGACAGTTTCCAGCCCGTCCAGCAGCGCACCAAAGCCGGTGGCCGCATATGTGTGTACCGACCAAGGTGCCGACATTGCACGCAGCGTGGTTGATACTTTGGGCGGGGACCCCTCAACACTGCATGGGGGCGGATTGGGCGGCGCAGCACGCGTCTGCCGCACACCTGCACTTGAAAAACTGGTACTGGCGGAAATGGGCAATATGACCCTTGATGCCGCGTGCGAATGTGTCACCGAAATTCGCCAGACGGGCGCACACGTTATTGTGCTGGGCGACAAACCCGACCTTGCGACCTACCGCGCGCTGCGCAACGCTGGCGCCGAAGAATATTTCGCCTATCCCGTCACCCACGAAGAAATCATCGCCGCCAACGACAATATCGCAGCCCCTGTGCAGCAACCGGTTGCGGAAATCGCGACTGTTCACGGCACCTGCATCGGGGTGATGGGATGCAACGGCGGTGTCGGCACCAGCCTGCTGGCCCAGAACCTCGCGTTTCACGCCGCCGCTGGCAAGGGAAATGGCCCCGCATTGGAAACCGCATTGATCGACGCCGATCTGCGTTTCGGGTCGCAGGCGATTGATCTGGATCGCAAGGACACGCCCGGCCTGCTGGAAGCGCTATCGGCACCGGACCGTGTCGATGACACTTTCCTGAGCGCCACAATGGAAAAACTGACCGAGCGCCTGTCGCTGTACTCCCAACAGGCGCATATCTCGCAGAACGTCGATGCGATGGATGCGGCTTTCCCGCCGCTGCTTGACGCGATCCGCGCCAAGTTCGACGCAGTCGTTGTCGACTTACCACGCACCACCCTTGTGGCGCACCCTGAATTCGCCCGTGCACTTGATACGCTGATTTTGGTGATCCCTGCGGGATATGCCGGTGTGAATGTGGCAAGCCGGCTGATGTCAGTGCTGAAAGCCGAAGCGCCGGCGTTGAAAATCCTTCCGGTGTTGTCGGAATTCCGTCAGGACGCAAAGCTAACGGCCAAGGACATTGGCGTCGGGATCGGCCTTGATGTGGTGGCGACACTGCCCGAAAGCGCCAAGGCGCTGACCCGCGCCCATCGCGCGGCCAAATCCCTGACCGAAAACCAGCCCCGCGCGCCTTATGCCAAGGCAACGCGCACCATTTGGGAACGGGCGACGAAACCGGTGAAAGCCACCGTGGCTACATCAGCCCCGAAACCAAGGCTGGGCTTCTTCAAGAGGGCCACGGCGTGACTGTGCACCTCCCTCAACCTTCCTTGCGCGACGCTGTCGCCCTGGTCGTCGAGATTGCAGAGCAGTTCGACGCCGACGGGTTGCCCGCCGAAGACCGCGCAAATGCTGCCGTGACCTATGTGATCGAGCGCCAGAACTTTCCGTGGCCATTGGCCCTGCAACGCCAGATCCTCAGCCAAGCAACCAAAGCCTTGCGCGGCGATCTGCCGGACGAGGCAAGCGATGTCGATCTGGTAGAGACCGCTAAACCGGTTCCGAGCAACACATTTGCCATGGCCGACCCCGTCGAGGCCCAACCGGTCGATAGATCTGCCAAGCTGGATGAGACAATTGAAAAGGTCGTGGCCCTCGCACAGGCCGAACCGCAACTGCGCGAAGTGGCCGCTACAAAACCTGCCAAGGCTCAGGCCGATGTCACGCCGCCGTCGATCAAAATGTTGGCACTGGCCAATGACGTTGTGCACGCCTTGCTCGAATTCCTCGATTTTTCGGAGTTGGCGGCAAAACCCCGTGCCGAACAGGAAATCCTGATCCGCAGTGGCATTGAATCCGTTTCAACGGAAAAGAAACTCCACCTCAACGGGCGCGAGATTGCCGAACTGGTGTCGGCAGTGCTGGCCGATATGCTGGGCCTTGGCCCGCTCGAAGCGCTTTTGGCCGACGAGAACATCACAGACATCATGGTCAACGGACCGAACCAGATTTTCGTCGAACGCGGTGGCAAACTGGAACTGACGCAGGTGCGGTTTCGCGACAATGAGCATGTATTCACCGTGGCCAGCCGGATTGTTGCGGCTGTCGGTCGGCGCATTGATGAATCCCAACCCCTTGTCGATGCCCGTCTGGCCGATGGTAGCCGTGTGAACATCGCGGTGCCACCGCTGGCGATTGACGGCGCAACCATCACCATCCGTAAATTCCCCTCGGCACCGGTCAAGCTGGAAAAGCTGGTCGAAGGTGGCAGCCTGACCGCCCAGATGAGCCGCTTTCTGGCCCTTGCGGCATATCTGCGCCTGAATATCCTAGTCTCGGGCGGCACCGGTTCCGGTAAAACCACGTTGATGAACGCGATGTCTGGCTTCATTCCCGAAGGCGAGCGGATCGTCACCATCGAGGACGCCGCCGAACTGCGTTTCCAGCAGGAACATGTGGTGCGCTTTGAAACCCGTCCGCCCAATGTCGAAGGCACCGGCGAAGTCACCATGCGGACCTTGATGCGCAATGCCCTGCGGATGCGCCCTGACCGTATCATCATCGGTGAAATTCGCGGCGACGAAGTGCTGGACCTGTTGCAGGCGATGAACACCGGCCATGACGGGTCCATGAGCACTTTGCACGCCAACTCGCCCGCCGAGGCGCTGACCCGTGTGGAAAGCATGGCAGCATTGGCCGGTTTTGCCCCCGGCAGCGGCGTTGTGCGCCGCCAGCTGGCAGATGCGGTAAACCTGATTGTGCAGGTGTCGCGGATGCGGGACGGCAAACGCCGCGTGACCTCGATCTCTGAACTGACCGGCCTGTCAGGTGATGTCATCACCTTGCAGGAATTGTTCACCTTTCAGACCGATCCCGAAAGCACCCGCACGAAAGTGACCGGCAAACATGTCTATTCCGGTTACCGCCCGGGATTTGCCAGCCGCGCGGCCGATTATGGCGTCGCGGACGAGCTTGACTCAATTCTGGGGACCAAATGATGTCGACATTTACACTCCTACTGATGGCCGGTTTCGCTTTGAACGCAGGGTTGATCCTGTTCGGGTTTGTCCTTGCTGACCGCCAGCGGCGCCGTCACATCGCCCGTTTGCACCGCCAGAAAGACGCGATAGCTCTGCCTGCCGTGCAGCGTTCGAAATCCAGAAAGCGCGGGCCATTGCGCCCGACCAACGCGACAGAGCGTTTCGTCGCCTTTTTTGAACGCCAGCTTGACCAGACCAGCCTGCGCATTGGCGTCAACGAATTCCTGATTCAGGTGGGCATCGGTCTGTTGGCCCTCTACGCGCTTGCCGTTCTGGCACTTGGGTTGCACCCGATTACGGCCTTGCCGGTTGCTGCTGTACTGACTTTCGGGATGATGATGAGCATCCTCAATATTGCGCAAAGCCGGTACAAGGCCGCGTTCTCTGCCGGTCTGCCAGAGGCACTGGACATCTTTGCACGCGGTTTGCGGGCAGGGCGTCCGGTCACGGATTCCATGGCGATTGTGGTCGACAACTCAAGCGGTCCGATCTTGCATGAATTCAGCCGCTGCCGCGACGAAGTGCGCATGGGCACGTCATTGCCCGATTGTCTGGAACGCCTGAGCGCGCGTTTGCCCCTGGCCGAAGTGAACTTCTTTGCGGTTTCCACAGCCTTGCAGGCCGAAACCGGCGGCAACCTGATTGAAACCATGGAAAACCTCGCCGCACAGTTACGCGAGCGGCGCAAGCTGCGCAAAAAGGCCCGTGCCCTCACGTCCGAAGCGCGGGCAAGCGCGATTATTCTTGCGTCTTTGCCCTTCGCCGTCACTTTGCTGATCGCAGTGTTGAACGGTGCCTATCTTGAACCGCTTTATGCGGATCCGCGGGGCCGCATTATGTCCGCCACCGCCCTTGGCAGCATCGCCCTTGGCATCTTTATCATGGTTCGGATGGGCAAGCTGGATGTCTGAGACCTCGATCCATATCTTCTGGATGGCCTTTCTGGGCCTGAGCACCGCCATGATGGCGCTGACCTTCCTGATGTACAGCGAACACCAGCGCAGTCTGCGGGCAGGGCGGTTGAACCGCGCCAACGGGTCCGAAAAAGCACGCCGCGTTGGCGATATTGCGGTGAACACCGGCCCGTTCGGGACGTTGACAGGCAAGATGCGTGATGTCGTTGTGAAGCTGGGCGAACGTCTGTCTGTCGTTTTGGGCGGGGAGTCGCGCGAGACCGCTGCAAACCTGTCATCCGCCGGTTTCCGCAGCCGCGATGCACTGCTGATCTATGCTTTTCTTAAAACCATCCTGCCGCTGACGGCGCTGCTGGGCGGGCTGATCTGGCTGCTTTTAACCAAACCCCTTGATATCACTATCATCATGCCTGCTGCTATGGTTATCGGTGCGGCCCTCGGGCTGTCGATCGGCGTTGATTTCGTGGTCAACAAAGCCCGCACCGCACGTCTGGCCCGCATCCGCCAGAGCTTTCCCGATATGCTGGAGCTGATTGTCATCACCTCCGAGGCTGGTCTGGGACCACAGCCCGCCTTGCACCGCGTGGCGCAGGAGATGGCCGTCACGCACCCGGACCTTGCGCAAGAAATGCTGCAAATGGTGTCGGAAATGGCCATGACCAGCGATGCGCGCGGCGCTTACGAAAAGCTGAATGTTCGTGCGCCCTTGCCGGAAATCGCGGTCTTTACGCAAACGCTGGATCAATCCGACCGATACGGCACGCCCTTTGCCCGCGCCATGCGCACGCTGATCGACGAACAGCGCAGCAACCGTTTGGTCGCTGTAGAGGAAAAGGCCGCGCGGCTGCCGGTTCTGATGACCATGCCACTGATCTTTTGCATCATGCCCGCCATCTTTGTGGTGCTGGTCGGACCAGCCGGGCTCAACGTTTTTGACAACATTCTATCGGGAGGCTGAGGACGATGATGCTGCACCAACCAATCGCCTTTCTAAACCGTTTCCGCCACGATCAATCCGGCGCTGTCGCGATCGAATTTGTGCTGCTTGCACCGCTATTGTTCGCGCTGTTGTTCGGCATTGTCATTGTTGGCTACTTTATCGGGGTCAGCCATTCGGTTTCCCAGCTTGCCACTGGTGCGGCCCGCGTTTCGGTTGTCGGGTTGGACACGGATGAACGCGAAGAACTGGTCACCGCCTATCTTGAGAAAGCAAGCGTGAACTATCCGTTGCTCAAGCAGGACGCGCTCGACACCCAATACCTGCTGGAGGAAAGCACCCCCCCCGGCGTAACGGTAAATGTCACCTATGAAATTGACGGATCGTTATTGGGCGTTGCCAACAGCCTGCTCGGCCTCAGCCTGACGGACATCAAGGGGAGCGCCTATCTTGCGTATTAATCCCCCGATCTTCACGGCATTTGCGCGCGACGAAGGTGGGGCCATTGCAGTTGTTGTTTCGTTGCTGTTGACCGTCTTGCTGGGCTTTGTGGCACTTGGCATTGATGTGGCGGCGCTGTACCGCGAGAACGCCAATCTACAGGCGGATGCCGATCTGGCCGCCATGAGCAGCGTGCGCGACCCCGGTCAAGCGACCCCGCGTGCGCAGCTGTCACTGGGCAAAAACAAGCGTGAAAACGAAACGTTGACGGAGCTGGTCAAGGGGCGTTATCTGCGCAACCCTGAAATCCCCCGCGAGAACCGCTTTACCCCGCTTTCCGATGGCAATCCGGCAATCAACGCGGTGCGCGTGAAACTCGAAGATGACGGGCCACTCTATTTCGCCAAGATCTTTACGCAGGGCGATCACGTCGATCTGACCCGAAGGGCGACGGCGATCCGCACTGGTGCCGCGAGTTTTTCGCTTAACAGCAGTATCGCGCGGCTGGATCTGGCCGATCTGAACCTAACATTATCCGAGAGCTTTGGCACCGAAATCTCGATCACCGCGGGCGAGCACGAAGCCTTGTCCAGCACAGACGTCGACATGGAAGACTTCCTTGAGGAGTTGAACCGGTTGGTCGGAAACGGATCGCGCAATCCGGCGGAAATTCTTGATGCCGAAGCGACAGCGGCGGACGTCTTCACCGCTTTGCAAAATGTGCTTCCAGCGGGCACCGCAGGCAGCCTGAACGCCGTGATGGGCGCGGGCGGGGCATTGCCCGTCGCAGTATCGGCATTGGTGGGCGGGATCGACAGCGGTTTGGGCCTGACCGCATTTGAATTCGCATCTGACGTGGAATTGACCGCCCTCGATATCGTCAAAGCCGTCGCCAGCACCAACAGCTATAGCAATGCTTTGAACGCGGATGCTGCATTGGATGTGGCTGGTGTCACAACGGTCGCTACGCGGCTGGCCCTTGGCGAACCACCGGCACATTCCGGTTGGGTCGCTTTGGGCGAACAGGGCGTGCAATTGCACAGAGCGGCCACACGCGTGCTGACCGAAGTGAACCTTGAACCGAACCTGCTTGGCGCGCTTGGGGTGGGTGTTTCCGTCACCAGCCTCAACGTGCCGGTCTATGTGGAAGTCGCAGGATCGACTGCAACTTTGGAAGAAATCAGCTGCGCCTCCGAGCAACCCGATGCGCTTGCGGCACGGTTTTCAACAGCATCGACACCGCTTAGCCCTGAAAACGGCACCTCGGTTGCGGCACTGTATCTCGGGAAAATTGCGGAAGATGTATTTACCCAAGGGCCGATCAGCCCGTCCGATCTGGGTTTTGCCGACATTCTGGAGGTGACACTGCGGGTTAACCTGCTGGTAGGGTCGGTCGAGGTTCCCGGCATTACAATTCAGGCACGTTCCAATATTGCGGTCGGGCAATCCCAAACCGAAAGCATCCGCTTTACCAACGACGATGTAAAAAATGACCGGATGGTTCGTCATTTCGGGTCCGGAGAATTGGTCGGCTCGGCGATTTCGACTTTGCTGTCACCGGCACATACCGAATTGCGGGTGAAGCCGGGGCAGGAGGGGCTTGTTACGGGTCTGGTCGCACCGCTGTTGTCGAACGTGCTGGCAATCCTGCCCGACCGTTTGCTGGGGGCGCTGGCGACACCTTTGGACGGGGTGGTGGACACTGTATTAAACGGTGCCGGACTGCGTTTGGGCGAAGGGGAGCTGACCCTGAACCGCCATCACTGCGAAGCGATCAGGCTGGTGCAATGAGCGTCGCTATTCTCCGTGCAAACAACTGGCCCTACGCACAGAAAAAGCGGACCGGTAAGGGTCCGCTTGACTGGATAGATTGTGTAGGTGTTCGGGTGTTACGTGAGCGGGTGCGGCCAGTTTCCGCGTTGCAAAGCCTAAAGCGTTCAGGCCTGGAGTGCCGCAGGATCACTGTGTTTGGAACGCCCGACAAGCGGCAAAATGCGACGGGTCGGAACCGAGGTGGTCCGCTGGTGATGTTCGGCGTCGGTTTCATTTGCGATGGCGCAGATTTCATCGGTCACAAAGGCAATCAGTTGATAGCGCGATCCCATGCCGGATTTTTGATAAATGCTGCTGAGCTGGGATTTGATCGTGGCAATCGCACATCCGCGCATCTCGGCAACTTCGCTATTGGAAAATCCTTTGGCCACAAAAATGGCGACGTCCGCTTCGGCCTGCGACAATCCCCATTCAGGCGCATAGCGCGCGATGACACTTTCCTTGGCCGCTGGCGCGGAAACGGAAGAGGCCGCCTTCTTGGGGCGCAGATTGGCCTGATATTTGGTAACTTGCTTAAAGCAGATATAAGCAACGCCGCTGGTCAATGCGAAGAACAGCGCAAACAACCCGACGATTGTTGCGACGTCGGCTGACCCTTTCTGAAGAATAAAGCCGACAACCAGCGCGGTCTTTAACGCAGCGACGCCAAAAACCAAAGTGAACCCAGAAACCCAATACCGAACCACGTGCTTATCCCATTTCTAATTCAGACAATTGTACGCATCCTATTCTATGGGCCAATATGTCGATATTGTGGCCGACCGCCGATCTGCCGCGCATTTTCGAAAAAACGAGAGTAAATATTCACGGTCGACCGTTTTTCACCTGATTTCAGGCAATCCTTTGGTTGACCCGCATTGTGGGCAGTTACCCAGAGCCGCGCAATGCGACACCAACGGGGCAGGCCCCGCCAGAAAACCGTTCCCACCTTATGCTGCAAAACTAACCATCGGGGCGCGCAGACGGCTTGTCTGTTGACAAGATCCATCGGGTGCATATCATTCGCATACAAACAATCAAAGGCGCTGCACCCGTGTCCTATCACCGCCCGACAGATCTGGCATCTGCCCTGTCCCTCGCGTCCGAGGCGGGGCACGTGAGGATTGCGGGCGGCACCGATGTTTTTCCGGCCAAACGACAGGGGCAGGGGTTTGGCAGCCTGCTTGACCTGACGGCTGTGCGGGAACTGGCCGGTATTGAGCATACAGAAAAGGCTATTCGCTTGGGCGCCTCCCTAAGTTGGAGCGACGCGATCAACGCCGATTTGCCGCCGGCCTTTGAGGGGTTGAAACAGGCCGCCCGGCAGGTCGGGAGCGTACAGATCCAGAACAGGGCCACCCTTGCCGGTAACCTGTGCAATGCCTCGCCAGCCGCCGACGGTGTCCCCCCCTTATTGACGCTAAATACCGAGGTTGAGGTTGCAAGCGCGGCGCGCGGCACGCGGTTGGTTCCATTGGACGCGTTCATTCTGGGGGTCAGGAAAACCGCGCTTGAGCCGGATGAAATTGTGACGGCGCTTGTTGTACCGCGGCCCCCGCAGGATGCCGGTTCCTGTTTCGAGAAACTGGGCAGCCGGCGCTATCTGGTGATCTCGATCGCAATGGTTTCGGCACTTGTTGTCAAAGACGCAAGCGGGTGCATTACCGACGCGCGGATCGCGGTCGGTGCCTGCTCTGCGGTCGCACAGCGACTTCGGCGGCTCGAGGTTTCGTGCATTGGAAAACGCCCTGAAGACATCACAGTGACCGCAGATCATTTGACGGATTTGACCCCGATCGACGATGTGCGCGGTTCAGCCGCCTATCGGCGCGACGCGGTGGCAGCACTGTGCCTTCGTGCGTTAGAGGGGGCAATGGTGTGACTGAAGTTCTGTTCCGTTTCAATGGGAAAGACACCACTGTTCATCCTGAAACCGGCGCGCGCCTGTCGGAAACGTTGCGCGAAACGCTAGGGGCGCGGGATGTGAAAATCGGCTGTAACGCGGGCGACTGCGGGGCCTGTACGGTACTGTTGGACGGGGTGCCGGTTTGCGCTTGTCTGACGCCAACACAACAGATCGCTGGGCAAAACGTCGAAACCGTCGCAGGGTTGCATGCCAATGATCCCGTCGCAAAAATGCTGGGCGAACGGTTTCAGGATCACGGTGCCGCGCAATGTGGCATATGCACACCGGGCATGATGGTGGCTGCGGTGGCTTTGCTGCGCGATGACCCAACGCCCACGGAAGACGCCGTAAAGGATGCCCTTGGCGGGGTGTTGTGCCGCTGCACGGGCTATCGCAAAATCATCGATGCGGTAATGGGACGGCCTGCGGTTTTGGACGGTGCGCGCGGTGCGGTCGGGGACAGCATCCGCCGCTTGGACGGGGCCGACAAGGTTGCCGGACTTGAGCGCTTCAGCGATGATATTGCCCCCGCCGGCACGCTTGAAATTCTCGTGATCCGCTCGCCCTATGCGCGGGCCGGCTTCCGCTTTGGTGACCTTGAAACTTGGGCTGCTGCGACCGACGGGATCGAGGCGACCCTGACCGCTGCCGACGTGCCGGGGCGCAATGTCTTTGGTGTGATCCCGCAGTTTGTAGACCAGCCCGTTTTCGCCGAAACCGAAACCCGTTTTCGCGGCGAAGCGGTTGCCGCCGTGGTGGGCACGCCCGCTGCAATCAAGGCGCTTGCGCCGGATGACTTTCCCGTCACATGGACCGAATTACCCGCCGCGACAGACATTCATATGGCGCAAGACAGCACCGCCGAAAATTTGCACAAGGACCGCGATGGCAACATCATGTGTGGCGGGTTTGTAAAATGCGGTGACGCCACAGCGGCGCTGGCGCGTGCGGATGTCGTGGTTGAGGGTCATTTCAACAGCGGCTTTGTCGAACACGGTTACATCGAACCCGAAGCGGGGTTTGCGCAGATGGTCGGGGACCGTGTGGAGATTTACGCAGGCACGCAAGCCCCCGTGATGGACCGCGACAGCCTAGAAATCATTTTGGGGCTGAATGCCAGCAAGATCCGCATTGTGCCGACGGGCATCGGGGGCGGCTTCGGGTCGAAACTGGACCTTTCGGTGCAGCCCTATCTGGCGTTGGCTGCGGTGAAGACAGGCAAACCTGTCCGCCTGACCTATAGCCGCACGGAATCGATGCAAAGCACCACAAAACGCCACCCCTCAGACATTCACTTGCGGATCGGGGCAGACCACACCGGCAGGATTTGCGGCTTTGATTTCTACGGAGAATTCGACACGGGCGCCTATGCCAGTTGGGGGCCGACGGTTGCCAATCGCGTGCCGGTACATGCCTCCGGCCCTTACCGCATCACCGATTACCGCGCTGAATCCAAAGGGGTCCACACCCACAATCCGCCCGCCGGTGCGTTTCGCGGATTTGGCGTACCGCAGTCAGCCATTGCACAGGAATGCCTGTTTGACATGCTGGCCGAAAAGCTGAGCATGGACCCGTTGGAGTTTCGCATTCTGAATGCCTTGCAAAACGATGCGCCGACGGTCTGCGGACAGGTGTTTTCGCAAGGGGTTGGTATCGGAAAATGTCTGGAAAGCCTGCGGCAAAGCTGGGCAACCGAGCGCGGCGCCGTCGAAAAGTTCAATGCAACATCAAACACCTACAAGCGCGGTGTCGGGGTGGCGGCGGGCTGGTATGGCTGTGGCAACACGTCCTTGCCAAACCCCTCTACGATCAAATCTGGCGTGACGGCAAAGGGGGCTGTGGTGCTGCATCAAGGGGCGATGGACATTGGGCAGGGGGCCAATACAGTCATCACACAGATTTTCGCGACGGCTCTTGGGGTCGGGACCACGTCTATTGATCTTGTCGGGCCCGATACGGATGTGACGCCGGATGCCGGCAAAACCTCTGCCTCGCGCCAGACCTATGTCTCGGGGGCTGCAGCGCGGATGTCGGGACTGGCGTTGCGGGCGCTGGTGCTCAAACGGATGAACGTGTCCGAGGCGGCCGTGCTTTCGTTTAAGGATGGTCAGGCTGTGGCGCAGGATGGCGGCAGGGTGCATCGCCTTGATCTCGCCACGCTGGAAACTGACACAGATGGCTTTGTGTTCCGCGCAATCGAAACCTATGACCCGCCGACCAAACCGTTGGATGCCGACGGGCAGGGCGCGCCCTACGCCCAATTCGGATATGCGGCGCATCTGGTGGTGGTTGAGGTGGATATGGCCTTGGGCACTGTCAAACCGCTAAAATTCATCGCGGCGCATGATGTTGGTCAGGCCATGAACCCCTTGTTGGTTGAGGGGCAGGTGCAGGGTGGCATCGCGCAAGGGTTGGGCATGGCATTGATGGAAGAATACCTGCCCGGGCGCACCGAAAACCTGCATGATTATTTGATCCCGACCATCGGTGATATGCCGCCCGTTGAAACGATCATCATCGAAGAACCCGATGCGCACGGACCCTACGGTGCCAAGGGGTTGGGCGAACACGTATTGATCCCGACGGCTCCCGCGATCCTGAACGCGATCTATGCGGCAACAGGGGCGCGGATCACGCAGGTCCCCGCGACACCCGCCATCGTGCGCGGCGCAATCAAGAAAGCGCAATCATGAGCGGCCCTGCAAGCGCGAAACCCGAGAAAATCCGATGCGATGCCTGTCCGGTTCTGTGTTTCATCGCGGACGGGAAATCTGGAGCCTGCGACCGCTATGCCAATCACGCAGGTGAATTGGTGCGACTGGACCCGTTGACGATCGTTGAAACGGCGGGGGCGCCGCTGGTGCCCTTTATGAAAGATGGCGCGGCATGGGACGGCGATATCGTCAAAGGCGACCGCCCTTTCGTCACTGCCGTGGGGGCTGGCACCACTTATCCCGACTACAAACCAGCCCCCTTTATCGTCAGCCGGGACATCGACGGCGTGGATATGGTGACTGTCGTGACCGAAGGCATCTTCAGCTATTGCGGTGTGAAGGTGAAGATCGACACGGACCGTCACATCGGGGATGAACGCGATATCGTATATGCGCAGGGCGAGGCGATCGGCCATGTGATGACCTCTGAATACGGTTCCAAGATGTTGTCGCTGGGTGGTGTAGAGCACCTGACCGGCGGCTCAAAGAAGGAGGGGCGCGCCACCTGCGCCGCCTTGTTGGCGTTGTGTAACCGCGAGGCTGTGACCCTTAGCATCGGCGAAGGTGATCATGCCACCGAGGTGATCGTACAAGCAGGCCAAGCCCCCGTGATCAACGGAGATACAGAACGCCTGATGCGGGTGGGCTGCGGCTCGGCCACCATCGGGATGTTCGCGAAACAATGGCTTGATCACGTGGATGACGTGGTGGTTGTCGATGATCACATCACGGGCGTTCTGTCCGAACACGAAGCGGGCAAGCAGTTGGATATGACCGCAACCGGGATCAAGATCAAAGGACGCCGTTCCACACCCGGACGCTATTTTCAGGTGGCTGAGCCCGGCACCGGCTGGGGTGGCACGGATATCGACGATCCGCTGACCATTCTGGGACCGTTCAACCCTAAAATCGCCCGCGCCGGTATGCGGTTGTTGATGGTGTCCACCACGGGTGAACAATTCGCCTATTACGAGCTGGACGACACCTTGCAACCGCAACAGCGCGACCTGCCCGAGGCATTGCGCAAATCGACGGATCTGATTGCGGAAAACTGCGAACCTTCGGTTTGTTCCGTGCTGTTCATGGGCGGTGCCGGGGGCAGCCTGCGTGCAGGAGTAACGGAAAATCCCGTGCGCCTGACCCGTTCGGTCAAGGATGCGCTGACCCATGTGTCCTGCGGCGGGGCGAAACCCTATGTCTGGCCGGGCGGCGGGATCACTGTGATGGTGGATGTGATGGACATGCCTGAAATGTCATTCGGTTATGTGCCGACACCCGCCTTGGTTGCCCCGATCGAATTCACGCTGCGGGCCAGCGATTACGCCGCGATGGGCGGCTATGTGGATCACGTCAAACCGGTGACGCAGATTGAAACGGCATCGGCACGGCGGATCGGGCGGAGCGCGCAAGGCCATGATCCATTGGCGGCGCAGCACTATCATTGGGCAAAAGGGGACAAACGCTGATGGGCCCCGTTGCGCACAGACTGGGCGACCGATTGCACCTGCAACACGGCCCGATTGATCTGATCATCGGGGCAGACGGGGCAGGGCACGCGCGCACGCAGGCCTTTGCAGCCGCGCAAGCCCGGTTCGCAACTGTGCTTGAGGAACTGGTGGCAGAGATTGATCTTTTGCGCCAGCCCATCGGGCACGACACGCCGCCACCGCATGGGGAAACCGCCACACGCATGATGGCCGCAAGCAAACGGTTCGCGCGAGGTACCTTTGTAACGTCCATGGCTGCAGTCGCGGGCGCGGTCGCCGAAACGATCTTGCATGCGATGACGGACACCGCCGATCTGACGCGGGCCTATGTCAACAACGGCGGCGATATCGCGCTGCACCTGACGCAGGGCACTGAATTCTCGACGGCGATGGCGGGTCATGACGGTCGCGCGCTGGGCCGCATCAGGATCACCCATGCGGACCCTATACGCGGGATTGCAACCAGCGGGCGACACGGACGCAGCCTGAGCCGCGGCATTGCTGACAGTGTTACGGTTCTGGCCGCCACTGCTGCAAACGCAGATGTCGCCGCCACGCTGATCGCCAATGCGGTTGATGTCCAAAACACCCTCGCCATCCGCCGCTGTCCTGCGCGAGAGATCGACGATCACTCTGACCTTGGTAACCGGCTGGTCGTCACCGGCTGCGGCCCATTGCGCGACGATGCGATCACAACCGCGCTGGGCAACGGCGCGAATTACGCGCAAAAATGCGCAAACGGCGGCCAGATCACCGGTGCCTGTCTCTTCCTGCAAGGCCAGTCCCGCGTCATCGGCCACAGCGCCGTCACGCTTTCACAAGGAACACCTGAATATGCATAAAGTCATTCTGCGCAAAACGGTTCTGGCCGTTGAGGAGATTTTTCACGAAGGCGGGCCAGTGCCGGACACCCCGCTGCTGCGCGGGTCGATCATGGCGATCATCAATAACCCGTTCGCCGGTGATTACGTCAATGAAATCGAAGGGTTTCAGGACGACCTTAAACCATTAGGTTTAGAGATGGCGATGAAACTGGCAGCGGCATTGGGCGGTGCGGGCGCGATCGAAGGATACGGTAAAGGCGCAATCATTGGTGCCGGGGGAGAGATCGAGCACGGGGCGCTTTGGCACGCGCCGGGCGGCTATGCGATGCGCGAATTGCTTGGCGATGCCAAGGCAATTGTGCCCTCAACCAAAAAGGTGGGCGGCGTGGGGGCACGGCTGGACGTGCCGCTGACCCATATCAACGCGTCTTATGTGCGCAGCCATTTCGACGCGATGGAAGTCGGGTGCAACGATGCGCCCAAGGCGGACGAGATGGCCGTTATACTGGTGATGAGTACAGGCGCGCGCATTCACAACCGCGCCGGCGGGCTGGCAGCGGCGGATATCAAAGGCGAGGACGGTTTACGATGAAAGCGAAGATCAGAAAAATTGCGGTAAACGTGGAAGAAACACATATCGAGATGGGACGTGCCATATCGCCACCTACACGCAAAGCGGTTGCAGTTGCGGTGATCGAAAACCCCTTTGCCGGCAGCTATACCGAGGATCTGACCCCCTTGATGGACATCGGTGCCGAATTGGGTGCGCTCTTGGGAAAACGCTGTGTCGACGCGCTTGGGATCACGCCGCAAGCTGCTGAAAGCTATGGTAAATCTGCCATGGTCGGCGAAAATGGCGAACTTGAGCATGCAGCAGCCATCCTGCATCCGAAACTGGGTGCGCCCCTGCGTCTGGCCGTCGAAAAGGGCGCGGCATTGGTCGCTTCGTCTAAAAAAATGGGCAGCCCCGGACAGGTGCTGGACGTGCCGTTGGGGCACAAGGATGCCGCCTATGTGCGCAGCCATTTTGACGGGATCGAAGTACAACTGAACGATTCCCCCCGCGCCAATGAAATCATGGTCGCCGTGGCGGTCACCGACAGCGGTCGACCCTTGCCGCGGGTCGGCGGGCTGACCCATGCAGAGGCCGAAGGCAAGGACGGGTTACGGTGATCGAAGATGACCTCGATTATGTGCTTGATGACCAGATCGGGTTCTTGCTGCGCCTGGCCAGTCAACGCCATTCGGTGATTTTTCAAAAGAATGTGGTGGGCAAGCTGACGGCCACGCAATTCGCGACGCTGATGCGGATTTCGGAGCATGGGGAGGTGTCACAAAACCACCTTGGACGGTTGGCCGCAATGGATGTGGCGACCATCAAGGGCGTCGTGGACCGGCTGAAAGCCAAGGGGCTGGTGCAAACACGCGCCAACCCGCGCGACAAGCGCAGGATGTCGATTTCGCTCAGCAATGCGGGACATCAGATGATTGGTGACCTCAAACGTGCAGGCCATGAGATAAGCGCCCTGACGCTGGCCCCCCTCAGCGCGGATGAAAGCCAGACGCTTGTGAGCTTGCTTAAGAAAATAAGTTAGATCACCTCGGGCAAGCGCTCGGCGGGCGGGGTGTTGCGGCTGCGGGTAGAGGTGACTTTACCGTCGATGATGGTCATGCCGACGCCCGGCAGGTTGCCTTCGCTCACAGAGTCTAGCATCGATTTGCCGGGGGCGTGTTGCGCCTGATCCAGCAGCACGAAATCGGCGCATTTGCCGGCCTCGATCAACCCTGTGTCCAAATCGCGTTGCCGCGCCGTGTTGCCGGTGCCAAAACAAAACGCTTGTTCTGCGGGCACATTCCCAAAGGACGACAGCATCGCAATCATCCGCAAGATGCCAAGCGGTTGAACACCAGATCCCGCAGGTCCGTCGGTGCCAAGGATCACCTGATCCAGTTTGCCCAATTCACGCGCCGCATTTAGCGCCAGAACGCCGGCGCGTTCATTGCCATTGTGCACGATTTCAAAAGCCGAGGAACAGCTTTCGCACAGGCAAAGGATCTGATCGTCGGGCAGGGCGGAATGCCCGCCGTTGATGTGACCGATCACATCTGTTCCGGTTTCGATCACCATATCCGCGTCGATCAATCCCGATCCGGGGATCGACGGCCCGCCGGTATGGATCGTGCTTTGCATGCCGTATTTGCGCGCCCATGACACCATCTGTTGGGCCGTCTTGCCGTCCTTAACAGTGCCCAGCCCCACTTCACCCAGTAGCTTCACACCGGCTTCGGAAAGGTCTTTGAAATCCTGTTCCACCATGCCCTGTTCGATCACCGGTGCACCCGCGTGGACCTTGACGCCTGAGGGGCGGAAGTTTTCGTACCAGCGCTGCGAGGCGATTGCCATCGCTTTGAGGCCGACAATATCTTTAGGGCGGCCCGGCATATGAACCTCTCCCGCTGAAATCAACGTGGTAACGCCGCCGTGTAAAGTACTGTCAATCCAGCTTAATTGTTGTTGACGCGGGGTGTAATCGCCGACCACCGGGTGCACATGGCTGTCGATCAGACCGGGGGCCAATGTGACACCTTTGGCATCCACCACAGTATCGGCATCATCCGTATCAAGGTCGGCGAACTTGCCCCACGCGCTGATCTTGCCATCCATCGCGATCAGGCAGTCGCCGTCAAAAATCGGCTCTTCCAGCTTGCCTGACAGGATCATGCCGATGTTCTTGATTACCAGTTTCTCGCTCATGACGGCTCCTTCGTTTACATTCTAAACCCCGAGATAACGCGCAAGCATTTCCGGGTCTTCTTTCAGATCATCCGCCGTCGCAGAGGCAACCGACATGCCGTTCTCGATAAACACCACACGGTCGGCGACCTGCAAAACCGCATCGACCCTTTGTTCAACAAGAACAATGGCAAAGCCTTCGGCCTTCATCTTTAAAATCACATCACGGATCAGCGCGATCATCGAAGGTTGAAGCCCTTCGGTGGGTTCATCCAGCAGCAAAACCTTGGGGCGCAGACACAAGGCACGGGCAGTGGCCAGCATTTGCTGTTCCCCCCCTGAAAGGGTGCCCGCGGTTTGTTTCAGCCGTTCACGCAGGCGGGGAAACAGCTCCAGCACCCATTCTTTTGTGTCCTTGCCCATGCCCCGTGTCATCAGACCGATTTCGATGTTTTCAGCGACCGAAAGCTCGGGAAACAATCGCCGGCCTTGCGGGATATACCCGATGCCACGGCGCGGAATTTCATGTGGGGGCAGGGTGGCAAGGTCTTCGCCCTCCAATGTCACACTGCCCGAACTGATGGGCAGCAGCCCCATCACGGATTTAAGCGCCGTGGTTTTTCCTGCGCCATTGCGGCCCAGAAGGCACATAATTTCAGAGGGTTGCACATCAAAGCTCACCCCGCGCAGGGTTTTGACATCGCCATATGCGGCGTGAATATCCTTGACCTCAAGCATCGGTCTTACCCAGATACGCGGCCTGCACGGCGCCACTTTGACTGATCTCTTCGGGGGTGCCATTGGCCAGCACCATCCCCTGGTCCAGCACCGTGATCCAGTCCGCCGCCCCCATGACCACCGTCATATTATGCTCGATCAACAGAATTGTCGTTTCTCCGGCCAGCGATTTTATCAGCGCGATGAAGCCCGCAACTTCAGCTTCGGCAAGGCCTTGGGTTGGTTCATCAAGGATGAATACACGCGGTTCCTGAACAAGGCCCATCGCGATTTCCAGCTGGCGTTGATGGCCATAGCTAAGGTCGCCCGCGATCTGGTCGGCCCGATCCGCAATGTCGACTTTGCCAAGCGCTGCGGCGATCTTTCTGGCTAACACTGCGGGTTGCTTACCAAACAGACGCCGCGCCGCGATAGCGACGTTTTCATGCACCGACAGACGCGGAAAGATCGAGGTGATCTGGAAGGTATAAGCGATGCCGAGCTGGATGCGTTTATGCGCGGGCAGGGCGCTGATGTCGCGCCCTTCAAAAAGGACCTGACCGCGGGTTGCCGGCGTGCGACCGCTGACCATGCCGACAAAAGTGGATTTGCCTGCTCCGTTAGGCCCGATGAGGGCGGTGATCTTGCCCGTCGGCAAGGCGAAATCGACGTCGGCATTGGCCGAGATGCCGCCATAGACCTTGGTCAGCCCCTTGGTTTCCAGAATATTCATGGCAACCATGGGAACACCCGTTTGCGCATTTCGCCCATCAGCCCTTGCGGCGCGAACATGGTCAGCAACACCAGCACCACACCCGCAACCAGCATATAGGCTGTGGTCAGAGAGCTGGAAAAATCAATGAGATAGAACATGAAGAACACCCCAAGCAATGGCCCGATGGTGGTGCCGGCACCGCCCAAGAGTACCCAAAGCAGCGGAAAGATCGAATACTGGACCGTGGCAAAGGTCGCCCCGACATAGCCGAACAACATGGCATAGGCCGCACCGGCAACGCCCGAAATCAGCCCAGACAGGATCATCGCCTTCAGCTTATGCGCGCCAGTATCGTAGCCCAGCATCTTTGCCCGTTCTTCGTTCTCGCGGATTGCCACCAACGTGCGACCAAAGGGCGATTGCGTAATCCGTGCAAGGGCAAGGAAACAGGCCGAAAACAGCACCAGCGCCGCGACGTAGCGGGCATGATCCGTGGTCAGATCTATCCCCAGAAACTGGCGCTGAGCGGACTGGATTACGAAGCCTTCGTCGCCGCGCGTATAGGTGCCGAAGTACAGCACCACGAGGTATGCGGTTTGCGCGAACATCAAGGTCACGATCATAAACGCCACGCCAGTGGTGCGCAGAGCGAGAAAGCCGGTCACCGCAGCCAGCACGGTGGCCGACGCCATGCCGGCCAAAAAAGCGAGGGGCAGGGGCAAGCCGCCAAGGTTCACCGACAGGCCAAAACCATACATGCCAGCGGCAAAAAACATTGCATGGCCAAGGCTCAGCAGGCCAGTATAGCCAAACAGAACGTTATACCCCATGGCATAGATCGCCAGTACCATGATCCGCGACAGATTGCCGGAATGATAAGGCGGCAGGATAAAGAACAGCGCGACCAATGCGGCCAGAACCGACAGGTGCAACGTTGTGGATTTGCCTGTGATCGTCATGTGACGGGCTTGCCAAACAGGCCTTGCGGTCGCCAGACAAGGACCATGGCAACAAGGAAGGTCGCCAGAATTTTCGCCACGGTGGGCGAGAAAAACACCGAGATTATGCCGTCGCTCATGCCGATCAGCAGGGCAGCCACGACGGTACCGGGCAGGCTGCCGAGGCCACCGATGATGACGACGATAAACGACAGCAGCAAAGGGTCCGCGCCCATCAGGTAATGGGCCTGTTGGATCGGCACCACAAGGACCGCGCCAAGTGCGGCAAGGCCCGCACCAAGGCCAAAGACCATGGAATAAACACGCCCCACAGGAATGCCGAAAGCTTGGGCCGTTTCGCTGTCTTGTTGCGTTGCCCGCATGATCAGGCCAATTTTCGTGCGGGTAATCAGCAGCCAAAGCGCCACAAGCACCACCGCTGCTGCAGCAATCACGAAGAGCTTGTAACTGGTCGTGCTCAGCCCCCATGGCCAATACATTGCAAAACCGCTTTCGCCGAACTCGAACCACGGCAAGGCAAGGCGGTGATTAAAGGGCGGTTCAACCGGACGGGCATCAGGGCCAAAGGTCATCAAGGTGGTTTGCTGGATGATGTAAAGCAGACCAATGGTCGCCACAATGGTCCGGTCGGCATCGTATTTCAGGTGTTTGAGGATCACACGGTCCGCCGTGGCAGCGATCAGGCCGACCAACAAGGGCGCGACCACCAGTGCTGCTACAAAACCAACCGCCGGGTGCCCACCCAAAAGGGAAGTCACATACCATGCCAATACGGCGCCCAACATGTAGAATTCACCATGCGCCACGTTCACCACGCGCATCACCCCGAACACGATGCTCAGCCCCATAGAGGTCAGTACAAGCACCGAAGCGATGACCGCCCCCTCGAGGGAGGCAAGCATCAGATGTGGCCCAAATTCCATTCTACTGCTGCAATTTCAGCGCTTTAGAAGGACTGCGCGGTATAATCGACCTCGTCCTCGTACATGCCGTCCTCGATCGAAGCAGTGTGTTCGACCTTAAGCGTTCCCTCCGAAACCTTGGAGATATACTGCGGCCCAAAGACCTGATGCGTCTTGCCGTTGAACAGTTTCGCGCCTTGGGGGTGATCGAGCGAATGCGGCATATCCGTCATGGCTTCGACGGCTTCGATCAGTTTGGCGCGGTCTTGCGGTCCTTGATAACCGGCGGTTTCCATACCTGCCTTGATTACATTCAGGGTCTCCCAACAGCCGAACATATGGGCATAGGTTGACACATCTTTGGGATCGTCCAGCGATGCGCCGCGCGCGTCAACACCGACGGCGGCGCGGTAGGCCGTGTCGAATTCGGAGTTGTCTTCCTGCGCATGACGCGGATGGCCCTCCCAGAAATAGGTGCCTTCCAGAAATTCCAGACCCGGGCTTTGGATGTCCACGGCCTCAAGACTGTCGATGAAGCCAAAGATTTCAGGACGCGACGGGCCAAAGAACTCGCCAAGTTCTTTCACAAATGTCAGCACCGCAGGGCCGACCATGACGTGATAGACGACATCGGTGTCGCGCGGGATCTGTGGGAAGTAGCGGGTGAAAGAGGTTTCGGCAGGCGGCACGGCAATCTTGGCAACCACTTCACCTCCCTGCGCCTCGATCGCGGCGGAGAAGAAGTCGCGGTGATCATGGCCAAAGGCAAAGTCGGGAAAGATCATCGTTACCTTTTTACCCAGATTATTCGCCACAAAAGGGGCCATGGATTGCACCTGACTTTTCACATCCGTGATGCCCGGCTGCAATGTGTAGCGGTTTAGCATGCCGGACGCGACATGGTGCCCTTCGGAGACCACAAAATAGGGCAGTTTCAATTCGCCCGCGCGCGGTGCAGAGCCGATGACCACATGGCTGAACAACGTGCCAAATGCGACGTCGACTTCATGCTGGTTGGCAAACTTTTCAAGCACCTCGGCCCCGCGTTTGGGGTCGGTGCCGTCATCCTCGATCACCACTTCAACGGGGCGACCATTGATCCCGCCCATATCGTTAATGCGCTTTACGGCAGCCTGCGTCGTGGCATCATACCAGCGCCCGTAAGCCGCACCGATGCCCGTCGCGTGTTTCTGAAAACCGATTTTGATGGGGGCCGAGCTTTGCGCCTGCGCAAAGCCCAGGCTGCCGGGCAGCGTCCCCGTAGCAAGCAATGCACCCGCACCGATGCCTTTCAAAGCCGTTCGGCGATTAAAATCGGTCTTCTTGGATGTTCCGTTGGACACAGTAATTCTCCCTTGAAGGCTGGTGCGCAGTTCCGGAGCGCTTGATTTATATTGTTCGCACACGAATGATCTGTCCAGAACTTTCTAAAAGTTCACGCGCCCCGCGGTGTTGACAGCAGCCAAAGGCCAAAAATCGTATAGAAAATCATCAGAATGCTGAGGAACAGCTGGATCAGGATCAACCCTTTGCGCGTTTTGGCGAACCGGCCGGAAAGATGATGTGCCATAGCTATAGAGATTATGTGAGAGATGACAACCGCCGCAACATTGGCCAGCAGGATCGGTTTCACCGTTTCAGTACTATTGAGAAAACCGGTTGTGACGCGCAGATCGCCCAGACCGAACAGGTTCCAGCCGCGCGCCAGTGGATCGCCGAGGGTTGCGGCAAGGTGCTGAATTTGAACAAGAAACGAGACGAAATAATGGGCGAAATGATAGCCCAGTGCAATCGGCAGGATGGTAATAGCATAGGTGCGAAACGCCTGCAAAAATGAAACAGGCGGCATCGATCCGAACCGTGTGGCAATCCGCAGCCCCGCCCAGATCGCGGCACCGTAAAGGCAGATCACTGTGATATTGGCGGCGATCAGCCCCAAAGCGGAACTCCACACCACAGCAGAGCGGCCCGGAAACGCCAGCGGGTTGATGCCGATTTGACCCAACCACCAGAATGTCTCGCGCAGACCATCAAAACTGCCGGAGACCAGAATCGTCAGGCAGAACAGCGCCCGCGCCATGTCGAGCGGCGCAAGGGCGAAGCTGGCCCAGCCAGCGATGCCAACCTTGACCTGCGCCCCTAAATGCACAGGACGCAGCGACCCGATAAGGCTGAACAGAACGGAGAAACATTCCACATTTCTGGCCCAGACCGCGCGGCCAAACAGCGCCATGCCGACAAAGGTAAAAACCCAGTAAACAAGTGCAATTGTGGCCAGCCGGTCAGGGTCACTCGGCGCGACATCGGTCAAAAGGAAAATCTGGAACAGAATAAAAACAGCGAGAGCAGGCCATGCGCCCAATCGGGCAGGGTAGCGCAACAGCGGGGCGTTGCCATCAAGCAAAACTACACAGAGTCCCGACCACGGGTTGACCCAGCGCCATAGATCGCCCAGCACCCCTTGCACCATAAACAGGCCGACCCACCAGCCGGTCCAGATTACCTGCGGCAAAAGATTGCTTTGCGGATCGTTCGGGCCGTTCACGCCGACATAGAGAAGCGCAAAGAACAGCACCGTACACAGCAAGGATGTGACCTGTGGCGCGATGCCAGCGTCAAAACCACGTCCGATACGGAACCCGCGATATAGGCGTGCAAGCCAGCTGCGGGGCGTAAAACTGATCAGGATGATTGACGCAAACACCGCCAGCGTCCCGCCCAATGTATAAAGCTCTGTTGGCAAAAGCAGCACCAAAGCCTGTTCAGCAGGATGCGCCAAAGCCATCGCTGGCATGGAAAGCGCGAACACCACCCCTAAAAGACACTTTGAATTACCCGTCATATCGTTAGCTTACAGGTGAAGTCACAGGGGGAAAACACGCGATGAAACGGCTTCTGGTCTTTTGTTTGCTCGCTGGCATCGGCATTGCGGGTTACGTCATGCTAAACAGGCCTGCTGGCGCAATCACGCTTGTCGGGGCCAAAGCCTTTGCCATGGCTGACAGACCGTCGATGTTTATGGTCACGCTCACGATAGAAAATGACGGGCCGCCCGATGTCCTGGTGGATGTCGCAAGTCCAAAGGCGGGCATGATGCATCTGATGAACCCGCAACACGGCGACCGCGAAATCATCGTTCCGGGGCAGGGTCACGGCATGCTGGCGATGGACGGTGCGCATGCAATGATGCGAATGCCCGATTTTCCCGAAGGCAGTTTCGTACCGCTGACCCTCACATTCGCAAACGCCGGAGCCGTCACAACCCGGCTGCAGCATGCCGGCAGCAGCACCATGTCGCATGATCCCGACGATGGCGTATCGGTTCAACCCGCGCCACGTGTGACACTGAATGCGGTGGAAACGCCAAACACTGATGGTTTCGCGCTGCGTGTCGAAGTCGAGAATTTCAACTTCCACCGCGCGGCAGATGATGCCGCACATGTGGCGGGCCAAGGACACGCGCATCTTTACCTCAACGGATTAAAGCTGGGGCGGCTTTACGAACCAGCTTTTGATATCGGGCCAGTACCAGCCGGTACGCATATTCTAGAGGTCGCGCTGAATACCAACGACCACAGGCCGTATCTAGACAGCGCAGGATTGCCCGTGGCGGCGCAATTGACGCTGGATCTGCAAGATTAGCACAAGGGCGGGCACGCGTGCATTCTTTCAGATACTTTTGTTACATAATACTGATTACAAGAAGTATGCTAGACGACAATCCCACAGCCCCGCAAGCGCAATACTGGACAGCTGCACCTTGGCAGCATTAACTGTGCGTGACCTAAATTGCGAGTAACCCGATGACGTCGATCCTGATTCTAAACGGCCCCAACCTGAACCTGCTTGGAACGCGCCAGCCCGAAGTCTATGGCGCGACAACGCTTGCCGACATCGAAGTCATGTGTCGCGACGCGGCCGAAAACCTTGGGTTAAGCACCACGTTTGCGCAAAGCAATCACGAAGGAATGCTGATAGATCAAATACATGCCGCCAAAGGTTCACATGCTGGCATCGTTTTGAACGCCGGTGCATATACCCACACTTCGATCGCCCTGATGGACGCTATTGCCTCCGTCGAGCTGCCTGTGGTCGAGGTACATCTAAGCAATATCCACGCGCGTGAGACCTTTCGCCATACGTCCTATATCGCGCCGGTCGCGCTTGGGCAGATTTGCGGGTTTGGCGCGACCGGCTATATTCTGGCGCTTCAGGCACTTAAACAACATCTGGCAAGCCCATGAGTTTACGCGACTATCTTCATTTCATCGCGCGATGTCCGTCCATTGAAGAACTGTGGGATGCACATCTCGACAAGATGGCAGGCTATGGTTTTGACCGGCTGATATACGGCTTTACCCGTTACCGGACTTCAACATCGCTGGGCGATCCCGAAGATTTCGTCATTCTGACCAACCACAGCCGCGCCTATACCGATGAATTCATTACCGGCGGTCTCTATTACCATGCGCCGATGGTCCATTGGGCGCTGGCCAACGATGGGGCGTGCAGCTGGACAGTCCTGCACGATATGGCGCGGGAACGTGCGATGACACCTGCAGAAGAACGTGTGGTCGATTTCAACCGACGCATGCAAGTCTTTGCCGGCTATACCGTTAGTTTTAAATCTATTTCTGCCCGTTCCAAAGGGGCTATTGCCCTCACCGCCCGGGCGGATATTTCACAAGCAGAGATCGACGACGTCTGGGCGGAACATGGCAATGATATCAAACTGATGAACGACATTGCTCATCTCAAAATCCTTACCCTGCCCTATACAGCACCAAACCGTGGCCTGACCAACCGCCAACGCGAGGCGCTAGAGTGGGTCGGTGACGGCAAAACCATGCAAGACATCGCTATTCTGATGGGGCTGACCTCTGCGACGGTTGAAAAACACCTACGACTGGCACGCGAGGCGCTTGCGGTCGATACAACCGCGCAGGCGGTCCTGAAAGCTTCTTTTGCCAACCAGATTTTCGTACTGGACGCCTGACGAACCTCATATCTGATGTTTTCTTAAAATTACTCCCCTTGTTTTTAACAAAGGTAAGGAATCCCATACTGGCCAGATCCAAAGATTTGTCGCACAGTAAACCGGTTCCCGCCAAGTGGTTTGACCACGGGAACAACGGCTCATAACACCTTGTGATAGCAGGGCTCTTATGTGCACCGGTTCATCTTGGGTGTATTTTTCCACTTGGGTTGACCGGATCAATAGGCGCCCCGGTCCTTCACGGTCGGGTCGATCGGCGGGTCACGTGGCAGCGTGGCCCGCCATTTCGTTTTTCCCGCCGTTTCCCCTTCGCATAGAAAAAGGGCGGCGCAACCCAATGCACCGCCCTCTAAATCTGATGTCGCCAGTGGTTAGCTTTGGCCGACTTTAGCAACTTCGGCTGCGAAATCTTCTTTCACAACTTCGATGCCTTCGCCCACTTCCAAACGTACGAAGCCGGTGATGGATGCGCCCGCTTCTTTCGCCGCTTCAGCCACGGTCACGTCAGGGTTAATGACGAACTGCTGGTTCAGCAATGTCACTTCGGACATGTACTTTTTCATGCGGCCCACGATCATCTTTTCGATGACGGCTTCGGGCTTGCCGGACTCGCGTGCGATGTCCATCTGGACCTGCTTTTCTTTCTCGACCACTGCCGGATCAAGATCCTCTTCGGACAAGGACGCAGGGTTCGTCGCCGCGATGTGCATGGCGACCTGTTTGCCAAAGGCTTCATCGCCGCCGGTCATTGCGACCAGCACGCCGATGTTGCCCATGCCAGGTGCCGCAGCATTGTGCACGTAGGACACAACAGTGTCGCCGTCGATCGCGGACATGCGGCGGACCGACATGTTTTCACCAATCACAGCAACCGCGTCTGTCACGGTCTGCTCAACGGACTTGCCGTTCATGTCAGCCGCTTTCAGCGCGTCGATGTCGTTTGCGCCCAAAGCAACGTCAGCAATACCGGCAACCATTTTCTGGAAGTCAGCGTTTTTGCCGACAAAGTCGGTTTCGGAGTTTACTTCAACTGCAACACCGTGACCACCATCGACCTGAACCGCAACCAGACCCTCTGCTGCCGTACGGCCAGATTTCTTTGCCGCTTTCGCCAGACCTTTGGTGCGCAGCCAATCAACCGCTGCTTCCATGTCGCCATTGTTTTCGGTCAACGCCTTCTTGGCGTCCATCATGCCTGCGCCGGTGCTGTCGCGCAGTTCTTTCACCATAGATGCTGTAATCGCCATCTTTTGGTTCTCCTTAAATATCTGATCAGTTGGAGGCAGGTCTACCCTGCCCCCGTTTCAGTCCTGTGACAGTGCCGGGCCTTAGGCCTTTGCAACAGTCTCTTTTGTGGACTCGATATCAAGCGGTGCATCCTCGGACATCACATCGTCTGAAACGGTCTCTTCGGACGCATTGCCCACTTCAACGCCGGTGCTTTCCAGCGCTTCTTCGGCAGGTGCTTCTTCCATCGCGCCCAGATCAACGCCAGCCGCGCCCAGTTGGGCGGACATGCCGTCAAGTGCCGCACGTGCAGCCAGATCGCAGTACAAGCCAATGGCGCGCGCCGCGTCATCGTTGCCTGGGATGATGTAGTCGATGCCATCGGGTGAGCAGTTGGTGTCAACCACAGCCACAACAGGGATACCCAGTTTGTTAGCTTCGGCCACGGCCAGTGCTTCTTTTTTCACGTCGATCACGAAGATCAGGTCGGGACGGCCGCCCATTTCGCGGATGCCGCCCAAAGACGCTTCAAGCTTGCCCTGGTCACGTTCCATCCCCAAACGCTCTTTTTTGGTCAGACCTTCAAAGCCGCGCTCGGACTGTTCGTCGATGGACTTCAAACGCTGGATGGATTTGGACACGGTCTGCCAGTTGGTCAGCGTGCCACCGAGCCAGCGGTGGTTCATGTAATACTGTGCGCATTTTTCAGCAGCTTCGGCGATCGGGCCTGCGGCCTGACGCTTGGTGCCGACGAACAGGATTGACCCGCCCTTGGCAACAGTGTCGCGGATCAGTTTCAGCGCATCGTCCAGCATTGGAACGGTCTGTGTCAGATCCATGATGTGAATGCCGTTACGCGCGCCGTAAATGTACGGACCCATACGTGGGTTCCAGCGCTGCGTCTGGTGGCCAAAGTGTACGCCTGCTTCAAGCAGCTGACGCATGGAGAACTCAGGAAGAGCCATGTCGGTATACCTTTCCGGTTTAGCCTCATCGGGGGTATGATCACATTTGTGACCAACCGGCGGACTGGTTCAGGATTTCTCCCCGAAACGGCCCAACCCCGACTGCGGGTTTAAGTGCCGCGTCCTTAGGCCAGAACCGCCAGCGGTGCAAGGGGCAAATCTGTCATCGCGCATGCGCGCGTGAAATCAATGGACACCTCTGCACAGCTGGCACAAACTGGCAGGCAAAACAAACCTTCGGGAGACTTCACATGATCAACCGCACTGCAGTGCTATTCGCCGTTGCGCTGGCGACACCGGGTTTTGCCCAATCCGTCACCCTGACACCCGCCGATCCGCAACCCGCCGCGGGCGATCTGACACCCGGGCTCGCCGTATCTTACGCCTATCCTAGGGATGTGCGCCTGTTGGAAGACGCCGTTGATGCGCTGGAGGACAGCGAAAAGGGACCGCCGATCAGGGGGTTGTCCTATTCTGACAATGCCGAGGGGGACCTGACCCTGACCTCGGACAAAGCCACCAAGGTCGCCGCCGCCATCAGCGGATTTATCCGCTTTGATGCCGCCGGTACTTTCGAAGTCGAGATGATCAGCAACGACGGCTTGGTTGCGCGCATCGGCGGGCAGGACGTTGGCCTCTATGACGGGGTGCACGCCTGTGAACCTGCCGGTATTCAAGAGGTCATCGTGCCCGAAGCCGCGTGGTATCCGATCGAAATCACTTATTTCCAACGCAAAGGCAGCGCCTGTCTGGAAATGGACTGGAATGTAGATGGCCGCATGGGTCCCGTGCCGGATAGCGTTTTCGCGCATATCGATTAACCGGCACCCAGCCCTGCTGCATGCCCCTTGCGCACCGCTGTTTCACAGGCCAGCGCAAGGGCTTTGCGGTTTGCAAAATCGGCGACCGGCAAGGGCGGATGATAGATCACATCGACCCGCCCCTGTTTCGCCGGTGCCAGCGTTTCCACAAGATGCGCCCCGAATGACGTATCCCCCCACCAGCCGTAAAACCGCGGATCGCCCCCCGCGGGGGCGTGATAGATCACGCTGACCGGCTGCACGGCAATGTCGTTTTTGATGCTCGGCGATAGAAACGACTGGAACAATGTCGTCTTGAAAGGCAATACCTGTTGGCCGTCCGTGCTGGTGCCCTCAGGAAAGAACAGCAGTTTGTGCCCCGCATGCAATCTGTCCTCGAACAATCGTGTCTGCGCCTTCGCCTGCGCGGGGTTACGCACCACGAACACGGTTCCAGTGGATCGTGCCAACCAGCCAATCCCGGGCCATCCCGCCACTTCGGATTTCGAAACGAAATAAATCCGCTTGCTTGCGTTTAATACGAAGATATCCAGCCATGAGGTGTGGTTGGCGACAATCGCACCCTGCCCCGTCATCGGCCTGCCCGTCACCTGCAAGCGCAAGCCCAAAATGCGCAGGGCGTTGCGGCAAACAAACTGCGTGATATAGGGCGTCATCGGGCGGTGCAGCCCATAGATCGGCCGTTCGATCAGGCGCACCAGCAGCAGGATCAACAACCCGCCAAACACCAACACGGCCAGACAAACCGCCCGCAAGATCACTCTTATCCATCCACGCACCGTGATCGCCGGATGCACCGGTCGCGTGTCACTTTCCCAACGTGTCGTCATGTCGCAAGATGTCCGTAAATCCGCGCCTGCCGCTGGGACAGACGGGCGGTGTCCATGATCAGACAGACGTCCGTCGTATTAAATTCATGATCTACAAACGCCCCTTCGCCCACATAGCCGCCAAGCCGCAGATAAGCTTTGATCAAGCTCGGAATTTGCACCATCGCGGCCTTGCGATCCAACTGATCGGGATCAATCAGTTTCATATCCTGAAATGCGCTTTCCAGCGCACGCACCCGCAAATCGGGCGGGGCAAGATGGCGCTGATGCAGCAAGGACAAGGGTGCCGCCAGGGCCTGCACGTCCGTGCCGCGAAAACTGGCGACACCAAACAGCACGTCGATCTCATGTTCTGCGACATAGCGCGCCAATGCGGACCACAAATGATGCATCGCCATGCCGCCGCGATAATCGCGGTGTACGCAGGACCGCCCCAATTCAAGCAAGCGACGGTCCGATGACAGCAAGGGCCCAAGATCGTATTCACCGGCGCAATAATAGCGCCCTGCCCGCCTCGCCTGCTCCGGCCCCATCAGGCGGTAGACGCCGACAACCGCGTCATGGGTCCGGTCCACCAACAAAAGATGATCGCAATACGCATCCAGATCGTCCCGCTCCAGTCCCGCCGCGTGATCCACCGAGGGGCCCGTTCCGCCCAATTCGCGGACAAACACGTCAAAGCGTAGCCGCTGTGCAGCGAGCAGATCATCAGGCGTTTGTGCCATTCTGACATGGAAATCGGGCACGTGCATCGAGATCATGCGCTCCCCTGCCTTGCAGGCTGTTTTGAGCGGGAAAAAACCGCGCTCGAAGAGGCGAGCATCAACATACACGTTAAGATTGCATATTTGCCACTCAGGCGGTACGCTGAGCTTGCGTAAACCTCTTCTTGGGACCCGTTAATCATTTGGCAACCATGTTCAGTCATCAAAAACGGGCATTAACCCTACCCGGAAGCTGTCGATGACTATTTTGCCCTCGCCGCGAAAATTAACTGTAACCTTGCCAGCACTGTTGCTTTGCACTTGTCCCACGCCCCATTCGGGCCGTTCAGGATGGCGCACCAGCATACCGGGCGTCATGATTGCGTTCAGATCGTCCATGTCCCGTCCCTTGGTTGGCAACGTCCCGTGGCAGCGCAGGTTTTTGGCATGAGCGAATTGAACACCACCCTAGCCGGCCTGATCGGCAGCCGTATTTGCCACGACTTGATATCGCCGATTGGCGCGATCAACAATGGCCTCGAACTACTGGGCATGTCGGGCAATCCGGCAGGACCGGAAATCGGCCTGATCGGCGAAAGCGTGGGGAACGCCAGCGCGCGCATCCGGTTCTTCCGCATCGCCTTTGGCGCGGCGGGGGATCAACTGGTCGGCCCTGCCGAGGTGCAATCCATCCTGCGCGACCTCTACGACGCGAGCCGCCTTTCCCCTGAGTGGAAAGTTGAAACACCAGCCCATCGAACGGACGTCAGGCTCGCGTTTCTCGCCATCATGTGCATTGAAACGGCGATGCCCTACGGCGGGCGGGTTGAGGTGACCCATCATGAGGGCACATGGCAACTGAACGGCACGGCCGATCGCATCAACGTCGACACAGATCTTTGGGCGCTGCTTTCAGGCAGCGCTGCATGCAAGGATTTGCTGCCCTCTCATGTCCAGTTTGCCCTCTTGCCCCTAATCGCACAGGATTCGACACGGCGCGTCACTTGCCAGTCAGACGAGACAACAATCAAGGTCGAGCTTTAGGCGCGAACCGTTCCGTCCCCTGTCACCAGATACTTGAAGCTGGTCAACTGCGCGGCCCCGACCGGCCCACGCGCGTGCATTTTGCCCGTTGCGATGCCAATCTCGGCCCCCATACCGAATTCACCACCATCGGCAAACTGGGTTGACGCATTGTGGATCAGGATTGCGGAATCGAGGTGGTTCATAAAGGTTTCCACCGTCGCCGCATCTTCGGAGATGATGCAATCGGTGTGGTTCGAACCAAACTTGCGGATATGCGCGATCGCATCCTCGACACTGCTCACCGTCTTGGCCGCGATGATCATGTCGAGATATTCGCAGCCCCAATCCTCTGCCGTTGCGGGGGTAACCCCCTCGATCCCTTGTAGATTCGCGTCACCACGCACATCGACGCCGGCATCCATCAAGGCGCGCACAACACCCTGCCCGATGGTTTTCATGATCCCTTCGTGGATCAACAGACATTCCGCAGCGCCGCAAATACCGGTCCGCCGCGTTTTGGCGTTCAGGACGATTTTCAACGCCTTTTCAGGATCGGCATGTTCATCGATATAGATGTGAACGATCCCCTCCAGATGCGCAAATACAGGCACCCGCGCCTCGCGCTGGACCAGGCCGACCAACCCCTTGCCACCGCGCGGCACGATCACATCAATGGTGTCCGTCATCGTCAACATTTCGCTCACTGCGGCGCGGTCGCGTGTGGGCACCAGTTGCACCGCATCTTCGGGAAGGCCCGCATCGCGCAACCCCTGCTGCAAACAGGCGTGGATCGCGCGCGATGAGTTATATCCTTCCGAACCGCCCCGCAGGATTACCGCGTTGCCCGCTTTCAAACAAAGCGCACCGGCGTCAGCGGTCACGTTCGGACGGCTTTCGTAGATCACACCAATCACCCCCAAAGGCGTACGCACGCGGCGAATGTTCAACCCGGACGGCTGATCCCAATCCGCAATCACCTCGCCCACGGGATCGGCCTGTTCTGCGACACTGCGCAAACCGTCAACCATGGACTGGATGCGGCTTTCGTCCAGCATCAACCGGTCCATCATCGCATCCGACAGCCCCTTGTCGCGACCAAAGATCAAATCCTCCGCGTTGGCGGCCAGAATGCCCTCGCGGTTTTTCCACATATTTTCTGCAGCGCTGATCAAAGCGGCATGTTTGCGCTCTGCCGATGCCACGGCCAGCCCTGCGGCAGCCGCTTTTGCACGTGCCCCGATGTCAGCCATTAAAGATGAAATATTTTCTTTTTCGTTCATAATCTTATGCTCGCATCTTAAAGTGTTGCATGAACTTACCCAGATCAAAGAGCCATATCATCGCGGTGGATTAAAGCCGCGCGGCCCGGATATCCTAACAGCGCTTCGATCTGTGCGCTTTGGTGTCCTTTGATTTGGGCCGCTTCGTCAGACGCGTAGCGGCTCAGACCGCTGCCGATCACCCGTCCCGTGGGGTCCAGCAGTGCCACGCTGTCGCCCCGCTCAAAGGGGCCGGATACTTCGGTAATACCCGCGGGCAAAAGGGATTTTCCTTTCGTCAGCGCGCTCACCGCACCAGCATCCAAGGTCACCGATCCACGCGGTTTCATCGCCGCAATCCAGCGTTTGCGGGCGGCTTGCGGATCGCTTTGCGCAGTGAACCATGTGGCGTTTGCCCCGTCTTCCAACGCCCGCAGGGGTCGCATAACCGATCCTTCGGTGATCGCCATCGCGCAACCTGCAGTCGTTGCGGTTTTTGCCGCCATCAGCTTGGTTTTCATCCCGCCTTTGCTAAGACCCGAACCGGCATCGCCCGCCATCTCTTCGATCTCGGCAGTGATGGTATCGATCACATCATAGCGGGTCGCGCTGGCGTCCTCGTTTGGATTGGCGCTGTAAAACCCGTCGACATCGGACAACAAAATCAATTGATCCGCCCCGACTGTCACTGCAATCTGTGCCGCCAATCTGTCGTTGTCACCAAAGCGGATTTCATCAGTCGCGACCGTGTCGTTTTCATTCACAATCGGAACCACCCCGAATCCCAACAGGGTCTCCAAGGTCGCGCGACTGTTCAGATAGCGGCGGCGATCTGCAGAATCTTCAAGTGTTACAAGAACTTGCGCGGTCTTGATGGCATGAGGTGCCAAGGCTTCCTCGTAAGCGCGGGCCAGACGGATCTGGCCAACAGCGGCCGCCGCCTGCGATTGCTCCAACGCCAATGGTGTCGCAGGCAAACCCAATACGCCACGCCCCAAGGCGATAGAGCCGGAAGATACCAGCACAACATCACAGCCCACCCCTTTGAGCCAACGCACATCTTCGGCCAAAGCATGCAACCAGTCGGCCCGCAGGTCACCGGTGTGCCGGTCCACCAACAAAGCCGAGCCGATTTTGACAACCAGCCGTTTGGCGGTGCTTAGGGTTGCCACGACTCCGCCTCCACCGCAGGTTTGTGACGCAGCTTGTCTTCGTCGATTTCGCCGCGCAGGGTGCGCAAGACGTCGACCGTGCCGATTTTGGCAACACCGGACATCTGCATCACGGGGCCACCGGATGCTTTTTCCAGTTCTGCCAGTTTGCTTGCCAGCTGCTCTTCGTCCAAAGCGTCAACTTTGTTCAGCACTGTCACACGTGGCTTCAACGCCAGATCACCGCCGTAATGTTCAAGCTCGATGATGATGGTCTGGTAATCTTCTGCCACCGTTTCAGAGGTCCCATCCACCAGATGCAACAACACAGAACACCGTTCCACATGGCCCAGGAACAGATCACCAAGGCCGCGCCCCTCAGACGCCCCTTCGATCAAACCGGGGATGTCGGCGACAACAAATTCAGTGTTATCAACACCTACGACGCCCAAGTTCGGGTGAAGGGTGGTGAACGGATAATCCGCAATCTTGGGTCGCGCGTTTGAAGTCGCAGCCAGAAATGTCGATTTGCCCGCGTTCGGCAGCCCCAACAATCCGACATCCGCAATCAGTTTCAATCGCAGCCAAAGGGTACGCTCGACCCCATCCTGACCGGGATTGGAGCGGCGCGGTGCCTGGTTTGTCGCAGATTTGAAATGCAGGTTGCCCCAGCCGCCATTGCCGCCACGCGCCAGTTGCACGCGTTGACCCACTTCGGTGATGTCGACGATCACGGTTTCCTGATCTTCGTCCATGATTTCTGTGCCGACAGGAACGCGCAGCACGATGTCATCGCCGTCCTTGCCGGTGCGCTGTTTGCCCATGCCGGGCTGGCCGTTCTTGGCAAAGAAATGCTGCTGATAGCGGAAATCGATAAGGGTGTTCAGCCCGTCCACCGCTTCGGCCCAAACCGACCCGCCGCCGCCGCCATCCCCGCCGTCGGGGCCGCCGTATTCGATGTATTTTTCACGCCGGAACGAAATGCAGCCACCGCCGCCCGCGCCGGAACGGATGTAAACTTTGCAAAGGTCGAGGAATTTCATGCGCTTGGCCTTTCAGGCGGGATTATAGCTTACGGCTATAGGTCCATGTGGGTACGGCAGCATCGCGTGCCAGACAATAGGTTTCCGCATCGCCCAAATAGACGAAGCCGGCATTGGTCATGACCTTGGCCGAGGCAGGGTTGTCCTGAAAAACCGTGGCGAACATCGTGGCGTTGCCCAACGGATTGGCGCTGACCAATGCAGTGACGGAGTCAGATGCCAGATGGGTGTTCCAGAACGCCGGCGCAACCCAAAAACCAACTTCGGACTGGTTACGGTCAAGCCGCGAGAGCGTAATCAGCCCCATCACTTCGGCACCGTTCTCTTTGGTTCCGTCCATGGCCCAGCAGTCAAAATCACGCGGCTCGGTCATGGCGCGCGAGATGAAAGCTTCGATCGTGCCGGGGGGCAGCGGGTGCGGGATTGACGTTGTGTTACGCGCCACGCGTTCATCACCGGCGTGCAATTCGATCAGCCCCAGATCAGAGCGCCGCAGGGGGCGCAGATCAAAACGCGCCGTCTCGATTACCGGCTGATTTACAATGGGTTGAATCTTCATCGTCATGTTCCTCCTCCGAACAATACGAATAGAACGGACGCGACGGTAAGGCCCGCCAATGTCCACATCAAATAAGGTTCTGCACGTGTACCTGCAACGGTTTTGGCGATCCTGTCCCCCGCCAAAGTCCAGATCGGATGCAGAATAATCTGACAGCCCAGCAACACCGCCGCGATGGTCGCCGTGGCCGTCAGGGTTGGCACATCGGGGCCGACGAAGGCCGTGAAACTACCAACAATCATTGCCCATGCTTTAGGGTTGAGCGGATGCACAATCAAACCGGCGGCAAAACCCGGTGCCGCGCCTGTGCTGGCCGTGGTGTTCAGACGCAGGTTCGCGACCTTCCATGCCAGCCAGATGATATAGGCTGCCGAAATGTATTTCAGGGCGATAAACAGCCACGGTGCCGCCTCGGCCAGCTCCATCAGGCCGAAACCGATGGGCCAGATGATCAACTGCTTGCCAAGAGCCACGCCCGCCACGAATGGCAAGGCCGCGCGAAACCCGAACCGCGCGCCGGTCGCGAGCAGTGCCATGTTTGCGGGCCCGGGCGTGCCGATCTGGCTGGCCGCGAAAACGGCAAGGGGAAGGATCGCGATACTCATGCGCAGGCCTCCCAATCAGCCCGCGACAGCACCATCCGTTGGATGGTTTTCATCTCATCCACAGCCGTCGACAGGCGTTCCACGGTTTCCTTCGGAACAAACCCAAGCTTTGACAGGACGCGCTGTGAGCGATTGTTGTCGATCATATAGCCCGACGTCAAATTCTGGTCAGATGTCCTGAAATGCTGCGCCACAACGGCCCGTGCGGCTTCTGTGGCGAACCCCTGCCCCCAAGCGCTTTTGCGGAACCAATACCCAAGTTCTATGACCTTTGTGATGCAACCTACGGGCAGATCATTGTGGACCACGGCCAAGGCGTCTGCCTTTGGGCCAGCCTGCAATTCAACAAAGGAACGCCCGTCATCGATGCTGTAAGGGAAAGGCAGCAAGGGTATCCACTGCGCAACATCCACATCCTCAAGCGCTTGGGTCACCCAAAGGCTGTCGGCAGCGCGAAACGGGCGCAGAACCAGACGGTCGGTTTGTAAGGTAAAGGTCATGCGGCCTGCCCCTTGGCATCATCCGCAGGCAAGACCCGTTTACCATCATGCACCTCCGCCGAGCGCAGGTGCAGATCCCCGATTTCCAGAATGGGCAGGTCAGTTTGTGTCATCGCACCGCTCCTTTCCGGCTGGCGGGGTTAATTCATCACAGCAATGTAAATGTAAAAAGGGACCGGTGTTTCCACCGATCCCTTAAATTTTCTCAAACCTTGCGGGTACGGCTTATTCTGCGGCTTCCGCCATCGGGAGTACAGAAATAAACGTGCGGTTTTTCAGACCTTTGTGAAAGGTCACGGCACCGTCAACAGTTGCAAAGATCGTGTGATCCTTGCCCATGCCAACGCCGTCGGCAGGCCAGAACTTGGTGCCGCGCTGACGCACGATGATGTTGCCGGGGATGACGGATTCGCCACCGTATTTCTTAACGCCAAGACGACGACCAGCTGAGTCGCGTCCGTTACGGGATGAGCCGCCTGCTTTTTTATGTGCCATTTGGTCTCTCCTTAACCTTTAGCCAGATCTTTGGCCTGTGCGATCCAGTCTTCACGACCGACACGACCTTTGAACGACAGTTTCTCTTCAATAGCTTCAACGTCCGCATCTGTCCATGCAGCGATCTGCGCGAAGGTTGTGATGCCTTCTGCGTGCAGTTTGCCAACAATCACCGGACCTACGCCGGAGATTTCGGACAGGTCGTCGCCATCAGACTTCTTTGCAGCGGCTTTCTTTGGCGCTGCTTTCTTCTCGGCCTTGGGCTTTTCAGCTTTCGCTTCTGCCTTTGGTGCGGCGGCTTTTTTGGCCTTCGCAGGCTTGGCCGCTTCGTCAGCGGATTTGCCAGTGATCGCAGCAACAGCTGCGGCCGATACAGAACCTGTCCCAACGGCGGCCATCACTTTGGATTTGCCGGCACCGGTTTCAAGAATGTCACCGATTTTGATCAGTGTCAGCTTTTGACGGTGACCCTTGGTGCGCTTGGAAGAGTGCTTACGACGGCGTTTAACAAAGTTGATCACCTTGTCGCCTTTGATCTGGTCAACAACTTCGGCTTGAACAGCCGCGTCTTCGATCAGCGGTGCGCCAACCTGAACTTTGTCGCCACCCAGCATCAATACTTCGTTGAATTGTACGGTTTCGCCAGCGTTTGCCGCAATACGTTCCACCCGAAGCATGTCGCCCGAGGCTACTTTATACTGCTTTCCGCCAGTCTTGATGACTGCGAACATCGTGTCTTCCTTCATATATCCGCGTTCTGTGGTCCCCGCTTGGGTGTTTCGGACCGGTTTTGATACCGCGTCCACCTCGAACAGCGCGCCCTTGGGGCGTCATTAAAAATAGACCCGTCACAGGAAATCCTGTCGGGTTCGCGGCTTATCTGTCGGTTACAGGAACAAGTCAAGCAGGTTTACACCGGCAGAGCGGTGATTGGCCTCAAATCTATGCGCAACAGACCGTCTGCCCGACAAAACCCACACACAATCGCCGCTACCCCGCCTGAAATGGGACGCATTTCACGTTCAGTTAGGAATAGTTAACAAATCGTTAATCATTCAGTTCGTAAACGGTTCGCCGGTCGCATCCTCGGCATTGTTCACACAGGATGACCTTGGCTTGTCTGGTGCTACGCAAGTGCTGCCAGACAAGCAAGGTATCGTCAGCCTGCACGCTTACAGCTCTTGCGCTGTCATATTCAACGCCACAGCCCGCCCCAAGGCATAGGATATATCCTCGTAAGATTTGCCGAACCCCTCAAACAAGGCGCGGTTCAAGGCTTGCCCCGCAGGCGTTTCGGAAAAGGCGATATAGGCCTGCAGATCGTCATCGGACAGCGGATGATAGGCCAGCAACAAGAATCCGAACAGCCACTGCGTGGTATCACGCGTGCTGCTTTCGATGTCACCGGCGGCATCCTCCAACATCTCCTCTTGCGTCATTTCGATCGCGCCCCCTTCGGCTAGACCGCGCAGGAACTGATAGTTGGAATTCAACGCGCTGGTCACATTGCGCGAGATCATATCGCCACTTTCGATATATTTGCCGATCAGTGCCAAGCGGGCATCGTCGCTGCCTTCGACTTCGGCAAAGCGCGCCCGCGCCGCGTCTTCGACATCGCTGTCCTGAATGGCGCGTCGTGCTGCGTTCTCCAACGCAATGATCTCTCTACCACGGCTGCTGGCGAAAAACGTGATCACTTGTTCCAGTGCATCACCGGACAATTCTTTTACCAACTCGGCACGTACCAGCTCCACCATACGGGCCGGTGCATAAATCTGTGACACCTGCTGCGCCCAGCCGGCACCGCCCTGCCCGTCCAACATCTCGATATTGATGTCCTGCGCCTGCCCCTTGCCTTCTTCACTCAGGATTACGGCAGCTTCGGACAGTTTAAGAACATCCACCAGCACGCTCATGCGCGCGTCGGCAAATGCCGCACTGCTGGCAAACAGCCAGAGCAGCGAGCACAGACCAAGGAAACGCCGCATCATAGGTCCTGACTGGGTTGCATGGCAGACAAGCGCGTGGCCACTTCTTCGAAACGGTTGGCCTGAATTTCATATTGCACAGCGTTCATCAACGCATAGACCTTTTGCATTCTCGGGTCCGCCAGCGCATCGGCATAATCAGCAACTTCCTGATCAGAAAACGCCTGATAGGTGTATGCGGCATTTGCAAGCGCATTGGCCTTGATCGAGCGGCGCATCTCGCCTTCCTGACTGCGCATTGCTTCGCGCAAATCCGGCTCGTCCATCCGCAATTCGATCACACCGGCACCGGCGGCCGCCATCAGGAACCTGATCTGCACCTCTTGGATAGCACGGATCGAACTGTCTTCGACGTCGCTGGCCTCGTTCAACCGCGTCAGCAATTGCACACGCGGTGAACCGATACGCACCAGCCCGTCAATGATCGAACTGCCGCTTTCTGATTTCAACCCGTCCTCGTCCACCATATGCGACGCGTTTTCGGCCACCACCAACCGTTGTCCCAGGTCAGAGGCGTAAAACCCCGCCGCATGATCCAGCAGATCGTCACTTAACGTCTTGGACAGAATGTCGAGCGCCATGTCATGCATCAGTTCCGTCTGGAAGACCTCGCGCACCAGTCGTGACCACTCGGAACCGAAATCATCCGCGCTCAGCCCCAGCATTTGCGGCGCGGAATCGGCTGAAAGCCGGATGCTTTCCAACGCAACATCAAACCCTGTCACCTCAAGAAACGCCTCCAGCCGGTCGGGGTCGGCAGCGCGGGCGGGCTGGCTTTGCAGGGCCAACGCCGCAAAGCACAAGAACGAGAGAACCAACAGCGGTACGCGCAAAACAGGGGTCATCACAGATCCTTTCATTTGCCGTTACCGTAGACCGCAACGCAGACCGATCCAAGCCACCCTGCGATCAAATTCACTTCATTGGAAAATCGGCCCCTGAAACCCTCTTGCCCCCTGATCGATCCTTGGGTATTGCGGCGCACCACACCAGCGCGGAGAGGTGCCGGAGTGGTCGAACGGGGCGGTCTCGAAAACCGTTGTGGGTGCAAGCCTACCCAGGGTTCGAATCCCTGTCTCTCCGCCATTACCCCCAAATATACGTTGCGAATATGTGAGAACTCCGAAAAACTTAGGTTTTTCTTGTTTCAGCCATTTGGCCAGTGCTGAGCAAAATGTAGGTGTGGAAATGAGGGGGCCATCGAAGAGGGACTTTGGCAAACGGCGAATGCCGCAATTTGAGAGGCAACTGAAAGGCGCATTTGTCCGATCTGCCCCATCGGGCAAGCATACTGACGCTAGAGGTTTATAACTCAATGTTTCGGAATCAGGTGCTCGCCGATGGGTGCTGCGCATAATGGTTCTGCGTTTCGACTGCCGGGGCGTTGGATATGCGCCAGCGTCACCATGTCAGATCGCAGGCTGCGGCTGGACGGACTGTTCCGGAACGCGCGCAAGCCACCTGTGCTGACGTCCATCACGCGGCACATCCGCCCAAAGTCGCAACCAATGTAGGGGTGCGCAACATGACGATCCTGCCGCGTGGGTCAAAGCAAACCGATTATCGAAAGCGGGATCTTTAGCTTGGAACGTTTCGCCAGCTACTGTTTCGAAAAATTGACCACAAAAGTGCTTCTGCGGCAGCATAGCCTCAAATCCGCCCGTGCTAAATCTGTGAAAGTGGAGATAATTATCTCCGAAAAAAACGGGCTCATACATCTTTTGTAGATAGTTCTTGGCAATGCTAAACGGCGAATAACTTGTCGCCGTTTTAGGGTTCTCTTATGAAAAATATTAAAGTCAGCACTGCGATTGCCGGGATCGTCGGCCTGGCCCTCGTCACGATGCTTCTCATGGGCGTCGCCGGCGCCGTCGTTTACGTTTCAGAGGTCCGGGTTGCCGGTGAACTGGCCAAGTCGGCCGATCTTGAGCGGAAGATGGGCGAGATTGAGAGAGGGCTGCTGCAGGCGCGGCGAAATGAAAAAGACTTCCTCCTGCGCGTCGATGAGAAATATGTCGGACGCCATACGGATGTTATGAGCGCGATCAAGGTTCATGTCGCGGAGGCAACTGCTGCCGCCGCGGCGATGGATATCGCTGGTGCGCGTGCGCAATTCGACAGCATGTTGCAGGGCATAACGGCCTATGAGGCGAGTTTTACGCAGCTGGTAACAGCGAAGACGACGCTTGGCCTTAATCCATCCTCCGGGTTGGAAGGGGAACTCCGCAGTGCTGTGCAAACCGTAGAGGAGGCCCTGAAAACTGTTGAGAACGCACCACTGCAGGTCAAGATGCTGATGATGCGACGTCATGAAAAAGACTTCATCATGCGCGGCGATCCGAAATATCTTGATCGGCTGAATGCGCGGGTGGACGAATTTCTTGAAATGGCTCCCCTTGCTTTTCGCTCTGTTGCTCAGCAAAACAAAGTGACGGCGCTCCTTGAAACCTACCAGACGGCGTTCGCACGCTATGTCAACGAATCCCTGAAGGCCGCGGAACTTCGCAGTGAACTTTCAGCGCGATTTGCTGATGTTGAACCGGTTTTTGAAGAAGTCGCCGGACTGATCCAAAGCCGCGTAGAAACAGTTCAGGCTGAAGCCGCACAGACACAAAAAAACCTGCTGCTCACAGGGGGCACCGGATTGGCGATCCTGATCGCGGTATTTGCCGTGGTCGGTGTCAGACTTGCCGTGTCGATCTCGCGCCCCTTGCAGAAGTTGACAACGGCAATCGGTCGTCTTGCAGAGGGGCATATGGATATCTCGACGACGCAGTCGAAAATCACCGAAGTCGCCTTGATCTCGAATGCGCTGGAAGTCTTTAAAAAGAATGCGATTGAGCGTGTTGAACTTGGCCGCAAGGCAGAGGAGGCTGAAAAGGCAACACAAGAGGCACGTGAGAGGGCCATGAAGGAAGAGGCGGCGCAGGCCGAGAAGGAGAAACAGCACGCCGATGTCGAACGTCAGCGCCTCGAGCAAGAGCGTGCAACCGAGCAACGGGTGACGGCGGAAATAGCGGAGGTGGTCGCAGCCTATGCGAAGGGTGACTTCACCAAACGCCTGAACGCTGAAGAAAAGGAAGGCGTCTTCGCCGCATTGTGCGAAGGCATGAACCAGATCGGGACCGCAACCGAAGCAAGTCTTGCCGATGTCCGGCAAATTCTGGAAGCTCTGGCAACAGGTGACCTTTCCAGACGTATGCCGGAGCATCACGAAGGCATCTTTCAGGAGATCGGCAAAACCCTGAATACCACATCGGAAGTGCTTACCAGTATTGTTGATCAGATTGCCGTCAGCGGGAGCATCATTGACGACTCATCTTTGGAAGTTTCTACAGCCGCTGACGATGTCTCCCGTAAGGCCGAAAGCTCTGCCGCATCCCTTGAGGAAACCGCAGCCGCAATCGAGGAGCTGACGTCTTCTGTCAAATCGACCTCTTCCAACGCTGCCGACGTCCGCACTCAGGTCACAAAAACCGAACATGAAGCACAGTCCTGTGCGCAGATCGCCAGAGATACCGCTGCGGCCATGGAAGGCATTGAAAAATCGTCCGGTGAGATTGGCCAGATCACGAAAGTCATTGACGACATCGCTTTCCAGACGAACCTTCTTGCGCTGAATGCGGGCGTCGAAGCGGCGCGCGCCGGTGATGCCGGCCGTGGATTTGCGGTCGTGGCGTCAGAGGTGCGTGCCCTTGCGCAGCGGTCGTCAGATGCTGCGCGGGAAATCAACATATTGATATCGACCAGCGAAGCGCAGGTGAAATCGGGGGTTGAGCAGGTAAGCAGCAGTAATACAGCCTTGGAGAAAATTCTAGAGGCGGTTCAAAGCGTTGCGCAACGCATCGGGTCGATTGCAGATGCCACAACCGAGCAATCCTCCACCATTTCCGCCATAAGTACCGCGATCGGTACGCTTGACCGCGCCACACAGGACAACGTCGCACGCTTTGAAGAAACCACTGCGGCCAGCATGGCTCTTCGTCAGGAAGCGTCGGTTCTGGCAAGCGAGGTGGGTAAGTTTAATACGGGCAAGTCTGTAGAGAAGAAAGACAAGTCGGTAAATGTCGTGGCGTTGGACAGGAAACCGGTCAATGCGCCTCAGAAGCAGCCAAAAGTGGCGGCAGCCGGCGGCGGCGGTACGGCCGGTTATGACGGGTGGGATGAATTTTGATCCAAAGTACGCGAGACATCATTTCCCCGCGCGCCATACCTGTAAGATTTGGGTGGCCCAACCATGAATGATACTAGCGAAGCACAGTCTAACGCCGAGGCGGTCGAGCTTCTGACTTATCTTGTTCGCGGCGAAGTTTACGCGATAGCTATCGGGTCAACCCGCGAGATCAGAAGCTGAACCGTGCCCTCGTCCGTTCCGGATGCTCCGCCGCATGTAGTACTTGATGCCATCAACTTGCGCGGTGTGGTGGTGCCATTGTTGAACCTCGCGACCTGTCTTGGGGTTACAACCCGGACAGAGAGCGAAAGAAATGTGATTATCGTTGTCGAGATTGACGAAACGCTGTTTGGGCTTCTGGTGGATGCGGTGTCCGATATCATCGCGCCGACCGAAGACGAAATGCAATCCCCGCCGGACGCGGCCAAAAGCGGTGATCAGTCTTATGTGCGGGCATCGACGTTGGTTGGCGAGAGGATGGTCAGGATACTGAATCTGGCAACTGTTCTGACACCCGTCGCAGATGCGGCTTAGATTGCAGCATCGGCTTGGTGGATATTGAGAACTCCCGCCGATGGTCAAGGGAAGCAGAAATTGATGGCCCGATGGAGCTTGGGTTAAAGCGGCTGGGAGCCCATAAGCTGAATACGGTTTTGCTGCTGCATATCCTCGCTAGGCGCAAAATGATGCCTCAGCGCAAAATTCGGTGCTGCCATCCAGCTGGATCACCAGTCGATGATGCAGACCATCGGGAAAAAAATCGAGGCCCTGGTTTTAGAACAATCTGCGCCTTCGCCTCGGTTGTTTGGGATGCATTTGGTCATGTGCAGTTCCAGCTGGGGTTCTGGCATGATCGTAAACGGCTTTTTCGACCGATAAGACACGTCAGCAGCTGGACCGGTTTCAGCGGACCCGGACTCAAAAAAAGACCTTTAACCGACACGGTACTGGCCCCTCGTTTGAAAATCGAAACTATCGACAGAGCCAACTCATTAATTGAGCTGCGCTCGCTTTCCTAGCTCTTGTGAGGCTGAACCGCCCTGATACGTGAAGCTGATTTTTAGAGTGCATCAGAATTAGAGCGAAGAGAGACATCAAAGTCTCACCGCCGCAAATAAGACATTAATTTAAATACTTTTAATCGAGCATTCCTAGATTGGCACCTGGTCACATTTAATCAATTCTCATCCACATTTTTCCATAAAACCAACAACGAGAAAGAACCATTTTACCCTCCGGCCTTAAGACATTTGAACACCGACTTGCGGGCAATCCGCAGTCGCTGAAACAAAAAAGAACCCATGGCCACATACACGATAACACTGTTTTCGCCCGACGATGCGACGAATTTGACCACACCCGGCCCTGCCGGTGCTTTCCCGTCAACCGGTGATGAGTTCCGGCTGAAATCTGACTGGTCGAATTCTACCGACGCCCTTATCATGACGGTGACGGATGACGACACAACATTAAGCGGCGACCCTGCTGAAACAGGTGTGGAAGATACCTCTCAGCAAACTGCAGTCGTGACCGATCCGTCCGGATCGCCAGTGGCCAGCGGATTTGCCTTCTCGGAATACGCTTTCGAACTGGTCGGTCCGGGCAATTCCGTGGTGACTGTCTATTCCATCTATATCGACGATACACTGGTCGGGTATGGGGCTGATGGCCCGATCCAACCGGGTGCGAATTATCTCGTTACCAACAGCTACCAGCCCAACGGGGCAGCCGCCCCCAGCTATAGTAGTTTTGATGCGCAAACATACGAACAGGCACCCGACAATACGATCACAGGTACCGAACGACAGGACAAACTGGAAGGCGGTGACGGCAACGACTGGATCAATGCACTAGGGGGCGACGACACTCTTGGTGGAGGGGCCGGAGACGATACTCTGGATGGTGGCGCAGGTGATGATCAACTGACAGGTGGCACCGGCAATGACAGCCTGACGGGCGGTGACGGCAGCGACACATTTCTGGTTTATGATGGGTTTGGAAGTGACACCATCGTCGGTGGCGAAGCTGGCACAAATAGCGATACGATTGATCTAAGTGCGCTGACAACACCGGTCACGGTCACCTACACAGGCGACAAGGCCGGAACGATCACAGACGGCACGTCGACCCTGTCGTTCTCCGAGATCGAGCGCATCATTCTGACAGAAGGCGCCGATGTGGTGCGCGGTGACAGCGACAGCGCCGGAATTAACATTGAGGGTCTGGGGGGCAATGACACCATCGATGGCGGGTCCGGCACTGACACCATCGACGGCGGCACGGGCAATGATAGCATCGACGGCAATGCCGGCGATGATAGCCTATCAGGGGGCGAAGGCGCGGATAGTATTTTTGGCGATACCGGCGCAGATACCGTTTCGGGTGGCGCAGGCGCTGATATCATTGACGGCGATGCTGGTGCGGATGTTCTGGATGGGGGATCTGGCGACGATACTCTGGATGGCGGTGGCGACAACGACAGTCTGATCGGCGGTGCTGGTGATGATCACTTCTTCTATACGACCGGCTACGGCCACGATACGATCGCCGATTTCAACACCGGTAATACCGGCACGCTGAACGATGGCATATACAGCAACAACGACAACATTGACCTGAGCGGATACTACGACGACATCTGGGAGTTGCACGCCGATCAAGCCGATGACGGCATACTGAACCAGTCAAACGCGACGAAGTTGAACGGCGACGCCGTCGATTATTCCAACAATACCCATTTCGGTGACGGGTCCCTCACCTTCACCGGGGCATCCGCAGACAACTCGAGTTTCACGTCTGAGAACACCGGCGTTGTCTGCTTTACCTCGGGCACAGCGATCCGCACGCCAACAGGTCCGGTCTTAATCGACAATTTGTCGATTGGCGATCTGGTCTGCACGATGGATAATGGCCCGCAACCAATTCGCTGGATCGGACGTCGTACCGTGAACAAGGCCGAACTTGCGGCTCAACCCGATATTTGTCCGATCCTGATCAAGCGCGGGATCCTTGGGGTAGAAAGGGATCTCCTCGTTTCTCCGCAGCATGGCATGTTGATCGACGGGGGCAAGCAGTTGGCGCGGGCCAGGCACTTGGCCGAAACGACCAGAGGTATTCGCGTAGCACGGGGCAAGCGCACGGTGACCTACATCCACCTGATGTTCGATACCCACCAGATCATTTTTGCGGAAGACGTACCGTCCGAAAGCTTTTACCCCGGCCCGATGGCGCTTAGGATGTTGAGCAATGCCGCACGACACGAGGTGTTTACACTTTTCCCTGAGCTTTCACGGGCTCTAAGCAAGAGGGCCGTCGCCTCCGTGTACGGACGTTCGGTGCGCGGATTTATGGCGCGACGCGACGTGAAGCAAAACGGCAAATGCAGGTCGGAAAGGACACTGTTTTCCATGCAGCCTAACCACTTGTCGTAGTTGTCGTCCTGCGCAATGCAGGAAGTCTGACAAAATACTTCGGTGACATCATCCGGCTCCGATAGCATGGGCCTGCAAAGACCGATGCCACGAAACGCGGCAAAGCGGCCCACATCAATCGCGGTGCCCTGCCCCTTTGCGCCCAACAAAAATAGCGCCGTTGACTGTCGCGGCGAAACAATGCGCCGCAACAGGCAGGTGGTCCGGTGATCAGATCGACTTGATCGCGCCACCGTCGATACGGATACGCGACCCCGTCACATAAGCGGCGCGTGCGGAAGCCAGAAAGGTCACCACATCGGCGAATTCTTCCGGTTTGCCATACCGCCCGACCGGAATGCCAGCGCGAGAGTTTGCAGCGACTTCTGCCACATCTTTCTGCGTGCGCTTAGCGGCTGCCGCATCCAGTTCGTCCACACGCTGCGTGTGGATACGCCCCGGCATCACCACGTTCACCGTGATCCCGTCAGCAGCCACTTCGCCCGCCAGCGTTTTGGACCACCCCACCACCGCAGAGCGGATGCCATTCGACAGCGCGAGGTTCGGGATCGGCTGTTCGACACCCGAGGATGTGACCGTGATCACCCGTCCCCAGCCGCGCGTCTTCATCGCTGGCAACAGGCGTGTCGTCAGGTGGAACAGGTTCGCGGCCATTGCTTCGAAATTGGCAATCCACGCAGTTCGTTCTGTGGTCTCCGCGGCTCCGGGGGGCGGTCCCCCACCGTTGTTGACCACGATGTCCACGCCGCCCTCTGCCATCAGCCCGTCAACCACCGCATCCACCGCGTCGATGTCCGACAGATCCAGCTTGATCGGGGTTACATTACTCATACCCTCTGCCCAGCTTTCGATCTTATCGACGCTTCGGGCCGCCGCGAAAACAATTGCCCCCTCGCCGGCCAAGGATTTCGCAATCGCCATGCCAATGCCACGGCTGGCGCCCAGCACCAGTGCGCGTTTGCCGTTCAGTTCCAGATCCATCAGTTCAATTCCTTCAGTCTTTGTTCTTGTCGTGTGATCAACTGATCAACCTCTCGGCGGCTCGCTTCCGACAAAGCTGCCCCCGGGTTTCGCAACGCGTCATGCGCAATAATTCCGCGTTTCGCGAGGGTATATTTGCGGATCGCGAGCCCCATACCCGGCTGCTGTTCAAACCGTGCCAAGGGCAGATAAGCATCAAAGAGATCACGGCCCCGCTCCGCTTCGCCGCGGGCGTAATGGTCCACAACCGTGACCATCATTTCGGGATAGGCAAATCCGGTCATGGCACCGTCGGCCCCGCGATCCATTTCTTCCGGCAGGAAAAGCCCGCCGTTGCCGCACAAGATAGAAATGCGCTTGTTCAGCACACCATCGCGGCGCAAAAAGCTGATCTTTTCCAAGCCCGGCCAGTCTTCGTGTTTCAGACAGACACAGGACGGCAAATCATTCACAATGCGGGCAATCACGCCCGATGACATCTGCACACCGGTTGCCAGCGGAAAATCCTGCAAGACAAACGGCACATCGCCAATCAATTCGGCCACTTGCGTGTAATAATTCACAATTTGATCGTCCGTGCGCAGGCTGCCCGGCGGGGCAACCATTACACCAGCGGCACCCAGATCCATCACCATCCGCGTCAGCGCATCGATCTGTGCAAATCCGGGGGCCGACACGCCAACAACCACTGGCACGCGGTTCGCGACCCTTTTCAGGATGCGGGCCACCACGTCGCGTGATTCCTCTACCGTTAGCTTGGGAGCTTCGCCCATCATGCCAAGAACAGTCAGCCCCGTCGCGCCCGCGTCCAGATAGAAATCGACCATCCGGTCACAGCTTTCCATGTCGATCCGGCCATCCGGATGAAACGGCGTGACCGCAATCACGAAAACGCCCCGCGCGTCAGTAGTCAGTTGTGTCATGCTTTTTCCAATCGAGTCTTTTGTAATGCCACGCGGCCGATTGCCATAGCGACCGCCGCCTGACAGGGTTCGACAACAGGCACGCCAAGGTAATTTTCGAGATCCGTGCGAAAGGCCGTCATGCCCGCGCAGCCCAAGATCAAAACGTCCGCCATCGCAGTGTCGCGCAATCGCGTGCCCACGTCTTTGAGACGCTCAAAGGTCCGGTTTTCATCCGCCAGTTCCAACACACCCAGTTCCAGCGGCATGTCGCCGGCCAAACGGTCCATCACGCCCATCGCGCCGACATAGCGCATATGCCGCGGGATGCTTTTGGACAGGATCGAGATGATCCCAAACCGCTGCCCCATGGTCATTGCGGTCAGGATGGATGCTTCGGCGATGCCAAAAACGGGGCGTGCGGATTGTTCGCGCACGGCTGCCAAACCGGGGTCGGAGTAGCACGCAATTACAAAGGCGCTTGTGTCATCTTCAAGTGCGGCGCAATGCGTCAATAGCGGGGCAACCACCCCATCCACATGCGCCTGACTTTCGATACCCGGCGGTCCTTCGGCCAGCGTGCGCGCAGCAATCGGAACCGGACTGGCGGCGCGCATCGGGTCGACCGCGCGGTCAATGCCATCGGTCACATGCTGGCTGCTGTTGGGGTTGATCACATAAATCGTCATTTATTCGTCCTACCTATCCCCAGAAATCCGATGGCAATTCCAGGTCGCCCTGCCCGCCAATGCGTGCAATCATTTGCGCGGCCTGCACACGGGCGTCCTCCAGAATTGCGGCCTCATCTACACGTGTCGCCTGCCCGTCGCGAAGGACAACCTCCCCGCCGACAAGAACGGTATCGACGTCATTGCCATTGGCAAAACAAACCAGCCGGTGCACCGGCATATTGGGCGGGTAAAGATGTGCGCGCCGCAAATCCACCACCGTGAGATCGGCCTGCTTACCCACCTCAACCGAGCCAATTCGGCTGTCCAACCCAAGCGCGCGTGCCGCTGCAATGGTACACATTTCCAACGCCTTACCGATGGGCAGAACCGATGCGTCCCGAAAATGGGTACGGTGATAATGCATCGCCTGCTGCATATGGCGCAACATATCACCCGAGCGATCCGGTGCTGTTGCATCTGATCCCAGCGCAACCGTCGCCCCTGCCGCCATCAGCTCGATCGCCGGACAGCGGCCCATGATCGACGCATTTGCCGAAGGGTTATGCGCGATTTTGGTGTCACTAGCCGCGACCAGATCAATTTCATCCTCGTGAAGATCAATACAATGCGAAAGCAGCGTTTCCGGCCCCAAAAGACCGAGCTTTTCTGCCCGCCGTATGGAGCCGCGCCAATGTCCGTCTTGGGTGAAAACCAGCCCTCGTTCACGGGCATAAGCGCGCACAAGCTGCGCTTGCTGACAGGCGGTGGCATAATCGGCGGGCGGCATCTCTTTCTCGTGCTCATCCCGCAACACGGGATAGAGCATCGCAATCTGGATGCGCCCCTCGTGGGTGTCATGCCAAGCTTGCACGATCTCACGAGAGGTCTGCATCTGCTGCTCAAAACTCACCTCATAATGGCGCGGCTCACCCGTTTCCCAATCGGCATAGAGCCGCGGATGCGGTGCTCGCGTCGGGCCAACGGCCACCATGCTGCGGGTGCCCACCTCCACCACACCGCGACAATGCGCGGCGGCATAAGCCGGATCGTCAGTGCGCATGATGGTATCGCCGCCGCCCAATAGCGAAACACCCGTCGTCACGCCAAAACGCAACCGCTCCAACGCTGCAAGACGTGCTTCGGCGTACCAGAACTCCGGCGGTGAGGCTTGCGTATAAACCTCGCCGCAGATGTCTTCCCACCGGTCACCGCCATGCATACCGATTGATTTGATCAACCCGTGCCCCGCATGGGCATGGACGTCGATCAGTCCCGGTATGATGATCTTTCCCGCGCACTCAATGACCTCTGCGGCCTGAACCTGCGCGCCAATTTCATGCGCCGTTCCGATTGCAACGATCTTGCCCGCCGCGACAGCGACCGCGCCCGCGTCGATCACGCGGCGCTGCGGGTCCATAGTCACGACCGTGCCGCCGGTCAAAAGTGTATCAACCTGCATCGCGCACCTCGCTCAGATCGGGAAGACGCGCCACGTCGATCACGCCGTCGGCGGGCATCTCGAACGCGGGGTGGTTGCCCGCCAGTCCAATCACGCGCAAGGGATTATAAAGCGTCAGCCATGCAGGGTCTTCTTGTAGAAGGGCATAAGCCTCGCGCCAGATATCGGCCCGTGCGCCGCGGTCTGTTTTTACGCGCCCCTCATCAATCAGCGCTTCGACCTTGGGGTTCGCGTAGCCCTGCCACCATGACCCTGCCACACGTGAATCGATTTTTTCGAAAAGCACGCGGTATGTGCTCATCGGGCTGGAATCGAAAACACATAAATCGCGGATCTCCTTGCGCCGCACCATATGTGCGTATTCCTCCCTTTCGGGGTGGATAAACACCTCCAGTTTGATCCCGACCTGCGCCAATTGTTCGCCAAGCGCCGCCGTCAGGCGCTCCGCTTCGTCTGGCAGACGTGTGGGGCAGTCAACGCGCAGGGTCAGGCCATCCGCATACCCTGCACCCGCCAACAGGGTCTTGGCGCGGGCACGGTCCATGACCATGCCATCACCCTGCCCCGCGCCGAAATGGTTCGGGCTGACAAATCCGCGCAAGGGGCGTGCAGCGCCCTGCATGACGGTGGTAATCAAAGCCTCCCTGTCGACAGCAAGACTAAGCGCCAGACGGACATCCGCATCGGCCAAAGGACCACGCGCCGCGTTCAGCAAATAGATGATTGCGACAGGTGACAAGAAGACGTGGCGCATGGCACCAAGACATCGTGACTTTTCGAAATCAAGGCCAATGGCCGCTTGCACCTTACCCTGCTGCAACAGATCGAGACGCGCTTGCGGATCGACCTCTAATTGCCATGTGACGCGAGCGTTTGCAGGGGAACCTGCGAAATGATTGTCAATTCGCTCTGCGGTGATGCAGTTTCTGGAAATCTCGGTTAACCGATAAGGGCCCGATCCAATCTGCACCCCGTAATCCTTGGCATCCAAAGCGGCAAACGCAGAGGGGGCAACAATGAACCCTTGCTCCAGCACATCAAGCAGGTCCGCCATCGGTTCTGCCAGCGTCAGCGTGAGTGTTGATCTGTCCACCACCTCAATCTGCGCACCGCCAAGGAACTGCCGCCAGACGGCAGGTGCGCCCAGTGTGTACCCCTTGTCCTCGCGGGCCATCCGAACCAGACAGGCCGCAACCGCATCTGCGTCGCAGGGAGTTCCGTCGTGAAACGCAACATCCGGCTGCAAATTGAATGTCCATTGGCGTGCGTCGGTCGAAACCTCCCAACTTTGCGCAAGATGGGGCACAAAGTCCTGACCGACGCGGCGCACAAGCGTGTCGTATACCGCGTGCAGGATCGTCAACTCATCCGTCGCATCCGTACAATCATGAGGGTCGTGCAGGCCAAGCCGCGGTTGCGCAATGATCATGTCAGTACGTCCCTTTCCGGTTCATCGACCAAATGGCAGGCCACCGTCTGGTCATTGCCTACATCTTGCAGCACCGGCCGCTCTTTGGCGCAGCGGTCCCACGCAAACGGGCAGCGGGTGCGAAAGCAGCACCCGGAGGGCAGTTCCAGGGCGGATGGCACCTCACCGCTCAGCGAAATTTCTTCGACTTCGCGCTTTTCCTTAATGCTTGGTGCTGCGGACAGGAGTGCACGCGTATAGGGATGGCGCGGCTTGGCAAACAGCGCATCGCGCGGCGCGTTTTCGACCATGAAACCAAGGTACATGACCCCGACCCGATCCGCGATGTGATTCACCACGGACAGGTCATGGCTGATGAACAGATAGGCCAGACCGAATTCATCCCGCAGATCCATCATCAGATTCAGAATTTGCGCCTGAATCGACACGTCCAACGCCGAGACGGGTTCATCCGCAATGATAAGCCCCGGCGTCACCGACAAGGCGCGCGCGATGCCGATGCGTTGGCGCTGACCGCCGGAAAACTGGTGCGGGTAACGCCCTGCATGTTCCGCGTTCAAACCGACTTTGGCCAAAAGCGCTTCGGTTTTTGCCGCGACGCCCTTGCGTTCAGCCGCCGATTTGGTCTGCTCCAACAGCGGTTCGGCCACAATGTCGCGCACCCTCTGGCGCGGGTTAAGAGAGGCGAAGGGGTCTTGGAAAATCATCTGCATCTTGGCCCTTACGGGCAACATTTCCGAAAACCCGTGCTGGGCGATGTCCTCGCCATCGACTTGCACGGTGCCGCCCGTTGGTTTGTAAATGCGGGCGATTGTCTTTGCGACCGTGGATTTGCCACAGCCGCTTTCGCCGACCAGCGCCATGATCTCGCCGCGCGCGATCTTGAAGCTGACACCGTTCACCGCATGCACGACGGGCCGGTCAATGCGGATGCCTTTGGCGCTTAACCGAAGGCGATCCAGCACGCCGCCCCCGATGGGAAAGTGCATCTCAAGGTCACGCACGTCGAGCATGGGTGTCATATCGTTCATGCGCTTTCTCCCGGTGCCAATGGAAAGTGGCAGGCCGCCTCCAGCGAGGTATGTTGGGGCTGCAACACCGGCTCTTGCTGGGCACAGAGGGCCTGCGCGCGGGGGCAGCGATCCTGAAAATTACACCCTTTCGGCAGGTTGCGGATATCCGGCACCGAGCCGGGAATTTGTTTAAGACGCGCATGACGGTTCAGCGGGTCAGGAATACTGTCGATCAACCCACGGGTGTAAGGATGCGCAGGCGAAGAGATCAGATCGCGCGTACGGCCGCGTTCCACGACTTTGCCGCAATAAAGGACGGTGATGTGATCGGCCATTTCCGACACCACAGCCAGATCATGGGTGATCAGGATCATGGACGCGCCTTTTTCCGCAATCTGCGCGCGCATGAGCTTGAGTATCTGGCTCTGGATTGTGACGTCCAAAGCCGTTGTCGGTTCATCCGCAATGATCAATTGCGGCCGCGCCAGCATCGCGATCGCAATCACGACGCGCTGGCGCATGCCGCCGGAAAACTGGTGCGGATAGGCACCCAGCCGCTCTGCGGCACGGCTGATACCGACGCTTTCAAGCATATCAATGCAGGCCTGTTTGCGTGCTGCTGCATCCAGATCGGTGTGCAGGCAGAGCATTTCGTCCATTTGACGTCCGACCGTATGCAACGGGTTCAGCGATGTCATCGGGTCCTGAAACACCATGGCAATGTCGCGCCCGCGTATCTGGCGCAGCCGGTCTTCGCCAGCCTGAACCAGGTTTTCCCCCTCAAGCAGGATTTCCCCGCCTTCGATTTTTCCGGGGCTGTCGATGAGGCCAAGGATGGAAAAGCCGACGACCGATTTGCCGCCGCCGCTTTCGCCCACAAGGCCCATCACCTCGCCTTTGCCGACGGAAAAGCTGACGCCGTTGACGGCCTTTACCGTGCCGGAAAACGTGTGGAAATAGGTGCGCAGGTCACGCACATCTAGCAAAGGATCAGACACCGTCATTTCAACCTCGGATTCAATTCGTCGCGCAGGAAATCACCGAACAGGTTGATCCCGAAAACCAGCATCATAATGGCGACCCCGGGAAAGACCGACGTCCACCACAGGCCCGAAAACAAAACGTCAAAGCCGTTTTTGATCAGCAAACCCAATGACGGCTGGGTGATCGGCACCCCCACCCCCAAAAAGCTGAGCGATGCTTCGATCAGCACAAAGGTACCGACCTGAATTGTCGCAATAACGATCAGCGGCGTCAGCACATTCGGCAAAACATGTTTGCGGATAATTTTCGCGTTCGACAGCCCCGCAACCTTAGCCGCCTGAACGTATTCTTTTTCGATCTCGGACAAGGTGGAGCCGCGCACCGTGCGCGCATATACGACCCAGCCAACCGCTGTTAAGGCGATCAGCACTTTGTCGACCCCCGTGCCCACAGCCGACATCAGAAACAGTGCGATCAGGATTGAGGGAAACGACAACTGAATGTCTGCAATCCGCATGATAATCGCATCGGCGATACCACCATAAAACCCTGCAATCAGTCCCAATACCGTTCCGATGGTGCAAGACGCGATCATCGCCACCAGACCGATGAAAACGGAAATGCGCGCGCCGTACAGGATTGACGCCCAGACATCACGGCCCTGCCCGTCTGTGCCCAGCACGAATTGCGGATCTCCACCCTCAAGCCAGACCGGTGGTTTGTAGCTGTCCATCAGGTTCAACGATGCGATGTCATAGGGGTTTTGTGACACCAGAAACGGCCCCACGATCACCGCAAACGCAAAAAGGACCATCAACGCGCTGCCAATGACGGCAGAGGTGCTGCGGGTGTAATTATGGAAGAACTCCGAGCGGAGGAAAGAAGTCATGCGACCCTCATTTCAGCGTGATGCGCGGATCGATCAGCGTATAAACGAGATCGACCAGAAAATTGATGACAACAAAAATCACCGCAACCAGCATCAGGTAGACGACAATCACAGGACGGTCGGCACGGTAGATTGAATCGATCAGCAGTTTGCCCATCCCTGGCCAGGAAAAGATGGTCTCGGTGATCGTGGCAAAGGCGATAAGATCGCCCAGTTGCAGACCGAAGATCGTCACAACCGGGATCAGCGCATTTTTCAGGCCGTGCTTGTACAGGACATCGCGCCGCGTCGCGCCCTTTGCCCGCGCGAATTTCATATAGTCCTGACGGCCGACTTCCATCATGCCCGCGCGCGTCATGCGCAGCAGAATGGCCATGGTGCCAAGGGACAGGGTCACAGCGGGCAGCACGATGTGATGCCAACCGTCCCACGTCACCAAACTGATGCGAAAGCCGAATACCTCTGCAGTGTCCCCCCGCCCCGAGGACGGAAAAATGCCCCAGTTCACCGCGAACAGGTAGATCAGCACCATGCCAACCCAGAAACCGGGCAGTGAAATGCCCAGCAACGAACCCGACATGATCGCGCGGCTCAACCGGCCGTTCGGGTTCGCACCGGCATAGACCCCAAGGGGAATCGCGAAAACGATTGCCAGAACCATTGCGACCAGAACCATTTCGACGGTCGCGGGCAGTCGTTCAAGGATCAGCGTCATCGCGGGTTGGCGGAAAACGTAAGAATGTCCGAAATCACCCTGAAGCAGGCTGGTCAGGAATTTCCAGTATTGAACGATCAATGACTGGTCGAGCCCGAGGATACGGCGTGCCTGTGCAATTTCAGCGTCCGTCGCATCAATTGGCACGACCATAAAGACCGGATCGCCCGTAAAGCTCATCATCATGAAAACCACGACAGAGACGACCCAGAGCACGAGCAGCATCTGTATCAGGCGTTTGAGAAGGTATCCAAACATCGCAGCGGGCCGTCTTTCATTGAAGGGAAATCAGAACGTTCCCCACAGCGTATAGGCTGCGGGGAACGCAGGACGTGCAGGATCAGTCGACGTCCATTTCAAAGGCCGAAATGAACTTGTCGACGCGCGGTACAAGCGTAACACCTTTGCGGGCGGCATAGACGTCCTGCTCGTAATGCATCGGGATCATCGGAATGTCCGCCATCAGGATTTTGGTCGCTTCCTGAAGGTATTCATCGCGTTTGGCGATGTCGGGCGTTGAATCGGCCTTATCCAGCAGCGCGTCCATTTCGGCGTTGGAATAGGAACCGCGGTTGACCTGTCCATAGCCCTCTTTCTTGTCGCGGCTATAGAACAGCGCACCGTACATCGAACCGGCATCCCCCGATGGCACATCCCAGCCGCTCATGATCAGGCTAGAGTTTTCCGTCGGCACCCGGATATAGCCCCAGAAGTTGGACTTGGGCATGATGTTCAGTTCAAGATTTACATTGATCTTGGCCAGCATTGACGCAAGCGCCTGTGCAATCTGCGCATCGTTGACGTAGCGGTTGTTTGTAGCGTCAAGCGTCATCGTAAAGCCGTCAGGATACCCCGCGTCGGCCAGCAGCTCTTTCGCCTTTTCGATATCAACCGGATACATCTCGCGGAAATCCATTCCGTCCACAAAGCCCAGATGGGCCTCTGGCACGAATTGCGCGGAGGGCGTGGCCAGTCCATTCATGACGATTTTGTTGATCGCATCCATGTCGATGGCCCGCGCGATTGCTTCGCGCACACGCTGGTCCGTCATCGGGTTCTTGCCTTCGATGGTCGGCGATTTCTCACGCGTGTCCATCGCAAGAACGACGTTCAAAAGACTTGGCCGTGTGATCACCTGAAAGCGGTCTTCGGACTTTACGCGGTCAACATCGCGCACCGCGAGATCCTGAATAACGTCAACTTCGCCCGTCAAAAGCGCGGCTGTGCGTGTTGCCGGATTGGTGATCGGACGGAAGGTGACCGTCTGGATCGCAGGCGCACCGCCCCAGTAATCGCCAAATGCCGTCAGGACCAGTTTTTCTTCCTTGATCCACTCTTTCAGCATGTATGGGCCTGTGCCCATCGGCTTGAGGTCCATTTTCTCGTCGCCGGTCTGTTCCGTGTATTCCTCATCAAGGATCAACAATTCGGCCAGATCGTTCGGAAGTACCGCATAGGGTTTCGGCGTTGTGATCTCAACCGTCAGGTCATCCACGGCCTTCACGGAGGCAACATTCGCCACAAGATCAGGACGGATAGACGCACGCGCTTTTTCGACCGTGTAAACAACATCCGCTGCGGTGAACGCATTCCCGTTATGGAACGTTACCCCCTCGCGCAGCTTGAAGCGCCATGTCACGTCGTCCACATTTTCCCAGCTTTCCGCGAGGCCGGGACCGAATTCCAGTTCCGGGCTGCGCGACACCAGCGCATCATACAGATGGTAGTACATGATATTGGAGGACAACTCCTCGCCCGCAAGCGGGTACAGGTGGCTCGGATCCGATGTCAGACCGATGGTCACGGCCTTCTCTTGGGCGAGCGTCGCGCCGGCAGCAGCCACGACAAATGTCGCGCCAAGGGCGCCAATGCGCCACGTATTTCTATTCAGGTATTTCATGGTAACTCCTTTGTTGGTCGCTTTCGCGTGAGGTCGTCGGGGCGGTTTGCCGCCTCTCTTGCTTATCCGTCGTTCGTCAGTGGCCCGGCTTCGCGGTTTGCACTTCGATCTGGTATCCTTCGGGGTCATTCATGGCGAAGGCACGTATGCCGAGTTCTTCGCTGTCGCGCAGTTCGGTCATCCCCGCCACGCCATGCGACTGCGCCCAGGCATACCAAGCGTCTACATTCGGGACGCGCAGACAGATCTGCACTGTTTTATCCTCGGCCCAGTTCTGCATCCCGCGGGCTTCATCAACCAGACCGACGTGGGCCTGCCCGTCTATGCGATAGATTTTGGACCATCCCTGATCGATGGCCAACTCGAACCCCAGCACGTTTTCATAAAACGCCATCGCCGTCGGCAGGTCGCGATAATATTGAAACGTGATCGCAAGGACGATGCCATCGTCGGGCCGTTGAGGGGGGTGTTGGGACATGTGCGTTCCTGAATATCAAATTTGGTATCCAGACGGTATACATTAAAAAAACCGAGTCAACGCCTGTCGGAAAAAAACCGGCTGTCACGGGCCTTCGTCAATCAGAATGGGTGATTAATGTGCGAGATGATCGATTCGCGCACCTTTTTAAGATGCAGCCTCATCGCTTCAGCGGCATTCTCAGGCGCACCATCCACAATCGCGTCGATGATGGCGAGGTGTTCATGACAACCTGGTTCGAACCGTTCAGGAATGGACCCTTGGTCATACATGCGGGTTTTGACCTTCAGACTCTCGATCAGTTCGGCCAACAATCGTGACCCCGCCCTGCGGGCGATTGCAAGGTGAAGCTGGACGTCCAGAGCGAAATGCGCTTCGGGGTTTGGGCGACTTCCATCCAAAAAATCAACGGTTTTCGCACGTAAACTCAGCAATTCATCCAATTTTGCGTTAGATGCGGCAGCCTTGCGCGCCGCCTCGCACTCCAGCAGACTGCGGACGTGCAAGATCTCCATAATATCCGCCAATGAGATACTACTAACCACCGGCGTGCCGGAGGGCGCACGTTCGGCAAATCCTTCGCTCACCAACTGACTGATCGCCTCACGCACCGGCGTGCGCGACACGCCAAGCCGGTCGGCAAAGCTTTTTTCCCGCAGGGGCAAGCCGGGCTCCAATGTCCCGTCAAGGATCATCGCCTTCATCCGCTCGAAGGTTGAAGTGCCCAAAGTTTGTGCGGCATCGGCCATGTCGTCCCTCCTGATGGCATGCATTTTCTATGTAAAAGCACGCAGTGTATTCCAAGTTTCCAAATTTGGTATACACTTGGTATTTCATTATACAAAACTCAGGCGGCGGAAACCACATGAAAGACGCAGATTTCGACACACTGGTGCAAGGGGCCACCGTCGTCCACTCAAATGGCGTGGATATTGCCGATATCGGCATTCAAGATGGCATCATTACCGCAATCGGGCCGGACCTGAAAAATACAGCCGTGACGAGGATCGATGCGCGCGGATTGATCGCCCTACCCGGCGGTGTGGATACCCATTGCCACATCGAACAGGTGTCCGGTGCGGGCCTGTTGAATGCCGATACCTTTGAAACCGCAACTCGGTCTGCAGCGATGGGCGGTACGACAACTGTCGTCTCCTTTGCGGCGCAACACCCCGGCAACAAGATCAGGGATGTTGTCGACGCCTATGCCACATTGGCGCGCAAGGGTTCGTTGATCGACTATGCCTTCCACATGATCGTCGCCGAGACAGCACATGGTAATCTGGAAGACGACATTCCCGCCCTGATCGCGCAGGGTCACCGTTCGATCAAAATTTTTACGACCTATGATAAGGTAAGACAGGACGATAAATCGATTCTGGACATTCTGGCCGTGGCGAAACGCGACGGCGCACTGGTGTGTTTCCACGCAGAAAACGACGGCCTGATCCGCCACATGACTGAAAAGCTTTTGGCCGAAGGCAAAACAGCGCCGAAATATCACGCCCTGTCGCATCCCCGTCTGGCCGAAACCGAAGCCATCGACCGGATGTGCCGGTTTGCCGAATTCACTGATACGCGCATCATGATTTTTCATGTCTCCACACGCGAGGGAGCCGAAATCATTCGTGCGGCCCAGAAACGCGGCGTGAAGGTCATGGCGGAAACCTGCCCTCACTATCTGTTCATGACGGCGGATATTCTGGAGCAGGACAATCCTGCGCGTTTCATGTGCTCGCCGCCACAGCGCACGACGGATGACCAAGATGCACTGTGGGACGCGATTGCTGACGGAACCATTCGGCTGGTCACGTCGGATCATGCCCCGTACCGCATGGATGAAACCGGAAAGTTCGCCCACGGCGACGATGCGCCGTTCAACAAAATCGCCAATGGCATGCCCGGTCTTGAAACGCGATTGCCCCTGATGTTCAACGAAATGGTGAGCAAAGGGCGCATGGATCTGACCGCCTTCGCTGAACTGACAGCGACCGCGCCCGCCGACGCGTTTGGTCTGTCGCGTAAAGGGCGCATTGCCGAGGGCTTTGACGCCGACATCGCCCTCTGGAACCCCTCGATTTCACACACGTATGGTGCAAACGACCTGCACGACAACGTGGGCTACAATCCGTTTGAAGGCACCACCATACGCGGAATGCCTGTGAGTGTGCTTTCGCGGGGGCGCCGGATTGTGACCGAGCGATCCTTGCAAGGACTGGCCGGCGATGGCGCATGGCAGCGCATGGCCCACCCCAACCTTTCCGCTTAGCTCTGACAGTCCCCGGTATTGTCCCCCCGCGTGTACAGCATTTACGCGCCGCCATGATGCGCAGTTGATCCTTGCCTTGATGATCATCTGCGCACCTTGGACCTACCGGCCAATTATTGTTTCATCCGCCACCTTGCCACCTAAAAATGGGCGTTTGGTGTAGGGTTCAAGCGCGGCTGCGTGCTCCGCATGCCGCAAATTTGCGCGACAGCCAGCCGTGTTCGTGCGTCCCTCGCGTCCCGCCCGCGAAACACCATCTGCATTGCTTCTTGACACGATCTTAACCGGCAGCCTCTACATGACGGGCCGGTGTTGTCCTGCGTTTAACGCATCGTGCCAAATTGAACAGAAAAACAGGAGCAGAAATGTATACTTTAAGCGAATTCAAATGGGGCACCGGTGAAACCGGAGAGGCAGGCGGGATCGTGAACTGGAGTTTCGCAACCTCACCCGGGGACGGATTTGTATTCGCAGATTTCATCACACAAGAGGCCTTTCGCACCAATATCCGCGATGCGTTTCAAACTTGGGAAAACGTGGCCAACATCGACTTTGTTGAAGTTGCCGACGGCGCCGACACACAAATCCGTTTGGGCTGGGATGACATGGACGGACCGTCCGGCGTCACGGGTGAAGCGTCGTTCGGCGGTTCCAAAACTACATCAAGCCTGTTCACCATGACCTCTGCCGAGGTGCGTTTTGACCAAAGTGAAAACTGGATCACAACCTTTGATGGCGCGGCGGGGGAGATCGGTTTCTTTCAGGTAGCGGTGCACGAGATCGGGCATGCCATTGGCCTTGATCACACCAATGACCCCGACACCATCATGTATGACCGCAATCTGGACCATCTGACGGGATTGGGTGCGGGTGATATTGAAGGGGTGCAAATTCATTACGGGGCCTCGATCCCACCGGCAGGAACCGATGGCGATGACGTTTTTGCGGCGCGCTTTGGCGATGATGTGGTGGACGGGCTGGCCGGTACCGACACCCTGAACCTGAGTGGCGATCAATCGCAATATACCCTGACCCTCTCTGCGGATACGCTGGTCGTAACAGATCGCCAAACCGGACGCGATGGCAGTGACACGCTGGTCAACATGGAACGGCTGGATTTCCAGACGGGCACGGACCCCGATTTCAACATCGATACCTTCGACAGTATCGCCACGCTGGCACCCGCTGATCTCTCGCAGATTGTCGAACTATATATTGCCTATTTCGACCGCGCACCGGACGCGTTGGGACTGGCGTTCTGGGGTAATGCATATGCGGACGGGTTGTCACTGAACGCCATGGCCGCCCTGTTTATCGACCAGGCTGAGACTCGCGCCACCTATCCTGAGGGCATGAGCAATGCTGAAATCGCCACAGCCGTATACAACAACGTGCTGGGGCGTGTACCGGACGCGGATGGGTTCAATTTCTGGGTCGGTGTGCTTGATGAGGGCGCGGTCGGGCGCGATGTGTTTATTCTTTCGGTCCTTGAAGGGGCAAAGGCCGACATCCCCGACGGATCTTCGGCAGAGTTCGCCGCACAGGTACAGGCAGACCGCCAATACCTTGCGGACAAATTCGATATTGGTACCTATTTCGCGGTCACCAAAGGCATGTCCGACACGGATGATGCGCGACAGGCCATAGCGCTGTTTGACGGATCGCAAAGCAGCATCGAGGCGGCAGTAAGTGCAACGGATGGTCATTACGCCGCTGCACTGGATGCGAATAGCGGTGATTTCCTGATGCCATTGGTCGGGGTTCTTGACGATCCCTTTGCGGCCTGACGCCATACCCCAGTAGAATGCGCGACAAGGCCGCCAGTCGACAGGCGGCCTTGTTTCCTGTCAGGTCAGCCGGCTTTTCAACAGATCACCGGATTTGGCCAGTATCGGATAGCCAACCATCGAAAACGACGTGTTGATCTGCTTGAGCGCGCGCAGCGTTTCCTGATGGATATTGCTGGTCTCGATGCTTTCCACCAACCCCTCGCGCAACCGCTCCAGATGATGGCGCTGCAGTTTTTGCTCCACGCGGCGCACCTTTTCCTTGGCGGCCACCAGTTCACGCGCCTCCGCAGGATTCTGGTTCATCATCACATTCAATGCCAGCTGCACATTCCCCGACACCCGATCCAGAAAATCACCAATCTCTTCGCGCCCTTTTGGCGAAAAATGAACGCCTTGTGCGTGCATGCGCTGGGTCAGCTCCAACATCGTTCGCGTGATCGCATCGGAAGCGGCATCAAGGCTGGTTGAGATCGACGCAAGGTCCATCGAGCGGCGGCTCAACTCCTCGTTCAGCCCCTTCTGCCCCAGCTTGGCCAGATACAGCTTTATCTCCAGATGCATTTTCTTGATGGTGCGGTCCTGATCCTCAATCGCTTGCGCGCCAAGGCTGTTCCACGTGTCGTACAGGGGCTCCACCGCGATCAGCATTTTTTCGATGCGCTGCCCCATGTCCAGCAATTCGCGTGCCGCACAATCGAGCCCGCGACTGGGGCGCTCAAGGGCCGCAGGGTCAAGCGCGCTACCCGCGTCAAGCGTCAGCGTCGCCGAGGACTTGTCCGTTAGAACGCGGGCAATGACACGCGTAACACTGACGGTGAAGGGCAGCGCGACAACGGCGACGGCGACGTTGAATACCAAATGCAGGTTTATGGCCTGTCGCGCCGGATCCGCCCCGAGATAGGTCAGAAGCTCCGGTTTCACACTGACCAGAACCGCGGCAATCAACGCACCACCGCCGCGCAAGACAAGGTTTGCGACAATCATCTGCCGTGACACAACCGGTGCCGACAGCGTCAACACATAAGCGATAAAAGCCCCGCCAAGATTGGCCCCAAGGATCATGGCTGCCGCTGCAGTAGGCGGCAAAATCCCCTGCCCTGCCAAAGTAACAAACAGCAGGACCGCTGCTACGCTGGAATGCACGATCCATGCGAAACCGGTGCCAATCACAAAAGCCGTTAACAGATCACGCCCCAGGTATTCCATCACCGCCAAAGTGCCCGGATTGGCGACCATGGGGCCGGTTGCAGCGCGGATCATATCCAAGGAAACAAAGATCAACGCGAGGCCGGTCAGGATGCGCCCGACCTGACGCAGAGTGTCATTGCCTGAACGCAAAAACAGCGAGACACCAAGCAACAAAAGCAAGGGGATGAAAAACGACTGTCGCACTAGCAACAGTTGCGTCACCAGCGCCGATCCGACGTCCGCCCCCAGAAGTATAACAAGTCCAGTCGCCGCAGTGAGCGCACCTTTGGCCACGAAATTTGACGTTAAAACTGCCACAGCCGTTGAGCTTTGCAAGAATACCGCCGCCCCAAGACCAGAGCCGGCCGCCAGCAAACGGTTGTTGGCCGAATGCCTAAGCCACGTCCGAAGCTGGTTGGCGAAACCGCGCTCCACACCCGTACGTACAAGCCGCACCGCCCAGATCAACAAGGCAGCAGCGCCTGCAATATTCAGCAGGAATTGAATGAGATGCGGTTCGTTCAACGCGACGCTACCTTGTAACTATCGAAAGATACTAGTGACCTGCGCCGATTGTTTTCAAGGGCGGTGCAGGATGTAATCCGGCTGGATCCCTGATATTTCAATCGGTCCCAAAACATCAGTGCCCCCGAAAAACCCATAGCCGGATATCAACGCAGTCTTAATGCCCGCCGCCTGCCCGCCCAGAATATCCGTGTGCAAACTGTCCCCGACCATCACCGTGCGGGCTGGATCGAAACTGCCTATACGGGAAAATGCCAGATCAAAAATATTGCCGAAAGGTTTGCCGAAAAAATTCACAGCCACGCCAGTTGCATCTGCAAGCCGGTGGGCGAAATGGCCCGGTTCGGTGGAAAACCCGTTTTCACGTGGCGCGACAATATCAGGGTTGCCCACATAGACCGGACGCGGCATGCGCCTGAGCGACGTTTCAAGCAGGGTCTGGCGCTGCTCTGTCCACACAGCACTGCCCAACAACAAAAATGCTTCTGCCGCATCATAGGTTTGCCGGTCTTCTGCCAGATAGGTGATGTCCAGCCCTTCAATATCCCCGCGCCCGAGGCTTTCGGTGGCCATTAACCCCCATTTGCGGGCTGGTTCTGCCGCCAAACCGTGCAGGATTGTCTTGCGGCTGGTGATCACATCCTCGGGCGCGAAATCATAGCCAAGGCGCGCGTATTTCGTCATCAGGTCCGCATGGGGATAGCCGGCAGCATTGGATACAACCATCACCCGTTTACCGGCCTTCTGCAGCCCTGCGACCCTTTCGGGCACGCCGGGAATAGCCGTCTCCCCGATGTTCAGAACGCCGAAAGCATCAAGCAAAAACGTGTCGATATCGTCCCTTAACGCATCAAGATCAGGCAGCCGTGAACAGGGCGCTGTCCGCTGCACATCCGGCAAACGGTGGCGCACCTTTTCATAGGCGGCAAAGGCGTCATTCGTGTTCAATTCACTGGCCTGCTCAAATGATCGCACCGCGTACCTTGGCCGACACCCATTCGGAAACGACAACCGCCGCCAGAATAACCAACAGGATCAAGGACACCTGTGGCCATGCCAATACGTTGAGCGATGACGACAGTTGCAACCCGATGCCCCCGGCACCGACCAGACCCAATACCGTGCTTTCGCGGATGTTGATGTCCCAGCGGAACACGGCAATGCCGGCGAAGGCGGGCATGATCTGTGGCACGATACCATACGCCATGACCTGCCATCGGGACGCCCCTGTGGCGGTGATTGCCTCGACCTGCGTTTCGTCGATCTCTTCAATCGCCTCGTACAGCAATTTTGCGCAGAACCCGATCGAGCGGATCGCGATGGCGACAACCCCTGCAAACACGCCCGGTCCGATGATCGCGATCAGCAACAGCGCCCAGATCAGCGAATTGATTGAACGGGTCGACACGATAATCAAAAGCGCAATCGGGCGGATGATATAGCGCGACGGCGTCGTGTTGCGCGCGGCAAGAAAAGCGACCGGCACCGCAAGGATCAAAGAAAAGATCGTGCCCAATGTCGCGATGTTCAACGTGTCCCAGATCGGTTTGCCCAATTGGGTGATGTATTCCCATTTCGGCGGTGTCGCGCGGGTCCAGATGTCATTGGCAATGCGCGGGGCATCCCACACAAAAAACCACGTGGTGGATTTGGAAATCTGCTGCCAGCAATAGGCGAAAATCGCGATGCCAACCAGCCAGAGCGCCCAATGGAACAAGCTTTCGCGCCCCGTGCGCCGCTGCCAGATTTTCAGACCTTTTGAATCTTGTACCGGCATTATTGCACCCTCGCCCTGACGACACCCGACAGGTATTCCAGCGCCATCACAATCACGATGATGATCAGCAGGATCGCCGCCGCCGTGTCATATTCATAGCGGTCAAACGCCGTGTTCAACGTGGCCCCGATGCCGCCTGCACCAACCAGTCCCAGAATCGCGCTTTCGCGGAAATTGATGTCCAGACGGTAGATGCTCAGCCCGATTAATCGCGGCATGACTTGCGGTTGCACGCCGTAGTTAATCCACTGTGTCCAGCGCGCGCCAGAGGCTTTGATCGCCTCGGCCTGCACACGGTCCATGCTTTCGATGTCTTCGGCCAGGAGTTTGGACAAGAACCCGATGGTCGCAAAACTAAGCGTCAGAAAGCCGGCCAAAGGGCCAAATCCAAAGATCGCAACCAGCAGGATCGCAACGATGATTTCCTGCAAGGCACGGCTGATGGCAATGATGCCCCGGCAGATCAGATAAACTGGCAAGGGTGCCACATTACGCGCCGCGCCAAGGGCGATGGGGATGGAAATCGCGATGCCCACAACCGATGCCGCAACCGTCATCACGATGCTTTCGATCATCCCTTCCCAGATATCACCAGAACGCGTAGCGAAATCGGGATTGGTAAAGGCAAGGATGAACTTTTTGCCCCGCTCCAAACCTTCATAAACCCGCGACCAATTCACCTCTACCGTGAGGTAGGCGGCGATAAGATAGGCGATGAACCCGATGATCAACGTCCAGCGCAACCAGCTGCGTTGCACAAACGGCGGCTTTTTCCAGGGTTGGCCCAGTTTTGTCTGAACGTCGAATGTCGCGCTCATTCTGTGACCTCTTCGTCTTCTTCGTCGACCGCTTCGATGGTCGCTTCCCAATCTTCGGCACCATAAATGCTGGTCAACACGTCAGGGGTCAGACCCTCTGGCGGCCCGTCAAATTTGATCGCCCCCAGTTGCAGGCCGACAACGCGCTGCACAAACATTTGCGCCAGCGCCACGTCGTGAATGTTGATGATCGCTGCCAAACCGCGCTCTTTGCACAGCTCGCAAATCAGGCGCATGATCTGGCGCGATGTTTTCGGATCCAGCGAAGCCGTCGGCTCATCCACCAACAACAGTGCAGGGTTCTGGATCAAGGCGCGGCAAATGCCGACCCGCTGGCGCTGTCCGCCGGACAGTTCGTCCGCGCGCTTGTCTGCCATATGGGCAAGCCCCACACGGTCCAGCAAGCGGAATGCCTCGTCCACATCGGATTGCGGATACCGCCGCAGGAAGCTGCGCCAGAACCCCACATAACCCAGCCGGCCGGACAAGACGTTTTCCATGACGGTCAGCCGCTCAACCAGCGCATATTCCTGAAATATCATGCCCATACGGCGACGTTCGCGGCGCAGCCCACTGGCAGACAGACCGGTCAGTTCGACATCGCCCAGATGAACCTTGCCCGAGGTCGGTTCCACCAACCGGTTGATACAACGGATCAAGGTCGACTTGCCCGCGCCGGAGGGGCCGATCAGCGCCAGCACCTGCCCTTCGGGAATTTCCAGATCAACAGCCTGCAACGCCTGATCGCCGGTTTTATAGGTCTTAACAAGTTTCTCAAGCCGCAGCATGAAGCTTCCCCGCCTCTATTATTATCATTGGAAAAGGTCGTCAGATGGATCAAAGCGGGCCCGAAGGCCCGCCCGATCAGTGCTTATTCGCAAGAATAGCTGACACCGTTCGCGGCATCGATCTTGCGGATCACTTCCCAGAATTCCTGATAGGTCATTGGCAGGAACTGGCCCTCGTTCGACTTTTCAAACTCGGCCTGAAGCGACGTGCCTTCCCACTCGAAGTTGAAGAAGGCGTTCTTGATCTTGTCCTTCAGCTCAGGAGTAAGATTATGCGCCGTGCCGAAACCCGTGGTCGGGAAAGTTTGCGATTTGTAGATCGTTTTGACCTGATCTTCGGTAATCACATCACGGCTCAGCATACGTGCCTTGACCGAGTTGGCGATAGAGGCCGCCATGTAGTCTTTGTTGGCAACGCCGAGGATCGAGTTGTCGTGCTTGCCTGAATAAACAGGCTCGAAATCACGTTCGGGCAGCATGTCGAAATCGCCCTTCAGGATCGCGGACGGTGCCTTGAAACCCGAATTTGACGTGGGCGAAGTAAAGGCCAACTGCTTGCCCTTAATGTCCTCGACTTTTTCGATGCCGGAACCGGGGTATGTGATGATTTCCATTTCATACCCGAAGTTGCCGTCTTCGGACGCCATGATGGTGAAGGGGTTGAAGCCCGCGCAGTTCACAGCCAGCGGGTTCGAGCCGGTGTTGAAACCCGCGATATGCAGACGGCCGGAACGCATCGCCTCGATCTGGGCGGCGTTGTTCTGCACAGGGAAAAACACCACGGATTTACCGGTCTCTTTTTCCAGATGGGTCAGGAAGTCGGACCATGCGGCCTTGTAAACAGCCGGATCTTCGACAGGTGTATAGGCAAAAACAAGCGTGTCAGGATCAACCTGATCCGCGACATCGGTTGGCGTATCCGCAATCAGATCGCCGTTCACATCGCAATATCGCTTGTCCAGATCACCGCGTTCACATTCCTGTGCTGCTGCGGGACCCGCAAGGGTCATGGTGAACGCCAAGGCGGCGCCAGACAAAAGTGAGTTCATAAGTTTCATGTAGAATCCTCCCAGATAGCGAAACGCTAGCCGTAACACTGTGATTTATAAACCCCTTATTGGCATAGGTTTATGCGGGGAGGATCCCGTTTTGATGCCAGTTATCGAACTGTTCTGTTGCGGAAAGCAACGGCAACGGTTCATTCAGGTAGCCCCTTGAGAACAGCCGGAACGTTACGTCACAGTTGCGCGCGGTCTGGTAGTCAACCGCGCTGTCGCCGACGTAAATCGCCTTTTCGCGCGGACAACCAAGCTGCGACAGGCACGCCAACAGCATATCGGGCGCAGGTTTTTTCGGCCGCCCCGCTTCGGCTCCGACGATCACATCGAAATACTGCGTCAGATCAAGCCGCGCGCAGATATCCAGCGCAGGCGCAGTTGGCTTGTTGGTGCATATACCCAACTTGATGCCTTCGCTGCGAAATGTCTCCAGGCTTGCGATTACCCCGTCATAGGGACGTGTCAACGTTGTGATGTTTTCGGCGTAAACTTCTAAAAACAATGCCAGAACCGTGCGTTCGAGCGCTTCATCGCCACCGCCCGTTGCCGCCAAGGCGCGTTTGACCAAAGTTTCCACGCCATTGCCGATGAAGGAAATGATCGTGGCCAGATCAAGTGGCCCGCGCCCGATCGTTTCCAGTGCCTCATTGGCTGCGAAGTGCAAATCGGGGGCGCTGTGAATGAGTGTGCCGTCCAGATCGAAAATAATCGCAGTGAACCGTGTCATTATGTGGTGTCCCCTTAGGTGCTCGTTCAAAGCAGGTTGAGCAGATCATACTTACCGGTAGCGGTTAATCTGGCAGTTGTTGAGCATGAAGCCGATGATGTGTTGAATTCGGATTGCCCGTGCCGGATAAAATAGATGGCCATAGTGGTCTTTCGTAAAGATAAGGACAGCGGCCTGCACCTACTGCGTAACGCGCCCCCGCCTATAAGCAACAAAAACTACAAACGCCATCGTTGCCCTATCCGAACGCTGCGCACGCCTGATCTCTGTTAGGGTCGGGCCAGATGGCCCCCTCGCGCCAAGATACTCAGCGCCTCTAAAGACTTACGCGATTGAATTAGACCGAAAGAACCTAGGATCGAACTGGATGCCGTGACCGCTTTCACGCAAGGCGCGTCTTTACTCGGTGGCATCCTGATCGGGTTGAGTGCTGTGATGGTAATGGGTCTGTTCGGACGTATTTCAGGGATTTCAGGGATTACAAATGTTGTACTGACAGGGATTGGACATCAACAGATGCGCACAAGCGACTGGGGGTGGCCGGTTGAACATCGGGGCGCGAGGTTATGCCGCGGCGAAGGCACCGCCATATCGCCTGAACCTCGCCCTGCCCAAGCCATATTGCGCGCTTATCGGATAGCTCAATTAGGAAGAGTGATTGACGATGGATGAATTTGAGCAAGAGCACAACAGCAGGTATAAAAAGATGTTCGAGTTGCTGCGTCAGGGTGATCTGCGGCCCGATGCTGGCACGCAAAACCGTTCTGCGGCGACGGCGGCACGATATCTTGAAGGCGATGCAGCAACCCGGTTTATCTCGCGGGGTGTGTCGTCGCTAAAGCAGGATGCAATGCTGCCGCAGCCTATCGCCACGCGATCTGAGGATGCGCACCGCGGGGACTGACGGGGCGCAAGCCGGCGGGGCGAATATGCGGGTCTTGTCAAGTGGCTGCCTATGTAAAGCAGCCAAATATAGATGGTGTTCCCCAACCAACCTCAACCTATAGGGTAGCTATTGGGAAATTTTGGCTGAAAAATCACGGAGATCAGGAAGATTTCTGGACAAATTACCCCGCAAGGGGCATCAATTGATCATAAACGAGCAGATAAAAACGCGAGATTCCTTATGTATTTATTCCCCCGCACGGTTTCCATCGGGCTTATAAGCCTGCTATGCACCCTGCCCTTTTCTGCGGCTGCAATCGGTCCGGAAGATGTGGTCGACAGCGATCCCGTCGAACAACCGGAAGTGCCCGAACCGCCAACGCCAGAGCCACCTGCCCCAGAACCACCGACGCCCGAGCCGCCGACACCTGAGCCGCCGGAAGAGGAATTCGAGGACAGCGACAAAACCTTTCAGGGTGAAGACAAGGATCCCGGTGATCGCAACAAAACACCCGAGCGCACAACAAAAACCAAAACGCCCGTCATGGTACCGCCGACACGAACCAACACATATCCGGTGCCATCAAAGAAGAACTATTGCCCTGCCGGCCTTCAGCCGGTGACGATCTCGGGCGAAATCAGCTGTGGGTCGCCCAATCGTGCGGTGACTTATCAACAGATGTTGAAACACCCGCAAAAAAAGCGCGTCGTGAAGCCGCGCCGCGTGATACGTCACCGCTCTGCAGTGCCCACGTGCTATCCCGGCACAAAAGGGTGCTCCGACCGTTAAGGGCACCTCCCTGCCCGATGCCTACGCACGGGTTCAGGATTTGACGCGCGGGCAATACCGTTGATCTACACCGGTATTGCCCCAAACAATCCAAAAGGCGAATTCAGGTCAAAAGAACGTGCTTGCGTTAAGACCGACGGTGATTGCGCCAATCACCACACCGGTTTGAGGGTCGGTCACCGCAAATGAAACCTGCCCCTGATAGGTCTGCGTGCTTTCATCTAGATCAATATCATCAACAAAAACCGAACCTGCACCTTTTGCGTAGGTCTGTTTGAACTTGGCTTCATCGCCCTGCCAATAGTCGGATGTGATCCCACTCGACGCGACATTCAGTCCGTGATGGTCCATGACAAAAACCTCGGTAATCCGTCCCGCCGATTTGCCCATATGGTCCCGCAGGAAATTGGAGAGCGGCGCGTTCACCACCTCGTTTATCAGCGGGGAATCGTCCGCACTAATTTCGGCCCGCCAGATTTCGTCCCTTGCGATGATGTCCGCTTCGGTCAGACCGTCAGTCAGATTGTTTTGCGCGTTTATGGCTTGAACGATCTGCGCGTCATTCACCCATTTCATAAGATCATCATAGATATACTGGGACATCGCCGGCGGCACTTCGGCGGCCTGTGCCATGGGGGATGCAAGTACGCCGAGGGCGAAGAGCGTCGATCTAAACATGTCTGTTCCTTTGATCTGAAAAGAGAAAGCGGACAGCAGCCGCATGTGATCTCAGATTAGGAACAGGCGGTTAACTCTGCGTGAAACACAGAGTTAACCACTTGTTAAGATCGATTTTCAATGCATTGATAATTAATGAAAAAAGATGTTTCACCTAATCCGAATTTCAATTCGTTAGGTGAAAATTTCCGCTCAATTTGAAACGCAGTGAAACATTCTCAATACAAGATAAATGGTATCAAAACCGCTCGTCTTGCGCAGACCCGCTGTCCCCCTTGAACCCCAAGGCCACCACAAACTTTTCGGAACTATCCGACCTGCTGGCGGGGGGTTTCATATTATGGACCTTGGTGAACCGCTGCTTGAGCAGTTTTTGCAATTCCGCCTCGGCACCGCCCGCAAGAACCTTGGCAACAAAAGTGCCGCCTTCTTCCAATACGTCAAACGCGAAATAGGCTGCCGCCTCGCAAAGCGCCATGATCTTGAGGTGATCGGTCTTTTTATGCCCCGATGACGAGGCCGCCATATCCGACATCACGACATCCGCCTTGCCGCCAAGCCATTCCTTGACCTGATCGTCCGCCCCTTCGTCCATAAAATCCAGCACGTGCAGCTCACAGCCCGCAATCGGCTCCATCACCTGCAAATCGACCCCAAGGATCGTGCCGACTGCCTTGCCACCGCGTTCGCCCAAGACGTTCGAACGTTTGACCGCCACCTGACACCAGCCCCCGGGGGCGGCACCAAGGTCGACAATGCGGGCACCGGGCACAAGAAAGCGAAACTTGTCGTCCAGTTCCATGATCTTATAGGCCGCACGTCCGCGATAGCCTTCGGCCTGTGCGCGTTTCACATAAGGATCGTTCAACTGGCGTTGCAGCCAGCGGGTTGAACTTGTCGTGCGCCCGCGCGCCGACTTGACCTTGACCTTCAGGTCGCGCTGTCCGCGCCCTGATGTGTTCTTGCCGGTCGGTGTCTTCTTGCCCGTCGGGGTCTTGCCCGCGCCGCCGCCACTGCCTGTTGGTGTCTTGGCCATCTCAATATGTTCCTTCTTCCAATACGCCATCCGCCGACATCTGAGCGTACAACAATCCTTCGCGCAGACCACGATCCGCCACACTTAACCGGTCGGTCGGCCAGCAGCGCATCAACGCTTGCAGAATTGCCGCCCCCGACATGATCAATGCCGCACGGTCCGATCCGATCCGAGGATCAGAACGCCGTCCCGCCGGTCCCATCGCCAGATAGGAGTGGATCACCTTGTCGATCTGCGCCGATGTCATGCGCAGCCCGTCGATTTTGGTACGGTCATAGCGGCGCAATCCCAAATGGCTAGCTGCAACTGTCGTCACGGTGCCTGACGTACCGACAATCTGGAACCGTTCTTGCGGCTGGGCAGATTGATAAGGTGTGAAATCTTGCAAATTTTCCTCAAAGAACCAACTCATCAGGGCAAAGCGGGCGGCGTCGTCGTCCACGTCCACGAACTGGTCCCGCAAGGTCGCCACGCCCAGAGGTACAGAGATCCAGTCCACCACCTTGGCCGCAGGGATATCGCTCTTGGCTTGATGGAACCCCGAATGCAGTCGCATAATGCTTTGCGCGCGGTCCTTTTTCGGCACCTTCGAGATGTCGATCCATACCAGTTCGGTCGATCCGCCACCGATATCCACCACCAGCAGGTTTTCCGTTTTGTGATTGACCAGTGGCGCGCAGGAAATAACCGCAAGCTGGGCTTCTTCTTCGGGCTTGATGATATCCAGCACCAGCCCGGTTTCGCGTTGGATGCGGCGCATGAAATCGGCACCGTTCAGGGCACGACGGCAGGCTTCGGTCGCAACCAGTCGCATACGCCTGACCTTGTTGCGGCGCAGTTTCTGCTGACAGATACGCAATGCCTGTATGGTACGCGCCATGGATCCGCGCGACAAACGCCCGGATTTCTCAAGCCCCGCCCCCAATTGGACGGATTTCGAGAAGCTGTCTACCACGTGAAAACCGCTGCCTTTCGGCTGGGCGATCAACATGCGGCAGCTATTTGTGCCCAGATCAAGGGCCGCGTATAGCTCGGACGATCTGGGCGAAACTGGCACGGGGCTCAGAGCCGACTGTATGTCCTTATCGAGCGCGCCCGCACCTTTGGGACGCTGTGGCGCCATGGTTCGCGCCTTTCATTTCGAGTTACCTTCAAAGTAGTCCCGCAAAAGGTTCCGCGCAAGCGCCAAGGCAGCAAGATCGCATAATTCCGGCACATCCGCTTTTAGCGGCACCTCACGATGAACATGAATATTATGGGGCCACTGCCCCCTCGTCCTCTGGTCGCCGCAGGGATAGAAAGGGCGTGCATTTGCGCAGGGGTCGCGGAATGCGCATGTGAAGTCGAAAAACGGCGCTGACAGACAGGCCGTTACGTTTAGACCGATGAAAGACTGCAAGAGGAATCAGCCGATGGTGGACGTAACAATAGTGTACTGGCGCGATATTCCCGCGCAGGTGATTGTGGGTAAAGGCCGTCGCGGATCAAAGCGCCCGCTGCCGGAACGATTTGAGCAGGCGATTGACCGCGTCGCGATGCGCATCGGTGCCGAAGACAGCGACGCCTATATGGCGGACTGGCGCAAGGCGGAACCGTTCAGCGTTGAAGGCGATGCAGATGCTGTGGCTGACGCCCAAGCCGCACGGATCGATACCGAATATGACAAGGAACGCCTTAAGGCGTTGATTGATAACGAAGGTCGCGCCGGAGGCGTGTAAAAGCTCAGGGGGCTTGAACCCCGAATGGATCTGATCCCCGCATGTTGAAGGATAAAATCATGGCATTGCTGAATTTCCGCCGCAAAGAAGCCCCTGCAAACACGCCCACCGCCGAAGTCGAAGCCCTTTTGCGGGACTATTCAATCGAGGTGATGCCGCGCACCGCCGAAAAGGTCGAGGATTTCACCGCCCTTTTGCCGGCCGAAACCCGCGTCTATGTCGCCCATATTGAGGGCACCCCGATCGAGGATATGGTCGCCACAGCCAAACGACTGAACGCGGACGGGTATAAGGTTATGCCGCATTTCCCCGCGCGCATCATCAAGGACCGCGCCACGCTGGCCAACTGGATTGCCATGTATCAGGGCGAAGCGGATGTGAAACAGGCGTTGCTGCTGGCCGGCGGTGTGACCACCCCTCACGGTGATTTCAGCGACAGCATGCAGTTGATGGAAACCGGGCTGTTTGACGCCGCAGGCTTTGAGCGTCTGCATGTGGCAGGCCACCCCGAAGGCAACCGCGATATTGATGCCACTGGCACCGCTGGCGTGGATGCCGCGTTAAAGTGGAAGAATGACTTCCAGACCCGCACGGATGCAAAAATGGCCATCGCCACGCAGTTCGCATTTGACGCCAAACCGATCATCGCCTGGGCAGATAGCCTGCGCGAGGCTGGCATCACCCTGCCCGTGCATATCGGCATCGCGGGCCCGGCCAAGCTGCAAACCCTTATTAAATTCGCCATCGCTTGCGGTGTCGGTCCCTCGCTGAAGGTACTGCAAAAGCGCGCGATGGATGTGACCAAACTGCTGTTGCCGTACGAACCCACGGATGTGATCAACGAACTGGCCCTGCACAAGGCCGCCAACCCCGATTTCAATATCTCTCACGTGCATTTCTTCCCGCTGGGCGGGATCAAGACCAACGCCAGTTGGGCGATTGAAAACGGTGGATCCTCTGCCGTCCCCGCCAACACTTCCGTTTAAACCTCTCTCTTGTCCAAGGACACCTGAATGACCCGTACCATCATCGAATCCAAAACCAAAACCGCCGTTATCGGCTTTGATGAACCCTTCTGCGTCATCGGCGAGCGGATCAACCCGACGGGCCGCAAGATATTGGCGGAAGAGCTGGAGCGTGATGATTTCAGTCGGGTCGAGTTTGACGCAATAGCGCAGGCCAATGCGGGGGCCACGGTGCTGGACGTGAACTCCGGCGCGGTGTTTTCCAACAAAATGGCCGAAGATCCACGGTATGCTGACAATAACTTTGTCGAACCCATGCTGATGCCTGAAATGATCAAACGGGTACAGGCCGTGACAGACACGCCACTGTGCATCGACAGTTCTGTTCCCGGTGCATTGGAAGCGGGATTGCAGGCTTGTGAAGGCCGCCCACTGCTGAATTCCGTCACCGGTGAAGAGGAACGGCTGGAACTGGTTCTGCCGCTGGTGAAAAAGTACAATGTACCGGTCGTGGCGATTTCAAACGATGACACAGGCATTTCCGAAGATCCCGACGTGCGCTTTGCCGTGGCCAAGCTGATTGTGGAACGGGCCGCTGATTTCGGCATTCCTGCGCATGATATCGTGGTAGATCCATTGGTCATGCCCATCGGGGCCATGGCAACCGCAGGCCATCAGGTCTTTACCCTTGTAAGGCGGCTGCGCGAGGAACTGGGCGTGAACACGACTTGTGGCGCATCCAACATCAGCTTCGGATTGCCCAACCGTCACGGCATCAACAATGCGTTTCTGCCTATGGCGATGGGGGCTGGCATGACCTCTGCCATCATGAACCCTGTCGCCCTTCCGGTGAATGCCAAAAAAATCGCCGAGAAAAAGGCCGAGTTGGAAGCGCTGGGCGTAGTCCTGCCCGAAGGAATGGACGACGAAGCTTTTGTGCAGCTCTTCGGCATGGGATCGACCCAGCCGCGGCCGGGCAAGGAAATGGAAGCCATCCGCGCGGCAAATTTCCTGTTCGATCGTGATCCGCACGGCGGCGACTGGATTAAATTCAACAAGGTAGCCCCCAAGGCCGGCCAGGAAGGCCGCGGTCGCGCAGGTCGTGTAGGGGGTCGCCGCCGCGGTTGAACCAACCCGACCACGCATATTTTAATGCAAAGGCCCTGACATCACGTCGGGGCCTTTTGCGTTTTGCCATATGAACTTCACAGAAATTCCGTTCCCCGCCCATCTGGTAACGCGGAATTAACGGACCGCACTCTAAAACCACTTCATTCAAAAGATGTGGAGCGCTGTGATGATCCCTGCCCGACCTTTGCCAAACCGGTTTTCTTATGAGTGAAACGCTTGCACTGACTGGCAAGCTGGATGTCACAGCCGCTGCTGCGTTTCACGCGGAACTTACAGCGCGCAAAGGACAGGACATCGTGCTTGACTGCGAAAAAGTAACCCTGTTCGGGGCGTTATGTGTACAAACCTGTCTGGCCGCCGCGCGCGAGGCACGCCAACAACAAACCCGATTTGACATCATTAATGTCTGCGATCCCGTCTTGGTACAGCTGACCAGCATGGGTTTTACCCCCGAAACCCTTGCGGAAGGCAACATATGACCCTTCAAATACTGGCCGTTGATGATAGCCGAACCATGCGCGACATGATCAAACTTGCCCTGCTTCCCTCTGGGTTTACCGTCCATACTGCGGACGATGGGATCCACGGGATCGAGGTATTGGACGGCATCGAACCCGACGCGATCATTACCGATATTAACATGCCACGCATGGACGGCTTCGGCTTTATCGACGCCGTGCGCGATCAGGACAAACATCGTTCGACCCCCATTCTTGTACTCACCACAGAAGCGGCTCCCGAACTCAAGGCCCGCGCCCGTGCCGCAGGGGCCACCGGCTGGATCGTGAAACCGTTCGATCCCGCAAAGCTTGTCAAAGCCCTTCAGATGGTTGCCGGATAAAGGATTCTTCCCATGAGCACCGACAATGACCCGATGGCAGAAATACGCGCCTCCTTCTTTATTGAATGTGAGGAATTGCTCGAAGCACTGCAGGACGGGCTTCAAACCATGGACGAGGAAGGCGGCGATGATCTGGAAACGATCAACGTTGTCTTTCGCGCGGTACATTCGATCAAGGGGGGGGCTGGTGCTTTTGGGCTGGAAGGGTTGGTGCGATTTGCCCACAGGTACGAAACGGTTCTCGACGAGGTACGCGCCGGCCGATTGACCGTCGAATCTGATGCGCTGAAGGTATTTTTTCAAGCTGCCGATCACCTGTCCGATCTGGTACGGATCAGCCGTGATGGCGAAGACCTGCCAGATGACGAAACCGCGCGCCTTCTGGTTGATTTGGACGCCTTTCTGGGCGATGCGCCCCAAGAGGAAGAAGAAGAGAACATCGATTTTCAACCGATGGGTCTGTCCTTCGATTTTGACGCTGAAGAGGACGGGGCGGACCCCGCCGCTGCTCTGCCGGATCTAGACAACTTGCCCCCGCCACCGGATTTCAGCAGCCCACCTCCTGCATCGATGACACCTTACCGGATTGTTTTCACGCCCCAAGCCGAACTGTTTGATACCGGGAACGAACCGGCTCTGCTCCTGCGTAATCTAATGGAACTTGGGGAAATGTCGGCGCATTGCGACGCCACAGCCCTTCCCGAACTGTCAAAAGTTACACCCGATATTCCGCACCTCAGCTGGACGGTGACCCTGCACAGCGACGTGGAAGAAAGCGAAATCAGGTCGGTTTTCGAATTCGTCGAAGGGCTTTGCCAACTTGATATCACGCGAGCGGTCGAAGCCACCGCGCATTTGCCCACCGTCGAAGAGTTACCCGAACGATCCGAGCCAGAGGCCGTCGAAGGACCCGCCGTCCCCCAAGCGCCGCCGCTCCCTCTCGACGCGGATGACTCGCCAGCAGTGGGCGTTGCCACATCGCCTGCGCCGAACATCCCAAAAACCCCAGCAGAAGCACCAAAGCCCGCAGATAAACCAGCAAAGTCGCAAGGTAGCGCACAGGCTAAATCGGTCGTCCGGGTGGACCTTGACCGCATCGAGCGGCTGGTCAATTTGGTGGGCGAACTGGTGATCAATCAGGCCATGCTCAGCCAAAGCCTTGAGAAATCCGGTCTCTCCCCGCATTCCGACGCGATGAGCGGATTGGAGGAGTTCCAACGGCTGACGCGGGATATTCAAGACAGCGTCATGATGATCCGCGCCCAACCGGTAAAATCCCTGTTTCAGCGTATGTCGCGCATTGTTCGTGAGTCTTCGGCAGCTGTCGGGAAAGACGTCCGGCTCCACGTCTTCGGTGAAGGCACCGAAGTTGACAAAACGGTCATCGAACGGTTGGCAGATCCACTGACCCATATGATCCGCAATGCTGTTGATCACGGGCTGGAAAATCCTGAACAACGACTTGCTGCCGGCAAACCGGCGCAGGGTCGGGTCAATCTAACGGCAGCGCACCGTTCAGGCCGCGTGGTTATCGAAGTGGCCGACGATGGCGCGGGTATCAACCGACCCAGAGTTCTGCAAATCGCCATCGACAAGGGTTTGGTACCTGCCGATGTATCCCTTAGCGACACCGAAATCGACAACCTGCTGTTCTTGCCAGGATTTTCGACAGCGTCAGTGGTCTCCGATCTGTCGGGGCGCGGTGTTGGGATGGACGTTGTGCGTACGGCAATTCAAGCGCTGGGCGGGCGGATTACCATCACCTCTAGTCCGGGCGAAGGCACGACTTTTTCAATCTCGCTCCCTCTCACATTGGCCGTTCTGGACGGTATGGTGATCAAGGTCGCGGGCGAAACGCTGGTTTTGCCGCTGAACTTGGTGATCGAAACCCTGACCTTGGGACCGGATGACGTTCAAATGGTGCGCCCCGGTCGAAATGTCATCGAAGTGCGCAGTGGATTTGTGCCTCTTTTCGACCTAGGTGCCGCGCTCGGCTATCGCCCGCGACTGGACAGCTTTGAGGGCTACGTTGTCTTGCTGATCGCACAAGAAGACGGCAGCTGCGCAGCATTGGTGATCGACAACATTATCGACCAGCGGCAAGTCGTGATCAAAGGGTTGGACGAGAGTTTTTATCGCGCTCCCGGCATCGCCGCTGCAACCATTCTTGGAGACGGCCAGATCGCCCTGATCCTTGATCCCACCGACATCATATCCACCCCGGGCTCGGCGCAAACGCCCTTGCAACCGGCACAACAATTGGGGCTTTCAGCATGACCGACACCGTGGGCAACACGACAATCGAACTTCTGACATTTAGGTTGGCAGAGCAAGAATATGCGCTGGATATTATGTCTGTGCGGGAAATTAGGGGCTGGACCCACGCAACACCATTGCCCCATGCGCCCCAATATATGAAGGGCGTGATCAACCTACGTGGCACCGTTTTGCCCGTGATGGACCTTGCCTCTCGGTTGGGCATGGCTGAGCGGGAACAGAACGAACGCAGTGTGATTATTGTCGTGAAGTTCGAGGACACGATGACCGGGCTTTTGGTCGATGCGGTATCCGACATTGTCGCCGTCACAGAAGACGATCTACAGCCACCGCCAGAACTTGCCGCGAATACAGCCGACGGCGTGGTCAGTGCCCTGACCCTGATCGACGAACGAATGATCCGCGTTCTGAACCTGCCAATGACAATCAATTCGTTCGAAAGTGCTGCTGCATGACGGCACGCAGGCAACATATTGCCAATCTCGACACTGCGAGCTTTCGCGCGATCGCTGCGTTGGCGTATCGCGAAAGCGGGCTGACCCTTGTCGAAGAAAAAAGTTCGATGATCCAGTCGCGATTGCGCCACCGTTTGCGCGATCTGGGATTGGCAGATTTCCCGTCTTACTGCGCATTGATCGAATCAGAGGAAGGTTCAACAGAACGACAGCATCTAATTTCCGCGCTCACGACAAACGTATCGCATTTCTTTCGGGAAGAGCATCATTTCGATATTTTGAAAACCGAAGTGGACCGCTGTTTGCCGCGGCTGCGCGCGGGTGGGTCTATGCGGATCTGGTCTGCCGGCTGTTCGAACGGCCAAGAAGCCCTGTCCGCGGCTATGACACTGACTGAACATGTACCGGATATTGCCAAGTTGGATGTGCGGATCCTAGGGACCGATATTGATCCCGAAGTTATCCGTTTTGCGCGGCAGGCCGTGTATCCGCAGCGACTGCTGGGGGGCGTCTCCAAAGGATTGATGAGTAAATATTTTGAGCAGGTTGAAGGCCCCACCGCTGGTGCACACTTTACGGCCCGAAATGATCTGAAAAACATGATCCGTTATAATGAACTGAACCTGCTCTCTCGCTGGCCCATGAAAAAGAAATTCGACGTGATCCTGTGCCGAAATGTCGTGATCTATTTTGATTTGAAAACCCAAGAGGATCTTTGGCCCCATTTCCACGCCACCCTGGCATCCGACGGCGTCTTATTCTTGGGACATTCCGAAAGGATCGCTGATCCTGCGAAATTCGGATTTTCCTGCACCGGCCCAACGACTTATCGGCCCACCACGCGCTGACCTTTCCGGTCGACAAAACGATAAAAACACTCACGAAGGACGAACATAATGGCATTGCGCGATCAAATTCGGATTATGGTAGTTGATGACATGTCAACAAGCCGGGGGCTGATCACACAAGCGCTGGACGCTTTCGGCGTCCGCAATGTGGCCACGGCAGAAAACGGCAAACAGGCGCTACAGATTCTGGCAACTAAACCTGCGCATCTGGTCATCTCGGATTACAACATGCCGGAGATGGACGGACTCCAGATGCTGCACTATCTGCGTGCTTCTCCCAAGACAAAGGGCGTTGGTTTTATTCTCATTACCGGTCGCGCTGAACAACAGATTATTGACCATGGTAAGAAGTTGGGGATGAATAATTATCTCAAAAAACCGTTCCAACCCGATGATCTGCGCAATTGCATTGAAACAGTTGTGGGCCGCCTGTGAAAACTGTGCAGGCCGAAAACCTGTCTTTGTCTGATTTGCTGGCCCGCCTCTCCAACCATATGGACGGATTGGCGACAGAGGTGCACCGGATCGAACAGACACTCGGCGATGCATTCGGCCGGACTACCGCTGAAGGTGCACAGACGATCATGCGCCTTCAGCGCCTCGACTTTCTGCGTCAATCAACGGAAGATTTAGCCTTATTGCTGCATTTTCTGTCGAAGACCCATGACGGGACGCTGGATCGCAATCTTGCGAACATGGTGCGCCTTGATGTAACGAAGGCGTTGATCAACGACGACGGATCCGGCAGCGCCGAATTGCTGCCGCAAGAACATGTTATGGGTGACGTAGACCTGTTCTAATACAGTTTTCGTTGTGGAACCGGCCAAGCTTTCAGCCCTTAAGCTTGCAGTAGAAGCTCGACACCCATAGCCCAACCAAGACTTCGCAGAACGTCAAACGCGCTGCGTTATCAGAGTTGGAAACCGGTTCCCGCCTCCCTGCGTTTTCAAGAGCTTCTGCCGGTTTGGTTCGCGCAATGCTGTCCGTCGCGGGCTATTAGCCCAACACACACCTCAAAACAGTTCAAGGTCATTGCCGCAAGCTGGTGCCGGAGGTGTCGCTGGGATCGCAATTTCCACCTCTGTGCTTTGATGGGTTTTGACCCGAACTGCACCTGTGGTCGGGGTAAACACGACGTTGCGCGACAGCATTCCGCCAAGGGAGCTGGACACACAGGTAATGTTTTCCATTTCAAGGAAGTTCATTGCAAAGGCGCAATTGGATGGCCCGATTTCCGATAGCCCTTTGATCATCTGGGCACCGCCAAACGCTTTAGCCAACAGACGTCCGCGGCTCGCCCCCAATTTCAACAGATCATTGATCAAGAGCTCCATCGCATTCACACCGGCCAGATCACTTTTTGCAGCGTTGCGTGTAGTGGAGGCGAGCAGAATATGGTTCATGCCGCCCACAGCCGCGATTGGATCCCACAGGCAACATGCGACACAGGACCCCAGAAGGGTCGAGATCGTCGTGTCTGGGTCCGCCGAGGTTTTGAACTCTCCTTGGGTGATGACGAATTTACTCATTGTATAATCTGCCCATTTTTCGCCCCGGCGTGACGTCTGACCGCATGATTTATCCCATCTGCGATTTTGTCCAAGGGCAGTTGTTGGCGAACGGCCCCCATCTCGAAAGCAGCACGCGGCATGCCATAGACAACACAGCTTTTCTCGTCCTGACCGATGGTCTGTGCCCCGCCTTCATGCAGTTGCAACAGACCATCCGCACCATCACGTCCCAACCCCGTCAGGATCACTGCGATGATGTCGGGGCTGTATTTTTGCGCCGAGCTGAACAGCACGCCCACCGACGGGCAGTGTTCCGACCCTGTGTCTCGCGACACAAGAGCACAGCTCCATCGTCCGTCATGCCGCCGGATTTCTGTGTGCTGGCCCTGGGCAGGTGCCAGACGAACCTGCCCAGCCTGTAACGCCTCACCTTCCTGTGCAACCGCCACGTCTTGCAGCAGCGCCTTGTTCAAGCGATTTGAAAAACTTACCAGAAACGGTCCCGGCATATGTTGAACGATCACCACGGGAGGCCCAGCTGTGTGCAGCGCGGCCAACATATGTTCAAGTGCCGCAACGCCACCGGTCGAAGCACCGATCAGGATCAACGGCATTTGCTGATCCGAAGGCTGCGCAACATGAGCTGACGAAGGGTGTGCCGGCGCAAGGTCGACATGGATCGTACTGCAAGCCGCAGCAAAAACCCGGCGGCAGATGTCACGATGGGTTGTGGCGTCAGGGGCGCTTGTCGGTTTAAGAATGCAATCCACCGCACCGGATGTCAGGGCCGTGATTGCCGCATTGGAATTGCGCTTGGTGGTACCGGAAATCATGACAACCGGCATCGGCCGCAATGCCATCAGTTTTTTGAGGAACTCCAGACCATTCATTCCAGGCATTTCGATATCAAGCGTTACAACATTGGGGTCCGTGTCCTTGATGACTTGCCGCGCGGTGAGGGCGCAACCGGCCTCTCCCACCACGACAAGACGCGGGTCTTCTTCGATGACCATACGTAGCCAACGCCTGATGCTGCGAGAATCGTCAACGATTACAACCCTTTTACGGGTAGAGCGGTGCAGCATATCGGCACCGAAATCTAATATCTGGTCCTGCATCCCTTGGTCCTTGCGCCCCTTGCCTCACAGGTTGCGCCGTCACTGACACCCGCAGACTGATCTGTCCTTGCTCTGACAAAAGGATGAAGGATAGGTAAAAACACCCCAGCAACCGAAGGTAAATTCGTTTAAACTCGGGCGGGGCGGCTGCCCCCTTTTCCACGCGATTTGACCGACAGCGGGGGCATCGGTAGGCGCGCTATATTCTCCCCGTTCACCTGCGCTTGCAGCGCAGGCGTGAGGAAAAGGATCAGACTTCTTTCAAACCATCGCGAAAGCGGGCGGCATTTGCCGAATAATGCCGCGCGGAGGCAGTCAAACCCGCAATTGCTGCGTCATCAAGGGCGCGCACCACTTTGCCCGGCACGCCCATCACCAATGACCCGTCAGGAATAACCTTGTTTTCCGTGATCAGCGCCCCTGCCCCGATCAGGCAGTTTTTTCCGATCTTGGCCCCGTTCAGCACCGTAGCCCCCATCCCGATCAGGGAGTTATCGCCAATCGTACAGCCGTGCAGCATAACCTTGTGACCGATGGTGCAGTCCTGCCCGATGGTCAAGGGACATCCGGGGTCGGTGTGAAATACGCAGTTTTCCTGAACATTGCTGCCTTTGCCGACGTGGATCACTTCGTTGTCACCGCGTAAGGTTGATCCGAACCAGACCGACGATCCAGACTCAAGCACGACATTTCCAATCACATTGGCATCGGGTGCCACCCACGCGTCTGCGTCCACGGTCGGGGTGATATCGGCCAAAGCGTAAAGGGTCATGTGTCTTCCTCGAATTCGGTTTGTAGTTGGCGCACGCGGTCCTTGAGACGGGGTTGCTGTACCACACGCATGCGTTCTGCTTCTATGATGGTTTTCAATTTGGCCTCAGTTTCGTCCAGATTGTCGTTGATCAGGACATAGTCGTAGCCATCCCAGTGGCTGATTTCATCCCAGCTCTTTCGCATGCGTTTTGTGATGGTTTCCGGGGTATCTTGCCCCCTGCTGACCAACCGGCGCTTCAACTCTGCAATGGAAGGGGGAAGGATAAATATTGAAAGAGTATGGGAGCTGAGCGAGGATGTTTTGATCTGCTGGGCCCCCTGCCAGTCGATATCGAACAACACATCTTTGCCTGCTGAAATGGCCTCTTCAACGGGGGATTTCGGCGATCCGTAGTTATTTCCGAAAACATGGGCGTGTTCCAGCATCTCGCCTTCGGTTACCCACCGTCTGAAGTCTTCCTGGGTGACAAAATAGTAATCTTTCTTGTCAACTTCGCCACTACGGGGCGGGCGCGTCGTGGCCGAGACAGAAAACTCCAGCGACGGGTCCCACTCCATCAATCGTTTGGCCAAAGTCGATTTCCCCGCACCCGAAGGCGAGCTGAGGATGATCAAAAGGCCGCGGCGTTCTGGGGTTTCACGGCTCATCTTCTACTCCACATTCTGAACTTGTTCGCGCATCTGGTCGACGACCGCTTTCAGCGCCAGACCGATCGTTGTCAGTTCTTTCATCTGCGCCTTGGAACACAGGGTGTTTGCCTCGCGGTTGAATTCCTGCGTCAGGAAATCCAGCTTCCGGCCCGTTGCCCCGCCCTCGGCCAACAGCGCCCGCGCCGCGACAACATGCGCTTTCAGGCGGTCGATTTCTTCGGTGATGTCCGTTTTGACAGCGATCAGCGCCAGTTCCTGCGCCACGCGGTCCGCGTCAACAGCTTCGGTATTTTCCAGAATCCGGGCCAGCGTGTTGCGCAGATTTTCAGCCATCTCGGTCTGGCGATCCTGCATCAGGCTGGCAGCCTGCCCGGTCAGGCGTTCGATCTCGTCAAGTTGACCGGTCAAAACCTGCGCAAGGGCTGCGCCTTCCTGTGCGCGCATGATGCTGAAATCTGCCAATACCGCGTCGAAATCGGCCAGAAGAACCTTGCAGAGCGCATCGGCATCATCTTCAAATCTTGCCTGTTCAAGAACGCCGCGCATGGTCACGATGTCGGTGGCCTTGGACGGTGCCAATGAAACCCCCGCCTCCATCGCGCGCTCTTCGATCTGGTGCAGCGCGTTCAGAACGGTTTCCAGCTGCGCGGCGTTGACTTCCAGCGCGCCGCCCGCTTCATCGCGGTTCAGGCGCAGATTGCAGGTGATATTGCCCCGCGCTGCAGCACCGGTGAGCTTTTTGCGCAATCCTGCTTCCAACCCGTCGACCCAATCAGGCACCCGCAGCCGCAGGTCAAGGCCGCGTCCGTTGACGCTACGCAGCTCCCAGCTCCAGCTGAACGGCGCCTCTGCGCCGCTGGCGGATGCAAAACCGGTCATTGATCTGATCATGCGCGTCCTTTCCCATGGGCTGTGCAGCCTTGGTCACAAGTTGTCGTAAGGTGGATGTGCAATAGGTCGAAACACCCCCAAGGGGCAAGCCTTTGCCGCCGATGCAGCGTTAACCAGAAGTAAAGAATTCAGCACAATTGCCTCAAAACGATGATATTAAGGTTTCAAACACATAGCTGCTTGGGTGCAGTGCAAGATGCGGGATCGGCGTGACGACCAATGACGGGGCGCATGGCCTTTGTCGCTGGCGAAAGGCTCGGATCAAGGCTCATGGACAAGTCACCACATAAGGCGCAGAATGTCGTTGCAATGACACATTACCAGCCGGACACCGGATATAGCGCAATTGCGCAGATCGAATCCTATTGGGAAGCCATACGCGGCACCCATCTTATTCCCAAACGATCGGATATTGATCCGCGCGGGATCGAACAGGCCCTTGAAAACGCCTTTATCCTTGAACGGATCGCCCCCGGCATCGCCCGTCTGCGCATTGCGGGGAGTCATCTGAACGACCTGATGGGGATGGAAGTACGCGGCATGCCGCTCACGTCATTTTTCACCCCCGCAGCACGCCCTACCGTTTCCGACCTGCTTGAAGTGGTTTTCCAGACACCGGCCATCAGCACCCTGCGCCTGACCTCGCCAGCGTCTGGCACGCGTCCGGCCTTGGAGGCGCGGATGATCTTGCTGCCTTTGAAAAGTGATCTGGGTGATGTCAGCCGCGTGCTTGGCGGATTTGTCAGCAAAGGCGAAATAGGACCAGCGCCGCGTCGCTTCGACATATTGACCAAAGAAGTGTTGCATATCGTGACCGGTCAACCGCCCATGCCTGCACCGGTACCGCCGCCCGCCCCTGCCGCGAAACCGGCCCAAGCGCATGCGGACCTGCGCAAACCCGCAGGGGTCGCGGAAGAGAAACGGCCCTTTATCGGCCAGCCAAAGGCGCGCAAGCCGGAAGCGAATAAACCAGATGCGCAAGGATCGGATAGGAAAAAATCGGGCAAACTCCGACCGCCTTATCTGCGGCTGGTCAAATCAGACGACTGACAGTCGTTTGGCCGCCAGATAAAATAAAACGAAAAAAGCCGCCGAAGTCTCCTTCGGCGGCTTTTCTGTTTAAAGTCAATATAGTGTTATCCGGCGGCTTGCGTGCGCTGCTGATTGCGACGCGCGCTCAGCTCCTCTGCGACGAGAAAGGCCAGTTCAAGGGATTGGCTGGCATTCAGACGCGGATCGCATGCAGTGTGATAGCGATCTGAAAGGTCCTCATCAGACACCGCACGTACACCACCGGTACATTCGGTGACGTCCTGACCGGTCATCTCGAAATGCACACCACCGGGCACGGTGCCCTCAGCGGCATGCACGCCAAAGAACTCGCGCACTTCGCGCAGTACGGATTCAAAAGGCCGCGTCTTGTAGCCAGACGAGGATTTGATCGTATTGCCGTGCATGGCGTCGCAGGTCCAGACAACATTTGCGCCCTCTTCCTGAACCGTCTTGATCAGCCGTGGCAGGTGTTCACCCACTGACCCTGCCCCAAAGCGCGCAATCAGGGTCAAACGCCCCTCTTCGTTTTCCGGGTTCAGTTTGGCCATCAAAAGCTTCAGGTCTTCGGCGGTCATCGTCGGACCACATTTCAGGCCAATCGGGTTCATCACGCCGGATGCAAATTCAACATGCGCACCATCGGGCTGGCGTGTGCGGTCACCGATCCAGATCATGTGTCCCGATCCCGCCAGCCACTTGCCGGTCATGCTGTCCTGACGGCACAGCGCCTCTTCATACTCCAGCAGCAGCGATTCATGGCTGGTGTAGAATTCGACCGATTGCAATGTGTGTGCGGTGTCGGAATTGACGCCAGCGGCCGACATGAAATCAAGCGTGTCAGAAATGCGGTTGGCAATTTCACGGTACTTTGCGGCCTTTTCGCCGTCGGTGAAGCCCAAGGTCCAGCCGTGCACCTGATGCACATCCGCATACCCGCCTGTTGAAAACGCCCGCAGCAAGTTCAGCGTTGCCGCCGCTTGCGTGTAGGCGCGCAGCATTTTGTCGGGGTTCGGGATGCGCGCATCGGCGGTGAAATCCAGATCGTTAATGATGTCACCGCGGTAGCTGGGCAGCTCAACACCATCCACCGTTTCGGTATTGGCCGAACGGGGTTTCGCGAATTGGCCGGCCATCCGGCCCAGTTTGATCACCGGCACTTTCGCGCCGTGGGTCAAAACGATCGCCATCTGCAACATCACTTTGAAGGTGTCGCGAATCGCATCCGAGCTGAACTGCTCGAAGCTTTCGGCACAATCGCCGCCCTGCAACAAAAATGCCTCGCCGCGCCCTGCCGCGCCCAGATGACGCTTGAGGCGGTTCGCTTCGCCGCCAAAAACCAAAAGTGGATAACGTGCAAGCTGTGCCTCAACGGCTTTCAGGGCCGCTTGATCAGGATAGTCAGGCATCTGGATTCGCGGTTTAGTGCGCCAGCTTGATTTGCTCCACGTGGTCATGGTCATTTCTCCGGTCAAAGCGCTGACTGTCAGCGCTATCAAGGTCCTTTCTATACAAAAGCCTGCCCGCAGTGACCAGAACCCATTTGCGACCACTTGACGCCGCCCTTGGAGCATGAGCAGGGTTCGGGTCAGGTTTCTTTGCAATTCTGGCTTGGGGCCCTGTTGACACCTCCATCAAAGGACGCTGCGATGTCCGCTTTGCGCTCTGCCACCCGTGTTCCGGTCGACACCGACAAGCCCCGCCGCTTTGTCTTTGTTTTGTTGGACCAATTCAGCCTGTTGTGTTTTGCCACAGCCATCGACAGTTTGCGCATCGCGAACCGGATGGCCGGAAAAACGGTCTACAGCTGGACCACCATGGGCGAAGGCGGCGAAACGGTGGCATGTTCAGCTGGATCAGTGTTCCAGCTGGATGAAGATCTGGGCGAACTGTCGCGTGACGATTCGATTATGGTCTGCGGCGGCATGGATGTGCAGGATGCCACCAGCAAAAGGGTATTGGGCTGGCTGCGTCGCGAAGCCCGCAAAGGGCTGGTGGTTGGCGGACTGTGCACAGCGGCCTACACGCTGGCGAAGGCCGGTTTGCTGGACGGCAAACGCGCGACCATCCATTGGGAAAATCAGGACAGCTTTGCCGAGGAGTTTCTTGAGGTCGACCTGACCAAGTCTGTTTTTGTCGTTGATGGCAACCGCATGACCACTGCCGGCGGGACATCGTCAATCGACCTGATGCTGAAACTGATCGCCGATGATCAGGGCGAGGAACTGGCCAATTCTGTGGCGGACCAGCTGATCTATTCCTCCATCCGCACCGATCAGGACACACAACGCCTGTCCGTGCCGACCCGCATCGGGGTACGCCACCCGAAGTTGAGCCAGGTCATCCAGATGATGGAAAACAACATCGAAGAGCCGATAAGCCCTTCGTTGCTGGCTAAGGAGGTCGGCATGTCGACCCGCCAGTTGGAGCGGCTGTTTCGCCGGTACCTGAACCGCTCGCCCAAACGCTATTACATGGAATTGCGCCTGCAAAAGGCCCGCAACCTGTTAATGCAAACGGATATGTCAGTGATCAACGTCGCACTCGCCTGCGGTTTTGCGTCGCCGTCCCATTTCTCCAAATGTTACCGCGCGCATTACGAAACCACGCCGTACCGCGAACGCGGCAGTCACGCCGCGCGGCTGTCAATCTAGGCGCTCGGTTCAGACAAAGGCGACATCACTTCGTGATCCGGTAAACCGCCCCGTCGGTCACCGAGATGAACCAGATCGACCCGTCGGGCGCTTCGACAACATCGCGCACGCGGCCGGTTTGCGCTGTTTTGATCTGCTCCACCTCGCGCAAAGGCGTTCCTGACAGACGGCTGATGTAGTCGAACTTGAGCGACCCCACGAACATATCGCCCTTCTAATCTGCAAACATCTTGCCCGAATGGATCAGCAAACCCGAGGGCGCGATGGACGGGTCCCAATAATAGGCGGGCTGTTGCATGCCGTCCTTGGCGGTGCCTTCGCCAATCTTGCCACCCGAATAATGTCGCCCGTAAGAAATCACCGGCCATCCGAAATTCGCACCGCGCTTTACGGCGTTCACTTCGTCACCGCCGCGCGCGCCATGTTCCGAAACCCACAGATTGCCCGCCAAATCCAACGCAGCGCCCTGCGGATTGCGGTGCCCGAAGGACCATATTTCCGGCAGGCCGCCCCCCTGCACAAAGGGATTGTCGCGCGGAATGCTGCCATCGCGCCCGACACGGACCACCGAACCGTTGTGGCGGGTCACATCCTGCGCCGCAGGTCGGTCGCCCCGATCGCCGATGGTCATAAACAAGGTGCCGTCGGTGCCCTCAACCACGCGGCTGCCGAAATGGCGCCCGCCGCTGCTGCCGGTTTTCATTTCGAAAATGGGGGTAACGTCACGCAACCTTGTCGCCCCTTCGCGGTAGATTGCCGTGCTGAGTGCTGTGCCGCTGCCGCCACCGGACTGGCGTTTGGCGTAGGTCAGGAACAACATCCGACTGCGGGCAAAGTCGCGCGCAAGTGTGATGTCCAGCAGACCGCCCTGCCCGCGATTCGCGACCTTTGGCACGCCGCCGATACGGCTGTTTTGACCGTCACGACTGAGGATCAGATCGCCGCCGCGCTGGGTGATCAATGCCCCCCCTTCCGGCAGGGGCGCAACCGCCCAAGGCGTGTCCAAATCCGTGGCGACGGTCGTGATCCGCCAGCCTTCCTGCGCGAATGCAGGCAAGGATATCATAATCAAAACACCGGCCACACGCAGAACATTCGTGGCGTTTTTTAGTAACCGCATTGTTTTTCTCCTGTTGTGGCCAGCTCTTTCGGGAAATCTAACCTTTTCTGGTGAAATGACCACTTCTGCATTTGACAACCAGATGACACGGCCCTGGCGCACAGCAAAAACACCTTTTCTTTTCAACGGCCCCCGCTTAACCTCTGGCGCGAACATCATGTTCCAACAAGGGAGTTACCACATGAAAAAGATGCTTATGGCCACAACGGCTGCGGCACTGGTTGCAACGGGCGCGATGGCAGACGGCCACGCCAAAGAAGTGAAGCTCGGCGTTCTGTTCGGCTTTACCGGCCCTATTGAATCACTGACCGGCCCGATGTCTGCGGGTGCGGAAATGGCAATGAAAGAAGTCACTGACAGCGGCATGTTTATGGACGGGGCCAAGGTCACCTCTGTACGCGCGGATTCCGGCTGTATCGACAACGGTATGGCAGTCGCTTCTGCTGAACGTCTGATCGCGGACGGCATTAGCGGCCTGGTCGGCGCGGATTGTTCCGGCGTTACTGGCGCGGTTCTGCAAAACGTTGCCATTCCAAACGGCATGGTCATGATCTCGCCTTCCGCGACATCCCCCGGCCTGACCACCATGGAAGACAACGGTCTGTTCTTCCGCACATCCCCGTCCGACGCCCGCGAAGGCGAAGTCATGGCGGAGATCCTGCAAGAGCGTGGCGTGAAATCCATCGCCCTGACCTATACCAACAACGACTACGGCAAGGGTCTGGCGGACGCGATTGAAACATCGTTCAAAGCAGTCGGCGGCGAAGTCACAATCGTAGCGGCACACGAAGACGGCAAAGCGGACTACTCCGCTGAAGTTGGCGCGCTGGCATCTGCCGGTGGTGATCTGCTGGTTGTTGCGGGCTACCTTGACCAAGGTGGTGCGGGCATCATCAAATCCGCGCTGGACGCCGGCGCTTGGGAGCAGTTCGGTCTGCCCGGCGGTATGATCGGTGAAAACCTGCCAAAGACAATCGGTCCTGACCTGAACGGGTCTTACGGTCAGATCGCGGGTTCACAAGGCGACGGCATCGACAATCTGGTCAAGATGGTGGATGGCGCATTTGACGCAACTTCGCCTTACACACCGGAAGCATATGACGCAGCGGCCCTGTTGTTGCTGGCGATGCAGGCGGCAGAGTCGACCGATCCGGCGGCCTATAAGGACGAGATCCTGAACGTGGCCAACGCACCGGGCGAAAAGATCTATCCTGGTGATCTGGGCAAAGCGCTTGAGTTGATCAAAGCCGGCACAGAAATCGACTATGTCGGTGCATCGGCGGTCGAGCTGATCGGACCGGGTGAATCTGCGGGCACCTACCGCATGATCGAAGTCAAAGATGGCAAAAACGAAACCATTGGCATGAAATAAGCCAATTGGAACAACCGGATACAGCCTGCCCTCGGGTGGGCTGTATTTGCATATAATAGATCGAAAAAGATCAGGCGCCCAACGCGGCGCGAACGGGGAAGTTATACATGGTGCACTCGGATGAGCACATGATCGTCGTTGACGATCTGCACAAGCATTTCGGCGGATTTCATGCGGTAGACGGGGCAAGCCTGTCGATTGACCGCGGGTCCATCACCGGATTGATCGGGCCGAACGGCGCGGGAAAGACCACACTTTTCAATGTGATCGCAGGCGTTCTTCAACCGACCAGCGGCAAGGTTTACATGGACGGCGAGGACATTTCAGGTCTGCCGCCCCATACGCTGTTTCACAAGGGGCTGTTGCGCACCTTCCAGATCGCCCATGAATTCCATTCGATGTCATGCCGCGAGAACCTGATGATGGTGCCCGGTGGCCAGTCTGGCGAAACCCTGTGGAACACGTGGTTCGGACGCAAGCGCATCGCAGACGAGGAACGCGCGCTCAGGGCGAAGGCCGACGAAGTGCTGGAGTTCCTGACCATCGAACATCTGACCGACCAGAAGGCGGGACAAATCTCGGGCGGGCAGAAAAAGCTGCTTGAGCTGGGGCGGACTATGATGGTGGACGCCAAGATCGTGTTTCTGGACGAGGTCGGTGCCGGTGTGAACCGTACCCTGCTGAACACCATTGGCGATGCGATCATCCGCCTGAACCAGGAGCGCGGCTATACCTTTGTTGTGATCGAACACGACATGGATTTCATCGGACGTCTTTGTGATCCGGTGATCTGCATGGCCGAAGGGCATGTACTGGCCCAAGGCACGCTGGACGAGATCAAAGCGAATGAACAGGTCATCGAAGCCTATTTGGGCACCGGCCTGAAAAACAAGGACAAGGTGGGCGCATGACCCCGCAAATGTCATTTCCTCACGACCCTCAAGAAAAGAGACGCGTAGCATGAGCGATCCATATGGCGACCGCGGCAATAAAGATCTGTCGATCGGCAACCCCAAGGGCATGGGCTCTGAAATTCCACAACGCGGCGGCACCAGTTTCGCGGCACCCGGCGGGCCCTTCCTGATTGGTGACGGTATGACGGCCGGATATGGTCAGGGACCGGACATCTTGCATGACTGCACCATTGCCGTCGACAAGGGCGAGATTGCCGTGATTGTCGGCCCCAACGGGGCGGGCAAATCAACGGGGATGAAAGCGGTGTTCGGCATGCTGGACATGCGCAAAGGCCATGTGCGGCTGGACGGCGAAGACATCACCGACCTGTCCCCGCAAGACCGCGTGGCCAAAGGCATGGGGTTCGTGCCGCAAACGTCAAACATCTTTACCTCGATGACAGTCGAAGAGAATCTGGAGATGGGCGCGTTTATTCGCACAGATGATTTCAGCGATACCATGGCGCAGGTCTATGACCTGTTTCCGATCCTCAAGGACAAACGGTCCCAGCCTGCCGGTGAGCTTTCGGGCGGTCAGCGCCAGCAGGTTGCCGTGGGCCGTGCCTTGATGACGCAACCCAAGGTTCTGATGCTTGACGAACCGACAGCGGGGGTTTCGCCGATTGTGATGGACGAATTGTTCGACCGGATCATCGAAGTGGCGCGCACCGGTATTCCCATTCTGATGGTGGAACAAAACGCCCGCCAAGCGCTTGAAATCGCGGACAAGGGTTATGTTCTGGTGCAGGGCGCAAATGCGTACACAGGCACCGGCAAGGAATTGCTGGCCGATCCCGATGTGCGCAAATCGTTTCTGGGGGGCTGATATGCGGTTATTGCTTTGTTCAAGCTTGCTGGCCGGTTTCGCCTTTTCGGCTCAGGCGCAAGAGGCCGGCTTTGGCATCCTGTGCAACTTTTCAAAGATGGTGAAAGACACGGGCACCGGCGTCACCGCATCGGACCCGCAATCATCGGTGGCGCTGGCGACAAAATCCGCGCCTGAAAAGCTTATGACGGCGAAAGCGTCGGGCACTGTCGAGCTGACCGGCGATGACGGCACCCGCTATTTTCTCACCCGGCTGAACGGGGATCTCAAGGCACAACTTGTCGCCGTGTTCCCTGACGGACGGGCCGTTCAAACACAAATTTTCGATGAAAATCCTCTGGGTGTCATATCCCAAGTAGGGTCATGCGAGGTGACGGAATAATGGATTTTCTAAACGCAATCATTGCCTTGGCCAACTATGTGTTGATCCCGGGCATCGCTTACGGATCGCAACTGGCGCTTGGCGCCTTGGGGGTGACACTGGTTTACGGCATCCTGCGGTTTTCCAACTTTGCCCATGGTGACACTATGGCGATGGGCGCGATGGCGACCGTTTTGATGACCTGGCTGTTCCAGTCATGGGGCATTTCGCTGGGGCCGCTTCCCACCGCCTTGCTCGCCCTGCCCTTCGGCATCCTGTTTGCCATCGGTTTGTTGCTGTTCACCGACCGTGCAGTTTACAAATTCTATCGTGTGAAAAAGGCCAAACCGGTCATTCTGGTGATCGTATCGTTGGGCATTACCTTTATTTACAACGGGGTAACGCGCTTTATCATCGGTGCCGATGACCAGAGTTTCTTTGACGGGGAACGCTTTATCATCTCGGCGCGCGAGTTCAAAAAAGCCACCGGTCTGGCCGAAGGGCTGTCGTTCAAAACCACCCAAGGCATCACTATTGTCACGGCGATTATCGTGGTGATTGCGCTGTTCTGGTTCCTGAACAAGACGCGCGCGGGCAAATCCATGCGCGCCTATTCCGACAACGAAGATCTGGCGTTGCTGTCGGGCATCAACCCCGAACGCGTGGTGATGATCACATGGATCATCGTGGCATCCTTGGCGACCATCGCCGGCGTGCTTTATGGTTTGGACAAGTCTTTCAAACCCTTCACCTATTTCCAGCTGCTCCTGCCGATTTTCGCCAGCGCCATTGTCGGCGGTCTGGGCAATCCGCTGGGGGCAATTGCCGGTGGCTTTGTCATCGCCTTTTCCGAAGTGACAATCACCTATGCGTGGAAAAAAGTGCTGGTCTATATGATGCCCGAAAGCCTTGAGCCAAGCGGCCTCGTCCAACTTCTCAGCACGGATTACAAGTTCGCCGTCAGCTTTGTGATCCTTCTCATTGTGTTGCTGTTCAAGCCTACGGGCCTATTCAAGGGGCAATCGGTATGACCGAAACCGTTCGAAATACATTGTTGTTTGGCGTTATCGCCATTTTGATCCTCTTTGTCGGCTTCCAGCAAAGCTGGAACTCTGCCCTGTTGATCATCGCCATGGGCCTTATCTCAAGCATCATGGCCTTAGGGGTAAACCTGCAATGGGGTTTTGCGGGGCTGTTTAACGTTGGCATCATGGGCTTTGTCGCCCTTGGCGGTCTGGCCGCTGTGCTCATCGGCATGCCCCCGACCGAAGGCGCATTCGCGGCGGGAGGTCTGGGCGTGATCGGCGCACTGCTGCTGGGTGCGGGCACGATCCTGCTGGCGATTGCCGTGATGAAGCGGATGGGCGCGGGATGGCTGCGCAACATTGCCGTGATCGCGGTTCTGGTCGCCGGCTTCTTTATCTTTCGTGCTGTGCTGGATCCTTCCGTTGCGCGGATTGAGGAAATCAACCCGGCCCAAACCGGATATCTGGGCGGCTTGGGTTTGCCCGTGCTGCTTGCCTGGCCTGTTGGCGGCGTATTCGCGGCCGCGGCCGCCTGGCTGATTGGCAAGACGGCGCTGGGGCTGCGGTCCGATTATCTGGCGATCGCAACCTTGGGCATTGCCGAGATCATCATCGCCATTCTGAAAAACGAAGACTGGCTGACACGCGGTGTGAAAAACGTCATCGGTGTGCCGCGTCCGGTCCCATACGAGATCGATTTGCAAAACAGCGCCGCATTTGTTGAACGTGCCGCGGGTTTCGGTTTTGATCCGGTAGAGGGCTCCACCCTTTATGTGAAAGTCTTGTATATCCTGTTGTTTGCAACGGTACTGGTTATCCTGATGTGGATGGCGCAACGCGCTTTACATTCACCATGGGGCCGCATGTTGCGCGCCATCCGTGACAACGAGGTTGCTGCGGAAGCTATGGGCAAAGATGTCACCGCGCGCCATCTGCAGGTGTTTATTCTGGGGTCCGCCATCTGCGGCATTGCAGGGGCGATGATGACAACGATGGACAGCCAGCTCACGCCCGGCACCTATCAGCCGCTGCGCTTTACCTTCCTGATCTGGGTGATGGTGATTGTCGGCGGGTCGGGCAACAATCTGGGCTCGGTTCTAGGCGGTTTCCTGATCTGGTTCTTGTGGGTTCAGGTTGAACCGATGGGGCTGTGGCTGATGACAGCAATCACTTCTGGCATGGCTGAAGAGGCCCCGTTGAAGGTGCATCTGATTGAATCGGCAGCGCATATGCGGTTGCTGACCATGGGTTTGGTATTGTTGTTGGTCTTGCGGTTTAGCCCGCGTGGTTTGATCCCCGAGAAGTAAAAGGGGTAAACGCTGCTGGGCGGTGCTGGGCGTGAGTGCGGACAGTATATAACGCCAAAAAGAGGGGGGCGTGGGCGATAGGCCCGCGCCCCCTGTTCGTTTTAGCGCCCTTTGAAGAGACCGCCGAGAATGCCGCGCACGATGCGGCGGCCGGTGGTCCCTTTCAGTTCTTTGATGACCACACTTGCCACGGCAGCGCCGAAGCCTTGTTGCGATTTGCGGCGCGGGGCACGGGACGTCGAGCGGGTAACGCCCTTGCCCGCATAGCGACGCGCACTGTTGAATTCGCGCAGGGCCGGTGTGTCGATTTCTTCGGCTTTTTCCTCCGCAATTGCGGCTTCTTTTGCAGCATCGTCGGCGCGTTTTCGCAGCATTTCAAATGCGGAATTGCGATCAAGCCGCGCGTCATATTTTCCGGCCATCGGGGAGAGGGCCATAAGGGCGGCGCGTTCGCTGTCCTCGATAGGGCCAAGTTGCGAGGACGGGGGCCGGATCAATGTGCGTTCGACGATACCGGGCACACCCTTTTTCTGTAGGAAAGACGTCACCGCCTCGCCCACCCCAACTTCGCGAATGGCTTCTTCGGTATCGAAACGCGGGTTTTCACGATAGGTTTCGGCCGCCATGCGCAATTCTTTACGGTCCTTGGCCGTAAAGGCGCGCAGGGCATGTTGCACGCGATTGCCAAGCTGGCCCAGGATGTCGTCGGGCACGTCCGCCGGGTTTTGCGTGATGAAGTAGACGCCGACCCCTTTCGAGCGGATCAGGCGTGCCACCTGTTCGACCTTGTCGACCAATGCTTTGGGCGCATCGTCGAACAAGAGGTGCGCTTCGTCGAAGAAGAAGACCAGTTTCGGTTTGTCGGGGTCGCCAACTTCGGGCAGTTCTTCGAAGAGTTCAGACAGCAGCCAGAGCAGAAAGGTCGCGTAGAGTTTCGGCGATCCCATCAGTTTGTCTGCGGCGAGGATGTTGATCACGCCGCGCCCGTCCTCTTCCGTCCGCATCAGATCGCTGAGCGCCAAAGCCGGTTCGCCAAATAGATCAGCCGCGCCCTGATTTTCAAGCACCAGCAAGCGGCGTTGGATCGCACCGACCGATGCGGCCGAGACATTCCCGTATCGCAGCCCCAGTTCCTTGGCGTTCTGGCCGATCCAGACCAGCAGCGCCTGCAAATCCTTGAGATCGAGCAAGGGCAAGCCATCTTCGTCGGCGACGCGAAACGCAATGTTCAAAATGCCTTCTTGCGCCTCGGTCAATCCAAGAAGCTGGGAAAACAGCAAGGGGCCCATTTCGGAAACAGTTGTGCGCACCGGATGGCCCTGTTCGCCGAATAAATCCCAGAAGGTGACAGGAAAGGCGTCATAGCTGAAATCGCTAAACCCGATCTTTTCAGCGCGGCTCATGAAGGGGGCGTGCAATTTGTGATCCGCACTGCCGGATTTCGCGAGACCGGACAGATCGCCTTTTACGTCTGACAGAAAGACGGGCACCCCTGCGGCAGAAAACCCTTCCGCGAGGATTTGCAGGGTCACGGTCTTGCCAGTGCCCGTGGCACCCGCAATCAGCCCGTGGCGGTTGGCATAGCCGATATTGAGAAACTGCTGGGTTGCGTATGCGTCACCGCCCCCTCCGATAAAGATGTCTTGCGTCACAAAAATTCCTCTCAAGCGGTGCCTGTTTAAGCGTTACACCGGTATTCTTATCCGTAAATGCCCAGCCCTTCACGATCAAATCCTGCAATTGGCCCTACTCGGGGCGATTTAATGGAAAACCGAACAGAAGAACCTGTCGAAGGGGCACAGAAAGTTAACCTTTGGGCACCATATTGGGAGGTGTCATCGGTGCTTATGTCCTTTTGCACGGATGACACTTCCTCCCTGTCAGACTGGCCGCGCCTTTGGGTGCGGCCCTTTTTATGAACACAGCTGTTGTGACCTGCAAAAGAGCATCGCCTACGGCACCCGCATTTGCAGTCGCCTGGCATTAAGCTGCGGAAATCTAGTCTTTTTTGAATTTTCCGGACAATTCCGCGTGAGGAAGGGGCGATACTCCACTCCAATCCTTAAGAGATTGATAATTAACGATATTTAAACTGTTGACCGCCTCGCCAAGCTCTCGTAACGTTACGGCATAAGTCGGCCCAGTCCGACGGGGAGAGAAGATTGGAAAAGGGAGCGTGATGCGTTCCCTTTTTCTTATTTCAGCGCCCCCTGCCTGCGACAGGATGTGTCGGCGGTTTTCGGCCTTGGTGCGTTCAAATTATTGAGGAACGACACTGACATTGCCGATGCGGCATGGTAAACGGCGCGAAAGTAACAATCGTGGATTTGACATGAGCAAGTTTTTCACCGCACTGCCCCTTTGTGCCGCCCTCGCCCTGATGGCTCCGCTGCCGGTTCTGGCGCAGACAGCCACCGCCACCGAAGAGGCACAGCCACAGACCGATGAGGCCCCAAAGGTCGAAGAGCAACTGAGCCTTGGCGAGGATGCCGATAAGGATCCGGAGCTGGGCAAACCCTATACGCAGGAAGTCATCGGCGCGTGGGAAATGCGCTGTATCAAGACCGAAGCAGAACCCGACCCTTGCCAGATGTACCAGTTGCTGGACGACGGCCAGGGCGCACCGGTTGCAGAAATCTCGCTGTTCCGCCTGCCCAATGGCGGCAAGGCCGAAGCAGGTGCGACGATCGTTGTGCCGCTTGAAACCTCCCTGCCCCAGCAGTTGACCATCGCGGTCGATGGCGGCAAGGCCCGCCGGTACCCTTACGCCTTTTGCAACCCTGTCGGATGTTACGCGCGTCTGGGTCTGACCGCTGCTGATATTTCTGCGTTCAAGCGTGGTAATGCGGCCGAGATCACAATCATTCCGGCATTGGCACCCGACCAGAAGGTCAAATTGGCCCTGTCCTTGAAAGGCTTTACCGCCAGCTATGACAAAGTTTCCGTGATCGAACAGTAAGACCGGTTTAACGGTACGAAATCAAGGGCCGCTCCGGTTTCGGGGCGGCCTTTTGCATGTCCCCTCGAAGTCGCAGGATCAGTGGCCCCTAGATCTTGCGCAGGGCAACCACCGCGTTCATCCCGCCAAAAGCAAAGGCATTCGACAAGGCCACCGACACGTTGGCATCACGCGCCGCGTTAGGCACCACATCCAATGCGCATTCCGGGTCCTGTTCTTCGTAACCGATGGTCGGGGCAACCACCCCGTCGCGCAATGCCATGATGCAGGCCAGCAGTTCCACCGCGCCGGTGCCACCGATCAGATGGCCGTGCATCGATTTCGTGGACGAGATCATCAACTGGTCCGCATGCGGTCCGAATACATCCGCCACGGCTGCGCATTCGGTTTTGTCGTTCGCCGCTGTGCCGGTGCCATGCGCGTTGATATAGCCGACCTCTTCGCGGTTGATCCCTGCGTCTTGCAAGGCCCCAGCCATGGCCCGCGCCGCGCCTGCCTTGGACGGCATAACGATGTCGCTGGCATCCGAAGACATGGCGAAGCCGATGACTTCGCACAGGATATCCGCGCCGCGCGCACGGGCGTGTTCAAATTCCTCAAAGACGAAGATGCCCGCCCCTTCGCCCTGCACCATGCCATTGCGGTTGGCCGAAAACGGACGACATGCATCGCGGCTCATCACGCGCAGCCCTTCCCATGCTTTGACACCGCCGAAACACAGCATGGATTCAGAGCCACCCGTTACCATGGCTGGGGCCATGCCGGAACGGACCATGGAAAACGCCTGTGCCATTGCGTGATTGGACGAGGCGCAGGCGGTGGAAACGGTAAAGGACGGCCCCTTGAGATTCCATTCCATGCTGACATGGCTGGCGGCCGCATTGTTCATCAGCTTGGGCACCACAAAGGGATGCACGCGGTTTTTACCCTCTTCATAAACGGCGCGGTAATTGTCGTCCCATGTGGACACACCACCCCCCGCCGTGCCCAGAACCACGCCGGATTTTGCGGCGAGTTCACCCGAAAACGTCAGACCCGATTGTTCAATGGCCTCTTTCGCCGCGGCCAGCGTGAATTGGGTGAACCGGTCATACAGCGACATCTGCTGGCGGTTATAGCGCCCCTCGGCCTCAAATCCGCGCACCTGCCCGCCAATCTGGATTTGCAGCCGTTCGACATCGCGAAATGCCAGCTGGCCGATGCCGCAGACCCCTTCGCGCATCGCCTGCAGGGTCGCAGGCACAGAATGCCCCAACGCGTTGATCGTGCCCGCCCCTGTGATCACCACACGTTTCATCGGCTCAGGCCTGTTCGGCTTTCAGCCGTTCAATGCCTTTGATGATGCTGGCCACAGACGTGATGTCGAAATCGGAGTCTGTCGGGTTGTTGGCATTAAAAGGTACCGTAATGTCAAAGGCTTCCTCGATCGCAAATATGCTTTCGACCACCCCCATCGAGTCAATGCCGAGACTTTCAAGTGTGCTGTCCGGCGTCACATCTTCGGGCTCCAGCAGCGCTTGCTCTGCTATGATGGCAATGACTTGATCGGAGATGTTCATTGGCCCGTCCTTCGTTTGGGTCATGTACTCAATTCGCGGTGTCTCAGGTCACGTTTACAACTGATCTAGTCGTCCTTTTCCGATTTGAAAACCACCTTTCGCAGTTCTGCGACCTCGCGCAGCAACCGTGGCAGACGCCGTTGTGCTTTATATAGGTCGACCTGTTTATCCATCTGTGTGGCCGGATACCCCAGCATGGTGCGGCCCGCGGGCACGTTGCTCATCAATTTGGTGCCACCGCCCGCGATCACGCCATCCCCGACAAAGATATTGTCGTTCACGCCGACCTGACCCGCCATGACGACGTTATTGCCGATGCGGGCGGAGCCCGCGATGCCAACCTGTCCGCAGATCAGACAGTTGTCGCCAATGCTGACGTTATGCCCCATGTGCACTTGGTTATCGAGCTTGGTGTTATTGCCAATCGTCGTGTCGCGAATTGTACCGCAATCAATGGTGCAGCCCATCCCGATTTCAACGTCATCGCCGATGGTAACACTGCCAAGGGAATGAATGCGGATCCACGGCTGCGCCTCTGCCGCGCCTTGATCACCCAGAGTTTTGCGCGCGGATTCCACGGTCGAGGGTTCCGCCGTGACAAAGGAAAACCCGTCGCCCCCAATTCGCGCGCCCGGCTGGATGATGCAGCGTTCGCCGATGGTGACACGCGCACCGATGCTGACCTGTTCGCGCAGATACGCATCCGCGCCCAAGGTTACATCAACACCGATAAAGCAATGCGGCCCAATGACCGATCCCTTGCCAATCCGTGCCCCTGCAGAAATGATCGCCAGTGGTCCCACGCTGACGCCCTCGGCCAGAACCGCCGTCGGATCAATGATCGCAGAGGGGTGAATACCCGTGCCAAACCCCTGCCCCTTATCCAACATCCGCGTCATGCCGGACATGGCAAATCTGGGACGAGTCGGAAAAATCGCGGCCTGCAATCCCATGGCCTGCCAATCGGCTTCCGGCCATAACATCGCAGCGCGCGCTGTTCCTTGTGACAGACCTTCGGCGTATTTCGGGTCCATCGCCAGTGCCAGATCATCCGGCCCCGCCGATTGTGGTTCAGCCGCGCGGGCAATCACCAGTGACGTATCACCGGCGGCCTCGGCCCCCAGTGATTTCGCAATCTGTGCAATAGTGTAAGTCATCATGGGCACCCCTTATGGCAGCGCCCCAAGATTTACCCCTGAACGCCGCCCAAGACCACCCCTGCGCGTGACAGCGCATTCCAGATTTTGGCGTCACGTCCGTAAACGTCGGCGCGGTATTCCGTATGGCCGCGCGCATTGGTCACAGCCGTCCGGTAAATCAGATGAACCGGCACAGGCGTGTCCAACACCACCTTGGTTTCACTGCGCGAGCGCAGGATCGACTGGAAGTGACCCTTTGGATCTGCCTCTTGCTTGCTTAGTAATTCATAAGCAAATTCAAAAGGTTGCGCCAAGCGCACGCAGCCGTGGCTAAAGGCCCGCACATCGCGAGAAAACAGGCTCTTGGCCGGGGTGTCATGCAGATAGATGTTGTATTTATTCGGGAACATAAACTTTACCAACCCCAGCGCATTGGATTTGCTGGGCGGCTGGCGCATGGCGTAGGGAAAGTTCCGTTCGGTAAACTGCGAGAAGTTCACGGCAGCACGATTGATCTTGCGTCCACGCCGGTCCGTGATCTCGATGTGGCTGGCCGCATTGTAATTACGTTTAAGCGCAGGCAGGTATTCTTTGGTCACAATGGAGCGCGGCACGTACCAGCTGGGATTGACGACCATATGGGTCATCGTATCCGAAAACTCCGGCGTCGGACGGTCGTCCCTGTTCGCCCCGATGACGGAACGGGTGTAAAAGGTCAGCTTGTCATCATCGATGATCTTGGCCGAAAAGTCCGGCAGGTTCACAAGGATATGTCGCTTGCCCCGTTCCGTGTTGAACCAGCGCTCGCGCTCAAGCGCGACCAGCACCGATTGCAGACGCTTTTCCACGCCAACGTTGATCTGGTTCATCGTGGCAACCCCCGCCACACCATCATCGTTCAAACCATGTGCAATCTGGAATTGCTGTACAGCGGCCTGCATGTCGGCATCATATTCACGGGTGTTGGTGCGCTCCAGATACTCCATCGCAATCAGACGGTTGCGCAGCGCAATGACGGCGTTTCCGCTGTCCCCGGGTTTTAGCGATTTGGCAGGCACGGTTGCGCCCCAGCCCCCCGACAGCAAAAGCCGCTCCATCGCGACCTTTTCCTTGATCAGCGCGTTGTACTCCATGCTGGTTGGCGGTAGCGCGCGGAAAAATGCGGCAGGTTTCGCCTCGGCGAGGCCCGACAGATAGGTACCCCGCTCACGGTAGGGAATTTCGCGCACCATCGCAGGGTCAATCGACTTGGGCGTCAGCATGCCGGTCTGGATATCGCGGGCGTACTTCAGAAAGACGCGGCTCATCTCGACCTCTGCCATGCCCCGATCCCGTGCGGTGCGCACGGAGGCCAGCGTGTTCATCAACCCTTCAGGGTCATAGCGTGCAACGGGCAAGCCATGCGACGCAACCGAACGGATCGCGCGCAACAGTTCCGCGCGGCGGTTGCGGTCGACGTCTCCCGCACCAGTCCAAATCGGGCTGTACCCGTTGGCGCGATAAAAGGCTGCGATATCATCATCTTGCGCTGCCGCTTCGGCGATTGCTTGTTTAAACGCGGTCACCTGTGCGCTGCCCGCACGCGGCGCGAAAGAAACCGCTGCCCCGAATGCAATCACGAACCCCGCCATCAGGGCCTGCCGCCGTGATGCTTTCGTAAATAAAGCCGTTCGCATCATTAATTTTCCCACCGTTGCGTTTGCCTGTATTTTGAATACTTATATTAAAGCCGATTGTCCGAAGGGACGAGACCACTGTCCAATAACATTGAAGTTAACCCGGAACAAAATCGTGCATGATGCCAAAACAACACCGCAGCAAAGCGCGGGTTCCGTTGGATGGTCACGCTTTGAGCAGAAAATTGCCTAAAGTTGCATCAACTTAATCTCTATAAGATTAAAGGCTTGGTTCAGGATTCTGCCTATGACATAAAAAGGTTGCATCTGGGGACTAAAATTTACGCCCATGTAACATCATGGACACAGGCAGAAAACGGGACTGACGACCTATGACTGGAACAAGCTCAACGGGGATGACCCGGCGTGCACTTCTTGGGGCATTCGCCGCAACCGCGGTAGCAGCAGCACCGACATATTCCAAAGCCGCAGGTTTCCTGCGCGGTGGCGGCGATATCCGCCGTATCAAGATGTATTCGGGCCGCACCGGTGAACGCATCGACATGATCTACTGGATCGAAGGCAAATACATCAAAGACGCCGTGAAAGAAGTGAACTATTTCATGCGCGACTGGCGCACCGACGGGGTCAAATCGATGGACCTGCGCACGGTTGATATTATGGCTGCCGCCCATAACCTGCTGGACGTGAACGAACCCTACATGTTGCTGTCCGGTTATCGCAGCCCGAAGACAAATGCGATGCTGCGCTCGCGCTCGCGCGGGGTGGCAAAAAACTCCTTGCACATGAAAGGCCAGGCCGCTGACCTGCGTCTCGGGTCGCGTTCGGTGAACCAGATGGCCCGCGCCGCAATTGCCTGTCACGGCGGCGGTGTTGGCCGTTATTCAGGGTCCAACTTTGTGCATATGGATTGCGGCGTCGTACGCAGCTGGGGCGGCTAGGTTTTCCTTCTGCCCGTGAAAAGCGCCCTTTCGCGGCGCTTTTTTTATGTCTTGCCCCAACCGGCATCGCCTAATGTGACAGATCCATGCCCTGGGGTATAGGGATCGCCCCTGGGTACCTGTGGTGATCTGCGTATTTTGGATGCCAGCACGGATCGCTATTGGTTTCCCAACGCCAGCTTGACCGGCACATATCCAGCAAATCGTGTTCTGCCCGAAATCCAAGCACCGTCTGCGCCATGGACGGGTCCGCAAAGCTTGCCGCGACATCACCGGCACGTCGAGGGGCGAACCGGAACGGGATCTTCTGCCCGCTGACTTGCTCATAAGTCTTAATCAGGTCGAGTACGGAATAGCCCGCCCCTTTGCCCAAATTAACTGTGTGTGATCGCCCCCGCTGCAACAGGTGTCCCACCGACAGAACATGCCCCCGCGCCAGATCGCACACATGGATGTAATCGCGAATTCCCGTGCCGTCTGGGGTGCCATAATCACAACCGAACACCGTGAGCCCCGGCAGCTGGCCCTTGGCAACCCGCGCCACCAAGGGCATCAGATTGCCGCCATCGCTCAACGCCGCCTCGCCAATCAAGCCGGAAGGATGCGCACCCGCAGGGTTGAAATATCGCAATATCCCTGTCGCCCAGCCCTGCCCGCGGCGCGTGCGCTGGTTCAAAAACTGCTCGCCCATCAGCTTGGACAGGCCATAAGGATTGGTATAGCCAAGCGGCGCATGTTCGGGGATCGGCAGAGCTTCAGGTGCGCCGTAAACTGTTGCGCTCGATGAAAAAACAATCGTTTTCACCTGATGCTGTTCCATCACCCGGAGCAGACTTAGCAGGGCGGCGATGTTACTGTTGAAAAACCCTTGGGGGCTGGCAAGCGATTGTGGCACGGATTTTCGGGCCGCCAGATGGATCACGGCATCAATTGAATGGGTGCAAAACACTGCCTCAAGTGCCGCCGCGTCCGAGACATCCACGTCATAGGCCACCACCTGCGCACCGGTGATCTGCGCCAGCCGGTCAGGGACATCCCGCGCCGCGTTCGAGAAGTTGTCCACAATAACAACGCGGTACCCCGCCTCTATCAAGGCGACGTAGGTGTGAGAACCGATAAAACCGGCCCCGCCTGTCAACAGAACTGTGCCTGACATGGATCCTCCATCCGCAAGGCACGCAGCGCACCTTTGGCACGACCATTAGGGCGGGAATGAGAGGATTTGGTTAACCCCGAAGGGTCCGCACAGGTTAAATCGCGCCGTAGCCGGTGATCACTGTGACCAAAGTGCGCCAAAAGACATAAGCTTCCATCCGGAAGCCCGATTTGGAGATATAGCGCAAATCAAGCGCCAGTTTGACGCGGGTACCCTGATCATCACTGGTATATCCTTGCACCACCTGACTAAGCCCGCTTAACCCCGGGCGCACCACGTGCCGGCGATGATAGTCGGGCAAAGTCTGGCGGTATTGGCGGGCAAACTCCGGCTGTTCGGGCCGCGGACCGATCAGGCTCATCTCGCCGCGCAAGACGTTGATAATTTGTGGTAATTCATCGATCCGGAAGCGTCGCAACAGCCCCCCGAAACCGCTGATCCGGTGCCCTTCAGCGTCGGCAAACTTCGCAGCCCCCGCATAAGGCCGCATGGTGCGGAATTTGAACATCACAAACAGACTATCATGCTGCCCGACACGTTCTTGGCAGTAAAGCAAAGGACCGGGGTTCAACCACGGGTTCAACATCCACAGGATCACGGCCACCCCCGCCAGCACCGGCAAAAGCAGCACCGAAATCACCAGATCAGTCATCCGTTTGATCAGCCAAAACAGCCGCGTGCCGCCAATTCGCACAATTTCTGGCCCCCTATTTGGGTGGTTCACCACGGACCAGAATGTCTTGGAATTCGTTAACAAAAGGTTTCGATCAGGCCGCTTGCCCTAATCCTTCGGGCCGAAAGCGTTTAAATCCCCTGCATCAAACGTCCCTGCACCCACAGGATCGACGGATAGGACGCGATCCAGAACCACAAGAACCGGTTCAATCCGAACAGGCACGCATTTGCCAGATGAAACAGCGCCGCCACGCTCAGGGCAGCAACTAAACTGGCTGGGTGCAACAAGGCCAGCGGGAACACCACTTCGAACCCCATCACCGCCCATGCCATCGCCCACAATAGCCAGGGTCGCGTTGCGAAACCGCGCAGATTTTCACTGACGGGATAGGCCGAAAAACCGAAAACATCCCGCAGGGCCCTGCCACTGCGCCAATCGGGATTGACGATCTTGACCCAGCCGGAAATGAAATAGGACAAAACCACCTGAACGCCCAGATAGCCAAAAGCGGCTTCGCGCGCCAAACCCTCTGGCAACAGCCGCGCCAGACAAAGGCAATAGAGGATCAAAAGGCCCATCCGGTCGCTACCGCCATTATAGGGGCCGTCAAAGCGGTGCAGGACAAAAATGCTATGCAGCGAAAGCGCCAACAGCACCCAAGGGCTGTAGAGTCCGAACAACAAAAGAAGACTCAGACCGGCCCGCAACACAAACAGCCCCCGCGCGGCAGCGGAGCCTAAAATATGTTCGCTGCATTGCTGTAAGAACGCCAATGCCAACAGGATTTCCGTCGCCCGCAGCGCAGTATCAAAGCTCAAATCGGGTCTCCGACAGATGCAGGGTCGGACAGGAAAACGACGTCTTCGACCCGTTGCCCCCCATCGTGATGCACAAAGACCAGCCTGAATTTAAAGGTTCCGCCCTGCCCGCCCTTGCCGGCGGCATGGATGTCGCGCCGCACACGCGTTTCAATCTCGTTGATGCTGTGGGTGGTCCGCCCCAATGCGATCCTTTCCGCGCAGCTGACCACAAACAGCGCATCATTCCACGCCGGGTTCCAGAACAGACGCTGCAGCATCCGGCCAATCGACAGGGTTTGGGGTCGGGGTTGGTATTCTTGCCAATCCGCAGCCTGCGATTGCTCTGCCCCCCCTACGGCCCATTGCACCCGTGGGGAGGGTTCGACTGCTTTGAAAAACCGCCACGACGGGATCAATACTGGTAAGATTAATGAAACCGTCTTTTTCATAAGCGTGGCTAGCACAAACGCGGTTAAAGCCGCGTTAAGCTTATCCGCATCCAATAGAATACCGCCGGTTTATGCAGGGTTGTTGAAAGCTCTGCCACTGCCGTCGATCCGTCCAGCCGCCAGTTATTTAGGCAATCGCCCACAAAATAGCAAAAGAAGCAGGCAATTCAGAACCACTGCGCCTTTCATTCGGCGCGGACCATGTACAACCCGACAGCGCCGCAAGATCACACTGGGGTGAGAAAAGATCTACGCATCCTTGTCGTCGAGGCCGATCGCGCCAAAGCGGAAAACATCATCGACGCGTTGCAAGACGCGGGATGGAGCGAACTGCACGCGATCAGTCATGTTTCAGGGTTAGAGCATTCTATCGAAGAACATGCGCCAGACATCGTTCTGATCGATATGGCAAACCCCGACCGCGACACGCTTGAACATATTGGTGCCGTTTCCAACACCAGATCACGCGCCGTGGCGATGTTCGTCGATCAAACCGATCCCCATCTGACCCAAGCGGCCCTTGCCGCGGGGGTAAGCGCCTATGTGGTCGACGGCTTGCAAATGAACCGGATCAAATCGGTGATCGAAACCGCCATCGCCCGTTTCCAGATGATGCGCAAAATGCAATCGGAACTTGATGCTGCCAAACAGGCACTGGAAGATCGCAAGACCATCGACCGCGCAAAGGGCATCCTGATGCGCCGCCGCAGCATTCCCGAGGATGAAGCGTATAAACTGTTGCGCAAGGCGGCGATGGATCAGGGCCGCAAAGTCATTGACGTGGCGCAAGCCTTGGTCACCGCGTCGGATCTGTTGGCATGAACCGCACGGTTTTGAATTGCGGCTATGTTCCGCTGGTTGATAGTGCGCCACTGATCATCGCGCACGAATTGGGTTTCGCCGCCGAAGAGGGTCTGGAACTTAACCTCATACGCCAGCCCTCGTGGTCGGCCCTGCGGGATATGCTGGGCCTTGGTCATCTGGACGCCGCACAGATGTTGTCCCCGCTGCCAGTGGCGATGACGATGGGGCTTGGCGGTCTGTCGGCACAAATCGACACCTTGATGGGGTTGTCGGCAAACGGCACTGTATTCGGCGTCTCCAAACAGCTTTCCCACACCCTTTCGCCCATCGAATTCGGCAATCCCAAATCCTTGCTGGCTCAGCTTGAAGCGCGTGGACCTCGCCCCTTGCGCGTGGGTGTTCCCTTTCCTTTCTCGATGCATCGGTTGTTGCTGTCTTACTGGACGGCCTCTGCGCCGAACCTCGTTGTGGAAAGTGTCACCGTGCCGCCCCCGCGCATGGCCGAAGCGGTCGCCGAAGGGCATGTCGATGCCTTTTGGGTTGGTGAACCCTGGGGCAGCGATATTGTATCACGCGGCGTTGGCGACATTGCGATGGCAGGATCCCATGTCTGGGGTTTCGCGCCCGAAAAAGTGCTGGCTGCCCGCCATGACTGGACAGAAAACAACCCAGAGACGGCCCAAAAGCTGATGCGCGCGGTCTATCAGGCGTCGCGCTGGCTTGATCTGGAACAGAACAAACCGCTGGCTGTCGAAATTCTGGGCCGCAGCGAGCACTTGAACCTTGCCCACGAGGTGATCGAACCGGCGGTGACCGGCATGCTGACCCTCAGCGCAGGGGCTGCCCCAACACATGTCTCGCAATTTTTGATGTTTCACGATCACGCGGCCTCCTTTCCGTGGCGCAGTCAGGCGGCGTGGATCGCCAAACAGCTCGGCGCGGATGCAGCCGGCATCGCTTTGGCCATGACCTGTTGTCGCACCGATCTCTATCGCAAATACCTCGGTCCCATCGGCGCAGATTTGCCCGGTGCCTCGGAAAAGGTTGAAGGCGCGATGAACGAAATGACCGCCGTCGCCTCATTGCGCGGACAGATGATTCTTGCGCCAGATGCATTTTTTGACGGCAACACGTTCGATTTTTCAGCAGATACGGCTGAATAAACGGGCGGTTTGTGGCCATGCGGACATTTTTGACGCTGCAACGCAGAAAAACATTGTGCCACGCAGCGAAGCACCTAATCGTAGGGACAAGACAGCAGGCGCTGCCGCCTGACACCTTTCCGCCAATGACGGTGGAATTCTCTCAAGAGCAAAGCCGCTCGTAAGAAGCATGGATTTTCCGTGGCGCTTACGTGTGGCTTTTTTCGTTTTACGGGCCCCGCCCATCCAACCACAGGACGTATAAAATGATTGCAAAACTCCCCGTCGCCCTTGCTACAACCGGCATGCTGCTGAGCACGGCCGCCTATGCCGAAATGCTCGATCTTGAAAAAGACGAGCTGACCTTCGGCTTCATCAAGTTGACCGACATGGCCCCGCTCGCTGTGGCTTACGAAAACGGCTATTTCGAGGACGAAGGCCTGTTTGTGACCCTTGAGGCGCAGGCCAACTGGAAGGTGTTGCTTGACGGTGTGATCGACGGGCAGCTTGACGGCGCGCATATGTTGGCCGGTCAGCCGCTGGCCGCGACAATCGGATATGGCACAGAGGCGCATATCATCACGCCCTTCTCGATGGATTTGAACGGGAACGCGATTACCGTTTCCAACGACATCTGGGAACAGATGAAGCCGAACGTGCCGAAGATGGACGATGGCCGCCCGCAGCACCCCATCTCAGCCGAAGCGCTGGTGCCGGTTGTCGAAGCGTATAAGGACGAAGGCCTGCCCTTTAACATGGGGATGGTGTTTCCGGTCTCCACCCATAACTACGAAATCCGCTATTGGCTGGCCGCCGGTGGTCTGGAACCGGGCTATTACGCGCCTGAGGACGTGACAGGAACAATCGGCGCGGATGTCTTCCTCTCCGTCACCCCGCCCCCGCAAATGCCCGCCACGATGGAGGCCGGGACGATCTACGGTTACGCCGTGGGCGAACCGTGGAACCAACAGGCGGTATTCAAAGGCATCGGCGTGCCCGTCATCACCGATTACGACATGTGGAAGAACAACCCCGAAAAGGTCTTTGGCATCACAAAGGAATTCGCGGATGAGAACCCCAACACGACATTGGCCCTGACCAAGGCGCTGATCCGTGCGGCGATCTGGCTTGACGAAAACGACAACGCCAACCGTGAAGAAGCGGTCGAGATGCTGGCGCGCTCCGAATACGTCGGGGCCGATGCCGAAGTCATCGCGAATTCCATGACCGGTTTCTTCGAATTCGAGAAAGGCGACCGTCGTCCCGCGCCGGACTTTAACGTCTTCTTCCGCTACAACGCGACCTACCCGTTTTATTCAGACGCCATCTGGTATTTGACCCAGATGCGCCGCTGGGGCCAGATCGCCGAACCGCAGTCGGATGAATGGTTCATTGATCAGGCCAAAAAGGTCTATCGCCCTGACATCTATCTTGAGGCGGCCCGCCTGCTGGTCGACGAAGACATGGCAAATGAGGCCGACTTTCCCTTCGACAGCGATGGTTTCAAACAGGCGACACCGGCCGAAGATGTCATCGACGGCATCCCCTTTGACGGGCGCACCCCCAACGCCTACCTCGACAGCCTGCCCATCGGTCTGAAGGGCGCGCAGAAAATCATCGACAACGAAGTAAAAGGCTAAGCCTTGCGCCTTTTGCGGCATCTGTCGCGAAAGGCCCGCTTTTCTACGGCCAGATCACAGGATACCCGATATGTCTGTCACCGACCCCGATACATTTACGACCCAAACCCTGGACAAAGAGGCCAAGCGCGCCCGCCTGTTCACCCGCATCAACAAAGCCGACAACTGGTTTCAGGTGCTGGGTCTTGCCTGGCTGACACCGATCCTGAAAGCCGCCGCAGGCGACAATCCGCGCGCGCAAGTCGGTGAAATCTGGCGTCTGTTGGGCGTGCCACTGCTGGCGATTGCCCTGTTCCTGCTGGCTTGGGGCACGCTGGCACCAAAGGTGCAAACCTCGCTGGGTGCCGTGCCCGGTCCCGCGCAGGTCTGGGAACAAGCGCTCAGCCTGAACGCCGACGCCATCCGCGAACGCGAGAAAGAGGCCGCGTTCTACGAACGTCAGGACGCGCGCAACGCGAAATTGATCGCCGACGGTCAAGAGGACCGCGTCAAACAGCGCAGCTATACCGGGCGTCCCACGTATTACGCGCAAATCTGGACCTCGATCAAAACCGTCTTCTTCGGTTTTTTGATCGCTGCCATCATTGCCATTCCGTTAGGCATTGCCGCAGGCCTGTCGAAAACGGCAAATGCAGCGCTGAACCCGCTCATCCAGATCTTCAAACCTGTCTCGCCGCTTGCATGGCTGCCGATTGTAACCATGATCGTCTCTGCGCTTTACGCCAGTAACGACGGGATGTTCTCCAAATCCTTCCTGATTTCGGCCATCACCGTGACCCTCTGCTCACTTTGGCCAACGCTGATCAACACGTCCCTCGGGGTGGCCAGCATCGACAAGGATCTGGTCAGCGTCAGCCGCGTTCTGAAGATGAACACATGGACCAAGATCACCAAACTGGTTCTGCCTTCCGCCCTCCCCCTGATCTTTACGGGTCTGCGCCTCTCGCTCGGCGTGGGTTGGATGGTTCTGATCGCGGCCGAGATGCTCGCGCAAAACCCCGGTCTTGGCAAATTCGTCTGGGACGAGTTCCAGAACGGGTCCTCTCAGAGCCTCGCCAAAATCATGGTCGCAGTGTTCACGATCGGCATCATCGGCTTCTTGCTGGATCGCGTCATGTATGCGCTGCAGTCCATGTTCACCTTTTCGGCCAACCGGTGACCCGCGCGCCAGCCGCGAAACGCCAGCGCATAAAGGAAAAATCATGAGCATTCTCAGTATCAAAGATGTAAACAAGGGTTTTGGCGTCGGAACCGACCGCGCCGAAGTTCTTCGAAACATCAACCTAGAGGTCAAAGAGGGCGAATTCCTCGCCATCCTCGGATTTTCCGGCACAGGAAAATCCACTTTGATGAACCTCATTGCGGGGCTTGAATTGCCCGACAGTGGCACGCTGACCTATCGCGGCGCGCCGATCACCGAACCCGGACCAGAGCGCGGCCTGATCTTCCAAAGCTATTCGTTGATGCCGTGGCTGACGGTAGGCGGCAATGTGGGGCTCGCAGTGGACGCGGTCTTTCCCAAACTGGGCAAGGCGGAGCGCGAGGCAAAGATCAATCATTACGTTTCCATGGTCGGCCTGCCCCACGCCATTTCGCGCCGGCCGGCCGAATTGTCGGGCGGCATGCGCCAACGGGTCGCCGTTGCGCGGGCGCTGGCAATGAACCCCGAAATGCTGCTGCTTGACGAACCGCTTTCGGCGCTGGATGCGTTGACGCGGGCTAATCTGGCGGATGAAATTCTGGAGATTTGGGAAAGTGACAAGAAAACCTGCATCCTGATCACCAACGATGTGGACGAGGCCATCCTGCTGGCTGACCGGATTGTCCCGCTGAACCCTGATGGCACTTTGGCGGAACCGATTGACGTGAACATCCCCCGCCCGCGCGACCGGATGGAGATGAATAATGACGAAACCTTCAAGGCCCTGCGCGCCAGTGTCACGAAATACCTGATGGATGTGGGCATTGAGGCAAAGGTCGACGAAAGCAAAACCCTGCCCAATGTGACGCCCATTCATGCCGTACCCAAAGCAGTGTCGGACGCGCAGAAAAGCCCCATCGAAGAACGCTATCTGAACTTCTCGCAGCTGCACAAAGTCTATCCTACCCCCAAGGGGCCGCTGACCGTGGTCAAGGATTTCGATCTCAAGGTTAACAAGGGCGAATTCATCTCGCTGATCGGGCATTCCGGGTGTGGTAAATCAACGGTGTTGACGATGGCCGCCGGCCTGAACCCGATTTCCAAGGGTGCGATCAAACTGGACGGTTGGAACGTTGAAGGCGCGGACCCCGAGCGTGCCGTCGTGTTCCAATCCCCCAACCTGTTCCCGTGGCTGAGCGCCAAGGAAAACGTCGCAATCGGTGTCGACAAAGTCTATCCCCGCGCATCGCAGGCCGAGCGGCAGGATGTCGTGGAGTATTACCTCGAACGTGTCGGGCTCGCGGACAGCATGGACAAGGGAGCGGCGTCGCTTTCCAACGGCATGAAGCAACGCGTCGGCATCGCGCGGGCCTTTGCGCTTTCACCGAAACTGCTGTTGCTGGACGAACCCTTCGGCATGCTCGACAGCCTTACGCGCTGGGAATTGCAGGAGGTTCTGATGGAGGTCTGGTCGCGCACCAAGGTCACCGCCGTTTGTGTCACCCATGATGTGGATGAAGCGATCCTGCTGGCCGATCGCGTGGTGATGATGACCAATGGGCCGCAAGCGACAATCGGCAAGATCACCGACGTGAAACTGCCCCGCCCGCGCACCCGCAAGGCGCTGCTGGAGCACCCGGATTATTACACCTACCGGCAGGAGGTGCTCGATTTCCTTGAGGAATACGAACATGGCAACACCTCCAAATCGGCGCAAACCACGCCCTCGAAACCCATCGCTGCGGAGTAAACAGATGACCCAGAAACTGATCATCATCGGGGCGGGCATGGCGACGGGCCGTGCTTTGGAAACCCTGCTGGAAACCGCGCCGGACGCCTATGACGTGACCCTGTTCAACGCGGAGCCGCGCGGGAATTACAATCGTATCATGCTGTCACCGGTGCTTGCAGGGGATAAAACCTATGCGGAAATCGAAACACATGGCGCAGAATGGTACGCGCAAAACGGTGTAACCTGCCGCTTTGGCGAGCGCATCGCGTCGATTGACCGGTCGGCCAAAACGGTCACGTCGGAGAATGGCGATGTCTTGGCGTATGACAAGCTGATGTTCGGCACGGGGTCCAACCCGTTTATGATCCCCCTCCCCGGTCATGATCTGGCAGGCGTGATTGCCTATCGCGATCTGGAAGACACCGAGCGGATGATGGCACTTGGGCCGGACAACAGATGCGTTGTGATCGGCGGTGGCCTGCTGGGGCTGGAGGCTGCGGCGGGCATGGCTGCGCGCGGTGTCGACGTGACGGTTGTGCATATCATGGGCCATCTGATGGAACGCCAGCTGGACGAAGCGGCAGGATATCTGCTGCGCCGTGCGCTTGTGGACAAGGGCATCACGATCAAATGCGCGGCCAACTCCAAGGAGATACTGGGCAAGGACGGTCACGTGCGCGCCTTGCTGCTGGATGACGGGACCGAATTGCCCTGTGATCTGTTAGTGATGGCGGTGGGCATCCGCCCCAATGTCGCGCTGGCGCAACAGGCCGGTCTGGCTGTCGGCAAAGGCATCCATGTGGATGACCAGATGGTGACATCCGATCCCGATGTGCTGGCCGTAGGGGAATGTGTCGAACATGACGGGGCGATCTTCGGTCTGGTTGCCCCGCTTTATGATCAGGCGAAAGTGGCGGCCAAAACCTTGCTAAGCGAGGAAGCGGCTTTCGTTCAGAAAGAGCTTTCTACGAAGCTGAAGGTCACCGGTTGCGATCTGTTCAGCGCAGGTGATTTTGCCGATGGCGAAGGCCGTGAGGATATCGTTTTCCGCGACCCCGCGCGCGGGGTGTATCGCCGTCTGGTGATCGAAAACAACGTGATCATCGGTGCGGTAATGTATGGCGATACCGCCGACAGCAACTGGTTTTTCGGCCTGATCAAGGACAAGACCGACATTACAGAGATGCGCGATACATTGATCTTTGGACCAGCCTATCAGGGGGGCACCCCCCTGGACCCGTTGGCAGCCGTTGCAGCCTTACCGCGTGATGCGGAGATTTGCGGCTGTAACGGCATTTGCAAAGGGCAAATCGAAGATGCGATTGCGGCGGGGGCGACAGATCTTGGCGCGCTCAAGGCTGTGACCAAGGCCTCGGCGTCCTGTGGCACCTGCACCGGTTTGGTTGAACAGGTTCTGGCTGTGACGCTGGGGGATGATTTCGTCATGCCCGCAGCCGCCTCGATCTGCGCCTGCACCGACATGACGCATGAGGACGTGCGCCGGATGATCAAATCGCAGCGCCTGACCTCAATGCCCGCGGTCTGGCAGGAATGCGGGTGGAAAACCTCCTGCGGGTGTCACGTCTGCCGGCCGGCATTGAATTTCTATTTGCTGGCGGATTGGCCGCTGGAATATGCCGATGATCCGCAAAGCCGGTTCATCAACGAACGCAAGCACGCCAACATCCAAAAGGACGGCACGTTCAGCGTTGTACCACGGATGTGGGGCGGGATCACCACGCCGGACGAGCTGCGCGCAATTGCAGATGCGGCGGATAAATACATGGTGCCCACGGTCAAGGTCACAGGCGGTCAGCGGATCGACCTCTTGGGCGTCAAGGGGGAAGACCTGCCAGCGATCTGGAAGGATCTGAACGATGCGGGCATGGTATCGGGGTACGCCTATTCCAAGGGGCTGCGCACGGTGAAAACCTGTGTGGGCACTGATCATTGCCGTTTTGGCACCCAGGACAGTACCGGCCTTGGTATCAAGCTGGAAAAGACGCTGCACGGCGCATGGACACCGCATAAATTGAAGCTCGGTGTGTCCGGCTGTCCACGCAACTGCGCAGAAGCGACCTGCAAGGACATCGGCATCATCTGTGTCGACAGCGGTTTCCAGATCAGCATCGGCGGGGCCGCAGGCATGGACGTCAAGGAAACCGAACTTTTGGTGCAGGTCGCCAGCGAAGAAGAAGCCATGGACGTGATCAAGGCAATCACCCAGCTTTACCGGGAGAATGCCAAATATCTGGACCGGATCTACAAATGGATGGCCAAAGTGGGGCTGGACTGGATCGAGGCACGTGTCGTGACGGATCAAGCCGAACGCGCCGCTCTGGTCGACCGGTTCGAGATCAGCCAGTCGATCTATCGCCACGACCCATGGGCCGCCCATGTCAAAGAAAAAGCAAAACGTTATCAGCCCCTTGCGCGGCTTGATCTGGAGGCCGCAGAATGAGTGACTGGATTGATATTGCATCCCTCGACGATGTCCCGCAGCGCGGCGCACGGGTGGTGAAAACCACCCAAGGCTGCGTCGCCGTGTTTCGCACAGCCAATGACGAGGTTTATGCGCTCGACAACAGCTGCCCCCACAAGGGCGGGCCCTTGGCCGAAGGGATCGTGCACGGCGCATCGGTGACCTGCCCCTTGCACAACTGGGTGTTTTCGCTGGAAACGGGACTTGCCGCCGGCGCGGATGAGGGACAGGTTGCCACCTATCGCGCGCGCGTTCTGGACGGGCGGATCGAACTGGAGGCGGCCTTTCTTGCCGCACGCAGCGCCGCATGAGCCTGACGCGCACCACCTGCCCTTATTGCGGCGTCGGTTGCGGCGTTCTGGCGGGTGCCGATGGCACCATCAAGGGCGATCCCGATCATCCGGCGAACTTCGGACGGCTCTGTTCGAAGGGGTCGGCGCTGGGCGAAACGGTTGATCTGGAAGGGCGCCTGCTGGCACCGCAAATTGATGGCGTGACCGCAGATTGGGACAGCGCGCTGGGACGTGTGGCGGGGGCATTCGGCGATGCCATCCGCGATCACGGTCCTGACAGCGTGGCCTTTTACGTGTCAGGCCAGTTGCTGACCGAAGATTATTACCTCGCCAACAAGCTGATGAAGGGTTTTATAGGCTCGGCCAATATCGACACAAATTCGCGCCTGTGCATGGCCTCTTCGGTGGCGGGACATAAACGCGCTTTTGGCACCGATACCGTGCCAGGGGTCTATGCCGATCTGGAAGAGGCAGACTTGATCGTGCTGGTCGGCTCGAACCTCGCGTGGTGTCATCCGGTTTTGTACCAACGGATTGCAGCGGCCAAAGAAGCGCGCCCCGATATGCGCGTGGTAAACATCGACCCGCGCCGCACCGCCACGTGTGATCTCGCGGATATGCATCTGCGCGTTGCGCCCGACGGTGATGTGGCGCTTTTCAACGGGTTGCTGTCCTTCCTCGCCGGTCACGACCACCTTGATGCGCGGTACATCGACGCCCATGTGAACGGCTGTACCGCAGCACTCGCGCAGGCCCGCGCCACTGATCCGGCGGACGCGGGTGTTCCTGCCGATGCGCTTGACGCGTTTTACCGGCTTTGGGCGCAGACCAAAAAGGTTGTGACGGTCTATTCCCAAGGTGTGAACCAATCCGCCTGCGGCACCGACAAAGTCAACGCGATCCTGAATTGCCATCTGGCCACGGGGCGCATCGGGACACCCGGTGCGGGACCGTTTTCGGTCACAGGCCAGCCCAACGCCATGGGCGGACGCGAAGTGGGCGGGCTGGCGAATATGCTCGCCAACCATCTCGACATCGAAAACGCAGCCCACCGCGACACGGTGCAAACCTTCTGGAACAGCCCCGCCATTTGCGATCACGCAGGGCTGAAGGCGGTTGACCTGTTTGATGCCTGTGCGGCCGGCAAGATCAAGGCGCTTTGGGTGATGTCGACCAATCCGGCGGTGTCGATGCCGGACGCCAACAGGGTTGCGCAAGCGATTGCCAATGTCCCTTTTGTAGCTGTTTCGGACATCATGGCGCGTACGGACACCGGCGATCTGGCAGATGTGTTGCTGCCTGCCACGGGTTGGGGCGAAAAGGATGGCACGGTTACCAATTCCGAACGGCGCATCTCGCGCCAGCGCGCTTTCCTGCCGGCACCGGGCATGGCCCGCCCCGATTGGCGCATCATCAGCGATGTAGCCGCCGCCATGGGGTTTGGCACCGCTTTCGATTATGCCTCTCCGGCCGAGGTTTTTGCAGAATACATCGCTCTGGACGCCGCCGCGCGCCCGTTTGGGCGTGATCTGGACCTGAGCCTGTTTGCAGATGCCGATTACGCCAAGCTGATCCCGCAACAATGGCCGCGCGACAACGCACGCTTTTTTGCGGACGGGAAATTCTATCACGCCGATGGCAAGGCACGGATGGTGCCGGTCACGGCACCGGCCCTCGATCACGCCGGATTGACGCTTAATACAGGGCGCAACCGGGATCAGTGGCACACGATGACGCGCACGGGTAAATCACCGAAACTGGGTGCCCATCTGGCGGAACCCTATCTGGAAATCCATCCCCTCGATGCCGCCGCGATCGGGACCGCGCATGGTGATCTGGTCGCGGTCCGCACCGACCGGGGCCGCGCAATTCTGCGCAGCCTTGTAAGCGATCGTGTCGCGCAGGGGCAGCTTTTTGCCTCCATGCACTGGACCCGCCAAACCGCGCGCGGCGGCACCGTAAACGCGCTGGTCGCCCCGTTAACGGACCCTATTTCCGGCCAGCCTGCCCTTAAACGCAGCACCGGCGTCAGCGTTAAACCCTATATCGCAAAGTGGTACGGGTTTATGGCCTGTGCACAACGCCCCGACGTCCAAACCCCGTACGGCGCGATCTCACGCACGGCGACCGGATGGCAGGTCGAGATGGCCGGCAGCGACCTACCACAAGACTGGACCGAAACTGCCCGCAGCATAGCCCGACTGCCAAAGGCGCAGCCCTCCGTCTATGAAGACAAAAAAGACGGCGCCGTGCGAGTCGCTCTAAGCAGTGACGGGGTGATACAGGCGGTGCTGTTTGTCTCTGACCGGCCCGTGACCCTGTCGCGCGCTGCGGCGGTTTCCCATGTCGGTTCCAGCATGCCGCCGCTCAGCGCCTTGGCCGGACGCATGGGCAAAGACCAGCCCGATCCGGGGGCCGTTGTCTGCGCCTGCCTGAACGTGGGGCAAAACACCTTGCTGGACGCTATTGAAGCGGGGGCCACCTCGGTCGAGGCCTTGGGCGATGCGACCTGCGCCGGCACCAATTGTGGCTCTTGCAAGCCGGAACTTGCGCGGCTTTTGGCACGGCAAAACCTGCGGATGGCGGCGGAATGACCCTTGCGCCATTTGTCAGGATCGTCGCACAGGGCAAGGGCCGCGCCCGCGCGCTGACGCTGACCGAAGCGCAAGAGGCAATGACCGTGATCCTTGAGGGGCGCGCGGCCCCTGAAGCCGTCGGCGCATTGCTGATGGTGCTGCGCCTGCGTGGGGAAGAACCGCAAGAGATTGCCGGTTTCACCGTAGCTCTGCGTGCGCATGTGACAGGGGTTCTGCCTGCGGCCGATCTGGATTGGCCGAGCTATGCCGCGGGGCGCAGCCGCGGTGCACCGCTGTATCTGCTGGCCGCAAGGCTGGTGGCCCAAACCGGTGTGCGCATTTCGATGCACGGGCATAACGCGTATCAAAACGCCACGTTGCGGCCCGACGATATACGCAGGCTGGCAGGTCCGCAGGTGCGCTACGACCCTTTGCAAACCCTTTGCCCCAAAGCCTTTGACTTGCTGGATCTGCGCGCCGATCTGGGGCTGCGATCCTGTTTCAATACGGTGTTGCGCATGTGGAATCCTTCGCAAGCTCCCGCCACAGTGCAGGGTGTGTTTCATCCCTCCTATCGCAGCCTGCAAGCGCAGGCGGCCGAGATGCTCGGCCAGAAAACACTGAGCATCATCAAGGGTGGCGGCGGCGAGTTCGAGCGCCATCCCTCCAAGGACATCCTCTGTTTCGGCCTGCGCAGTGGCCGCCATATCCAGCAAAAGACCCCTGCACTCCTGTCCGAAACCCGACGCCTACATGAGGTAAACGATGCAATCGACCCCCTTGCCCTCTGGCACGGCAGGCTGCGCGACCCTTTCGCCGAAGCAACCGTAACCGGCACCGCAGCCCTCGCTCTATGGACGCTTGACCCCGCGTTGAGCATCCCCGACGCCGAACAACAAGCGCAGGCGCTCTGGGAATGCCGCGCCCGCTGTGAAGGAATATCCGCATGAAAACCTTTCCAATGTTTCTCCAGATGGCGGGCCGGCACGTTGTGATTGTCGGCGGCGGCGAACAGGCTGCTCAGAAAACCCGACTGATGCTTAAAACAGAGGCCCAGATCACGGTGTTCAGTGATGTGCTGGAGGAAGAGCTGGCAGCTCTTGCGACATCCGGCCGGATCACCCAACGCCGTGGCCCGATCCGCGCTGCGCATTTTGAACACACCGCGTTGGTGTTTATCGCGACCGGCTGCCGCGGCACCGATAGCGCTATTCACGGTTTGGCAAAGGCCGCAGGCGCAACCGTTAATGTGGTTGACCAACCGGCCCTTTGCGATGCGATCACCCCCTCTATTGTGGACCGTGATCCGGTTGTTGTTGCCATCGGCACCGAAGGGACGGCACCGGTTCTGGCCCGCCAGATCAAGACCCGCGTCGAACAGATGCTTGAGCCTGATCTGGGCGGGCTCGCGGCGCTGGTGGGACGGTTGCGCGCGCATGCAGCGCAGCACCTTGGTCCGCGCGCGCGCCGCGACCTATGGCGCTGGGTGTTCGCAGATACACCCCGCCGCACCCATGCGCGCGGAGCGCAACGCGAAACGGCACGGATGATCAAACAGGCCATCGTAACCGGCGATTTCGGACAGGAAACAAGCGGCAGTGTCGCATTGGTCGGGGCTGGTCCGGGGGCAAAAGACCTTATTACATTGCGCGGTGTCCAGCGTCTGCAAGAGGCCGATATCATCTACTACGACCGCTTGGTCGACCCCGAAATACTTGAGCTGGCAAGACGGGATGCAGAACGGGTTTATGTTGGCAAACGGCCCGGATGCCACAGCTGGCCACAAGAAAAGATCACGCAAACCATTGTCGCCGCTGCCAAAGGCGGCGCGCGTGTTGTGCGGCTGAAATGCGGTGACCCGGGCATCTTTGCACGGGGTCAGGAGGAACTGGACGCCCTGCGCGCTGCCGACATCCCTGTCGAGATCGTTCCCGGCGTCACCGCCGCCTGCGGCGTGGCGGCTGCCAGTGGCCAGATGCTGACGGAACGCGAACACATCGACACATTGGTCCTGACCACCGGCCATGTCACCGATGGATGCGCCGTCCCTCAGATCTTGCACAACCTGACGGCAGGCACATGTGTTGCGCTTTATATGGCAGTGCGCGCAACCCCTGAGATCAGCGCATTTCTTTCCGCCCGCCATGGGCCTCAGGATATTGCCGTGACCATCGTCGCGCATGCGCAAACGGATGCCGAAATCGTCATCCATTGCGACATTGCCTCCCTGCCCGAAACGCTTGTTGCGCATGGCATTACGGATACGGCAACACTGCTGCTCAAACTGCCCAAGGCCGGCGCGCAGAAATCGCTTGGGCATCACACTACCCCTGAGCATGCGGGTCTTTGCGACATCGCCGTGCGGTCCCGACACGCATAACGCCTGATAAAGTATCCTTTTAAGGGAAAAGAACGCTTCCTGTGCCTCGCGACCAGGAAGCGCTCGCGTTTTCGTGAATTGCTTTTTATCTACCTATCGGTAGGTATGTGCGGGGAAGCAAAGGATACAGCCCATGAAGATTTATGACATCGAAGGATTTCCAAACCCGGCCCGCGTGCGCATCGCGCTTGCCGAGAAAGGCGTTTCCGATCACGCGGAGTTCATCGCCGTAGACGTCATGAACGGCGAGCACCGCACCGACGCGTTCAAAGCAATGAACCCCGATGCGACTGTTCCCTGCCTCGAACTGGACGACGGGTCCCACATCGCGCAGTGCAATGCGATTATCGAATATATCGACGGCGCCTATGACGGCCCTTCCCTGACCGGCACAACGCCGAAGCAACGCGCGCATATTTCAATGATGAACGCCCGCGCCGAGGCTGGCTTGCTGAACGCTGTCGGGGCCTATTTCCATCATGCGACACCAGGGTTGGGTGCCGAGTTGGAGACATACCAATGCGCTGAATGGGGAAATAAGCAAAAAGAGGTCGCAGCCACGACGATGGCTTACCTCGATGGCGTTTTGGCCGATAATGACTATGTTGCGGGTGATCGTTTTTCGTCGGCAGACATAACGGCGTTTGCGGGGCTGGCCTTTGCGGATTTTGCCAAAGTAGACATTCCGCAATCTCTAAAACACCTTCAGGCTTGGCGCGCAAAAGTCGCCAAGCGGCCATCCATCGCGGGTTAAACGCGCGCCTTCACGACAAGGAATTGATCAATGAACTTGAATGCAGATTTCGACAGTCCCGTAATTGTCCACTCTGACCAGTTGGAATGGCAGGCCTCGCCCATGAAGGGCGTGGACCGGCGTATGCTGGACCGTATCGGCGGCGAGGTGGCACGCGCCACCACCATCGTCCGTTATGCCCCCGGCAGCGCATTTTCGGCGCACACACATACGGGCGGTGAAGAGTTCATCGTGCTGGAAGGTGTGTTTCAGGATGAGCATGGCGATTTCCCCGCCGGCACCTATGTGCGCAATCCCCCCACCACATCCCACACCCCCAGTTCGGCCGAGGGCTGCACGATCTTCGTCAAACTGTGGCAGTTCGATATGGACGACCGCACGCAGTTTCGCAAAACAATGGCGGAAGAACTGGCCGCACCCGTTAATGGCGTGGCCACTGCAATCCTGCATAAGGATGACCGCGAGGTCGTCACCTACAGTCACATTGATGCGGAGGCGACGCTGACATCCCAAGCACAGGGCGGCATTGAGGTGCTGGTTATTGACGGCAGCATCACTGTCGGCGGCGACGTGCTGCACAAGAACGACTGGCTGCGCATGCCGGATGGGGAAACCCTGTCGGCGGTCGGCGGACCCGAGGGTACCAAATTGTGGATCAAAACGGGCCACCTGCCCTTTGCAAAGGCGCCGCAGGCGTAAAGGATGCACACCGATACCCTTATCATCGGGGGCGGGCTTGCAGGGCTCTCCCTTGCAAGCCGCCTGACGGATCTCGGCCACAGCTATATCTTGGCCGAGGCCCGAGACCGTCTTGGCGGGCGGATCGCGGCAATCCGGCATGAAGGTGCCACTTTCGATACGGGGCCCACGTGGTTCTGGCCCGGTCAGCCGCGCATCGCAAAACTGATCCGTGATCTGGGGCTGACGCGGTTTGATCAATACGCCCAAGGCGATCTGATGTTTGAGAACGCGCAGGGGCAGCCCCAACGTGGTCAGGGGTTTGCCTCGATGGAAGGCTCCTTTCGTCTTGAGGGCGGATTGATCCGGCTGATTGACGGCCTGTCCGCCAAGGTAGACGCAAACAATCTGCATCTATCCGCCCCGATCACGACGCTGACCCGCGCGGACGGCATCATCACCGCGACCTATCGCGATGGCCGTACCGTGAGGGCCAGCCGCGTGGTGCTGGCGCTGCCCCCGCGGCTGGCGGCACAGATCACCTACACCCCCGCCCTGCCCGACCAAGCGCTTCAGGCGATGCAAAATATCGCCACATGGATGGCAGGTCATGCCAAGGCCGTCGCGATCTACGACCGCCCCTTCTGGCGCGAAGCCGGATTGTCGGGCGATGCCATGAGCCGCTTTGGTCCTCTGGCAGAAATCCACGATGCATCACCCCCGCAAGGCGGCCCCTTTGCGCTGTTCGGTTTTCTTGGCGTGCCCTCTCAGGCGCGAAAGGATCAAGAGTGGCTGCGCCAGCAAATTACGGCACAACTGATACGTATTTTCGGACCGGATGCAGGCGCGCCGCAGCGCCTGGCGATCAAGGATTGGGCCTATGATCCCTTTACCGCCACCGCGCTGGATCAAAGGCCCCTCTACGCCCATCCGCATTACGGCCTGCCGACAACACTCAGCGGGTTATGGGACGGTAAACTGATCTTTGGCGGTACAGAAGTCGCGCCGGAATTTGGCGGCTACCTTGAAGGGGCTTTGGAAGCCGCCGAAAATGCGTTAACCCAATTGAACAGGCCTTAAAGGTAGAACCAAACGTGCAACCCGATACCAAAACAACACTGCTGGATATCGCTGAAAAAGCAGCGCGTAGTCGCGGCTTCGACGGGTTCAGCTACGGCGATCTGGCGCAAGCTGCCGGCATCCGCAAGGCATCCATCCATTACCACTTTGCCACCAAGGCGGTGCTTTCCGCCGCGCTGATGGATCGCTATCACGCATCGGTCGAACAGGTCTGTACTGAGATAGAGGCAACGCACCAAAACGCCGCCGACAGGTTGGCCGCTTTAGTGGCGTTCTATCGCAATGCCTTGGGCGGCGGCGAAACATTATGTCTTTGCGTGGCTTTCACCATCAGCCGTGATAGCCTTGCGGATGAGGTGAAAGACAAGATCGTCGCCTTTCGCGCCATGATGACCACATGGATCACAGCCCTGTTTGAGCTGGGCAAACAAGATGGCACAATTTCAGCGATAAGCGCCCCTGAAGCGGAAGCACACGCAACCCTCGCCACGCTCGAAGGAGCACATCTCGCCGCGCATGCAGAGCAAAACCTCACCGCGTTTGACAAGGCGACAAGGTTGCTGCTGGCCCGCTGACGTCAGTCAGGCGCGATGCAAGAGTTACCTCAATACGCCATAGTTTCGTTCCGATGACGCTGATTTGTTTGAGCTCTAGCGCACACCGTTATTCAAGGCCTTCCGACTGCGCTTTTCGTCATATCTTCTTTTACGGCGGGCCATTCTCGGAAACAACAGACAGCTTTAAAGAATGGCAATCCCTTTGCGCGGCGCAGGATTGTTATGAAGTCCGATAAGGCTCGGGTCGAATGAATTGCGCCAAGCAGAAATGAATAAATGCTGTTTAAATTAAAGCGCGGGATTTGGATTTAAACGAACCGACCGAAGTACAATGATCGTCGCCCCATGTGAGTCGATGCAGGCTGGACGGATTGGCGCAGACCTTCCAACCGCAATGAACAGCGCGAATATATGGTCTGCAAGCTCAAAGGCCGGTTAACTTCCGACATCAGCGTCGCATCAAATCAGATACTTAAGGCAGGAAGTTGAAACTGGCGGACCATAGAGGATTCGAACCTCTGACCTCTGCCTTCGGAGGGCAGCGCTCTATCCAGCTGAGCTAATGGTCCACGCTGTTCCTATACATAAGCTGCACGTCTCTCGCAATGGCCGCTGATGCGGTTTTCACCACTATTCCCGATACTGCCCTGCGGTGCGCGCGACGGTCAGGCGAACAACTCGTGCGCCAGCTCAAGCGCCTCTACCAGAATATCGATTTCCGCTTCGGTATTATACAACCCCATTGACGCGCGACAGGTGGCCGGCAGGCCCATATGTTCCATCAGGGGACCTGTGCAATGCTGCCCTGCCCGCACCGCGACACCCTTTTTGTCGAGGATCGTCGACATGTCATGCGCATGGGCGGCACCCTCCATGGTGAAGCTGAAAATCGCGCCCTTGTCAGGGGTCGTGCCCTGCACCTGTATCCAGTTCAGCCCGCCCAGCTTGGCCACTGCGTAATCCCGCAGCCGGTCCTCATGGGCGGCGATATTCGCCATCCCCAGACCCATCATATAATCAATCGCGACGCCCATGCCGATGGTCTGCACGATACCCGGTGTGCCCGCTTCGAACATCATCGGCGGATCGTTATAGACCACCCCGTCCTTGGAGACCTCTTTGATCATATCACCGCCCCCGATAAACGGGCGCATCTGTTTCATCCGGTCCGCCTTGATATAAATCGCGCCTGAACCTGAAGGACCATAAAGTTTGTGACCGGTAATTGCGTAGAAATCACAGCCGATGTCCTGCACATCGACCGGCATATGCACGGCCGCTTGCGACCCGTCGACCAATACAGCCACCCCTTTGGCATGGGCCGCTTGGGTGATGGTTTTCACATCCACTTTGGTGCCCAACACATTGGACATATGAGTAATTGCGATCAACTTGGTCTTGGGGGTGATCGCGTCGATGACCGCTTGCGGATCCAGTGCGCCTGTGCTGTCCACATCGACCCATTTGATCACGATACCCTGACGTTCGCGCAGAAAATGCCACGGGACGATATTGGCATGATGCTCCATCACGGAGAGGATGATCTCGTCACCGGCCTGCAACATCGGCATGGCCCAGCTGTAGGCGATCAGATTGATGCCCTCGGTGGTGCCGCTGTTGAAAACAATCTCGTCCTCCGAGGCGGCGTTGAGGAAACGCGCCACCTTGCCGCGCACGGATTCGTAATTGTCGGTGGCCAGATTGGACAGGTAGTGCAGCCCGCGGTGCACATTGGCATATTCTTGTGAATAGGTGCGGGTGATCGCATCAATCACCACCTGCGGTTTTTGCGCCGACGCCCCATTGTCGAGATAAACCAACGGCTTGTTGTTTACCTCGCGGGATAAAATTGGAAAATCACGGCGGACTTCGGTCACGTCATACATCAGCTTAACACTCCTTGGGCCGCGCCCCCGATCATGGCGATCAATATCGCCATGCCCATCACAATGCCGATAAAGGCAACACAAACAACGGCCACCCCGTGCCAAAGCGATCGCAGGTTTAACGCCTCGGCCAGAAAGCTCAGGAAAATCCAGATCCCCCAACCGGCAACCACCAGCGACAGGATTGCGCCAAGCGGCGGGATCGCCAGCGACAAAAGCACGACTGCCGCCTGCGCAATAGCGCGCAACACTTGGAACCAGACGACAACGGCCAGCACATCCATCAGCGCGCCCTTGCCCCCCACGGCCAGCCCCGCCCAATACATCGCATGGATGTAGACCACCATCAGACCCGCAATCAGCACAAACAAGGTCAGCGGTTTGTCAAAATAACCCGGTAAAGGCATCGTTGCGCTGGACGTGGCCACGATCAGTAAAATCAGAAAGGTGTTGATCACCGCGACCAGCGTCAGCGCCGTCCACAAGACGTCACGCCCCAGCCCCATTGACATGATCAATCGCGCAGCGCCGCGCGGATTGCGCAGGCTGGTCTGGATCATCGGGATCAGCGCATCCTGCATCAGACGCCCTCTGCTGCGGCGGCGCGAAAGCCGCCGGTCCAGAACCACATAAACAGGATAAACCAGATGAACCCGACAACGGTAAGCTGGATGCCCTGCCCGACAAACCCGGCGGTCAGCCCCCACAGCAGCATGACCGGACAGGACGCCAGCAGCGCCCAGAACAGCGCCAGACGTGCGCCGTAACCGGTAATCTTGCTGCGCAGCGCGCGTGCGACCAGATAGGTCAATCCGCCCAATCCGTACAGCAAAAGCGGCGCGATAAACAGCCATGCCATCAGGGACGCGCCCATCAGCATTTGCAGATTCTCGCCGGTTTCAAACGCCTCGCGGGCAAGACGCGGGGTCTGCGCGACAAACACCATCAGGCAGCCGATCATCAGATAGATCAGCGCCCGGTCCTCGCGCACCCCCTCGCCCAGCAACCGGCGCATGACTTTGCCCGGCCCCCGATAGGTGGCCACAATATCGCGGGTCGCAGCCATCAGCTGCGGCGACGCGCCAACCAGCCGGTCAAACGCTCAAGGATCACATCCTTCAGCGCATCGGCTTCAATTTCCTCGACTGCTTCGGCGAGGAAAGACAGAGTCAACAAATCCGTCGCCTCGCCATGGGAAATGCCGCGTGCGCGCAGATAGAAAAGCGCATCTTCGTCAATCGCACCAGAGGTCGACCCGTGTGAACAGATCACATCATCCGCATAGATCTCAAGCTCCGGCTTGGCCAGAAACTGGCTGTCGTCATCCAGCAGCAAGGACTGGCTGATCTGGTACCCGTCGGTCTTTTGCGCGTCGGCTTTCACAAGGATTTTGCCTTGGAAAACACCCACCGCGCCATTGCGCAGCACCTTTTTGAACACCTGACGGCTTTCGCAGTTCACCGCGTCATGGGTGATGAAAACCGTATCGTCATGGTGGAATTCGCCGTCCCCAACGCAAGCACCCGCGATGTGGGCTTTGGCGTCATCACCGGTCAATTCGATCACCGCTTCATTGCGGGTCAGAACACCATTCACGGTCAGGGTGAAAGATTTGAAGTTGGACTCGGTGCCCAGACGCGCGAACAAATGTGTCGCCGCGCGGCGTTCATGATCGCGCCCTTGCGAGCGTACATGGTTGAAGGATGCCTGATCCGCAACGTCCACCTCTGTTACCATGCTCAGGCGCGCCGCGGCTGGACCACTTTCCAGAACGGTCAATTCCGCCCCTGCGTCCAACTTAATGCAGTGATGCAAGATCGCATCAGAAGCATCTGATTTATGGTTATAAATCATGCTGACAGGTTTGCTTACCTTGCCTGACACATGGATCAGCACACCGTCCGTGGCCAATGCCGTATTCAGCGCCGCCAAGGGCCGCGATACCGGTGTCTGTCCGTTGGATTCCAACACGCCGTAAACGTCACGTGCCCAGTGCAAATCACTGTCCGACGTCGCCAACCGCTCGATTGTTAGCCCTTCCAAGGCCAGATCATCAGAAGCATCCGCATCAAAAACACCATCGACAAAGACCAGTTTCAAGCTGTCCACGGCGTCAAAAATCGGCGCTTCGTCAGTGTCGAAAACCGCCGCTGTCGGCGCATCCGCTTGCGTCAACGTATCCGGTTTTGTGTATTTCCAGTATTCATCGCGCCGCTCTGGCACGCCCATTCCACGCAACCGCGCCAATGCATCCGCACGGGCGGCCTTGGACCAGCCTTTTGCCGCGCTGTCACGCCCCGAAATCAACGCTTCTGTCGGGTTGGTTTTTTCAGCAACTGCCGTCATTACGCCACCTCGGCCAGAATATCGGCATAGCCGTTGTTTTCGACTTCAAGCGCCAGCTCGGGCCCGCCGGTTTTCACAATGCGACCGTTCGCCATGATGTGCACAACGTCGGGTTTGATGTGGTCCAGCAGACGCTGATAGTGGGTGATGACCAGAAAACCGCGCCCTTCGGTGCGCAGGGCATTCACGCCCTCGGCCACCAGTTTCATCGCATCAACATCAAGACCCGAGTCCGTTTCATCCAAGATGCACATCTTGGGCTCAAGCATAGCCATCTGCAGGATTTCATTGCGCTTTTTCTCACCACCGGAAAAGCCCATGTTAACCGGACGCTTCAACATGTCCGCGTCGATTTTCAGCTCTTTTGCCTTGGCACGCACCACTTTCAGGAAGTCGGCAGCTGACATTTCCTCTTCGCCGCGCGCCTTGCGCTGTGCGTTCACCGCGGTGCGCAGGAAAGTCATGTTGCCCACGCCGGGGATTTCTACAGGGTACTGGAACGCCAGAAACAGGCCCGCCGCTGCACGCTCTTCGGGCTCCATGTCCAACAGATCATCACCTTCCAACGTGGCAGAACCCTCGGTCACCTCATAGCCGTCCTTGCCGGAGAGCACGTAAGACAGCGTCGATTTTCCCGAGCCATTCGGACCCATAATCGCGTGCACCTTGCCGGCCTCAACCTCAAGGTTCACGCCTTTGAGGATCTGCTTGTCTTCGTCTTCCAGTTTTACGTTCAGGTTCTTGATGCTCAGCATGTCGGTCTTCCTTTGTCGGGCAATCGCCCAGCGTTCTAATATCTATTAATTTCAAGGCCTTCCCAGACCTGATTAAGGTACCTGCCGCCGATATACCGACAACAAGCAAAAGCGGATGTTACCCCACAGACCCTTCCAACGAAATCGCCACCAAGGCCTGCGCTTCCATCGCAAATTCCATCGGCAGGGCTTGCAGCACGTCCTTGCAGAACCCGTTCACGACCAGCGCAACCGCCTCTTCCTCGTCCATCCCGCGCGAACGGCAATAGAACATCTGATCGTCGTCTACCTTGGAGGTCGTCGCTTCATGCTCCACACGAGAGGAATTGTTCTTTACTTCGATGTAAGGCACCGTATGCGCCCCGCATTGATCCCCGATCAACAGGCTGTCGCACTGCGTATAATTGCGCGACTCCTTGGCTTTGGGGTGCATCGACACAAGCCCGCGATAGGTGTTCTGCGCCTTACCTGCCGAAATCCCCTTGGACACAATCCGCGACTTCGTGCGCTTGCCGAGGTGGATCATCTTGGTGCCGGTGTCGGCCTGCTGCATGTTGTTGGCGATAGCGATGGAGTAAAACTCGCCCTGTGAATCGTCGCCGCGCAGAATGCAGCTGGGGTATTTCCATGTGACGGCCGAACCGGTCTCTACCTGCGTCCACATCACCTTGGCGCGATCGCCACGGCAATCGGCGCGCTTCGTCACGAAGTTATAGATGCCGCCCTTGCCGTTCTCGTCACCGGGGTACCAGTTCTGAACAGTGGAATATTTCACCTCGGCGTCTTCTTCGATGATGATTTCGACCACGGCCGCGTGCAGCTGGCTTTCGTCACGCTGAGGCGCCGTACAGCCCTCAAGATAGGATACATAAGACCCTTTGTCCGCGATGATCAGCGTGCGCTCGAACTGGCCGGTGTTTTCGGCGTTGATGCGGAAATAAGTCGACAGTTCCATCGGACACCGCACGCCAGGTGGGACGTAGACAAAAGACCCGTCAGAAAACACTGCTGAGTTCAGCGTTGCGTAGAAGTTGTCAGATACAGGCACCACAGAACCAAGGTATTTCTTCACCAGTTCGGGGTGGTCCTTGATCGCTTCAGAGATCGAGCAAAAGATCACACCGGCCTTGGCCAACTCGTCTTTGAAGGTTGTGCCGACAGAAACGGAATCGAACACCGCATCGACCGCAACCTTGCGCGTCTCATCACCCATGTTCTCGGCACCCTCGACACCGGCCAAAATGGCCTGCTCTTTCAAGGGGATGCCCAGTTTTTTATAGGTTTCCAGCAACTTGGGATCGACGTCATCCAAAGATTTGGTTTTTTCAACCATGCTTTTGGGGCGCGCGTAATAGTATTGATCCTGAAAATCGATTTCAGGATAATCGACCATCGCCCAATCCGGCTCTGTCTTGGTCAGCCAGCGCTCATACGCCTCAAGCCGCCAGTCCAGCATCCACTGCGGCTCGTCATTCTTCTCCGAAATCAGACGCACGATGTCCGTGGTCAGTCCCTTGGGGGCATATTCCATCTCGATGTCGGTGGACCAGCCGTGCTTATAGGCCCCGCCCACTTCGCGCACAGCATCTACGGTGTCCTGATCCACGCCATCCTTGACGCCGTCATTTTCTTTTACGATCACAGTATCCAAGATATCTGTCCTTTTCCCGTGGGCCGCATCAGGCCGCCCGTTGTGCGTGTTTGTCACGTTTTGCAAGCCAGCTTTCAGCAAAGCGCAAAACATCCGTTTTCGTTGTTTCCAACCCCAAAGACACCCGAATGGCGCTTGTGGCGTCGGCCTCGTCATATCCCATCGCCAGCAGAACCTTGCTGGCTTTGACCTTGCCGCTGGAACAGGCAGATCCCGCCGAAATGGCAAAACCGGCAAGGTCCATCTGCATCACCTGCGTCTCACCTTTCCAGCCCTCGGCAATGATGCAGGAGGTGTTGGGCAAGCGCGGCGCGTCATTTCCGACAAAAATAGTCTTCTTTGCGGAAGTCGCAAGAGCGTTTTCTAGAATGTTTCTAAGTTCTTCAACTTCGTCCCATCGCCCCATGGCAACATCTTGTCCCGCCGCTTCTGCCGCGGCTCCGAAACCGGCAATACCGACGATGTTTTCCGTCCCCGAACGCCGGTTCATCTCCTGACCGCCGCCGCGCAGAATCGGCGCGGGATCGTCGCGGGTGAAGTTGATCAAAGCGCCGATCCCCTTCGGGCCGCCAATCTTGTGCGCCGACAGGATCGCATAGGCCGGACGCGCCCCTTCGACAAAGGGGATCGCTGTTTTACCCGCCACCTGCGTGATGTCACAGATGACTGTCTGCCCCGACAATTGCGCCAGAAATCCACTGGGGGGCAGTACGCCGGTTTCGCTGTTAGCAGCCGACACAGCGACGAACGCGCCCCCCGCCAGCTCTTGCGGATGGTACGCGCCCGCGCGGTCAAACCACGACGCAAGCGCCCCATCGTCCCAAACGCCCAGACAATCATGCTCAGTCGGCAAGGCCTCGAACCGCCCGCCATGGCGCTCTTTCTGCGCCACGGCCAAGGCTGCCGCTTCGGTCGCGCTGGACGTAAAAATCACCTGTGAGGTCAGACACCCCACCAATTGCGCAACCTGCGCGCGGGCCTTTTCAATTACGCCCTTCGCCTTGCGCCCCTCGGCATGCACAGAGGACGGGTTGCCGACGACATCCATCGCCGCGATCATCGCCGCGCGTGCTTCCGCCCTTAGGGGAGTCGTCGCATTATGATCCAGATAACACCGCCCGGCCTTCATCCTGCCCTCATCCTCCGCGGTTCGGGGCAGAGCCCCAACAAAAATTAGATCGCGTCGCGCTCTGCGCGGCTGTTGGCTCAAACCTCACGTTTCATCCACCACAGCCACAACATCAAACAGGTTGGGCACCGCAGGACAGGGCACCAGTTCATTGGCGATCACATCCGACAGGCGGGTCTGGTGCAAAAACACATAAACATGCGCGCTCAACCCCTCCCACAACCGGTTGGTCAGCGATTGCGCACGGCTGCCCGACGCGCCGCCCGACGCACCTGCCCCCTTGTGCATCGCATCCACGGTTTCATCGACGGCAGACAAGATATCAACCACCCGGATTTCCGCCGCCGGACGTGACAGCCGATAACCGCCCCCCGGACCACGTACAGACGCGACCAGATCCGCGCGGCGCAGTTTCACAAACAACTGTTCCAGATAGGGCAAGGAAATCGACTGGCGCTCCGCAATATCCCCCAGAGACACCAAAGTATTGCCCGGTTGCAGCGCAATATCGGCCAAAGCAACCATTGCATAACGGCCCTTGGTGGAAAGCTTCATCACACCCATCCTTCGAAAACTGCCGCGTTCATTGACGCGGGCCGCTGTTGCGCCTAAATGAAAAGTTCGGAGCGCATATGATGCGACCCCAAGAATTAGAACCGTTCTAAAGTAGTCGAGCGAAGTCGTCAACTATTCGCGACACCTTTGCGCCCCACTTTGGACCACCAGACAGGAACTTCCATGCCAGAGGTCATTTTCCCCGGACCAGAAGGTCGCCTTGAAGGCCGCTACCACCCTCAAAAAGAGCGCGACGCGCCGATTGCAATCATCTTGCATCCGCATCCGCAGTTTGGCGGGACGATGAACCACAAGGTCGTCTACAACATGCATTATGCATTCTATAACATGGGGTTCACCGTTTTGCGGTTCAACTTCCGTGGTGTGGGACGCTCGCAAGGCGAATATGATCAGGGCATCGGCGAATTGTCGGATGCGGCATCGGCACTGGATTACCTGCAGTCGATGAACAACAACTCGAAACACTGCTGGGTCGCGGGTTTTTCCTTCGGCGCATGGATCGGCATGCAGCTTTTGATGCGCCGCCCTGAAATCACCGGCTTTATCTCGGTCTCGCCACCGGCGAATATGTATGACTTCAGCTTCCTTGCGCCCTGCCCCGCATCGGGTCTGATCATCAACGGCACTGCCGACCGCGTGGCACCGCCAGCCGACACCGTCGGTCTGGTCAACAAGCTGCACGAACAAAAAGGCATCACCATCACGCATCAGGAAGTGCCAGGTGCCGGCCACTTCTTTGAAGAGCCGCATATGGACACGCTGATTACCTCCACCACGGATTACGTGAAGCGCCGCCTGACAGAGACCACCCGCTAATGGTCGATTCCGTTGTCATCGAGATGGCCAACAAACTGGCCGAGGAATGCCTGGCCGTGCAGGCAGAAACCGGCGAGGACCGTTTGTTCATGCGCATGGGCGATGTTTTGGGGGCCTCTTCACAAACACTGGAAGAAGCCTTTTTGACCGCGATCCGCACGCGCATGGCCAATGATCAGGGCCGCAGGTTTCTGGCCCAGACGCTGAAAGCACATCGTGCGCAGGCCGCTGGCAATGAGTGAAACAACAGGGACGCGGCTGGATCAGCAGATCGCGTTCCTGAACGAAGCTGACAAGCTCAAGAACACCATCCGCGCGACCGAGCTTTGCGACAATTCCCGCTATGAAAATTCGGCTGAACATTCGTGGCATCTGACGCTTTATGCAATGGTACTGGCGGATCAGGCGGCGCCGGACGTGGACATCACGCGGGTCATCAAGATGTTGATCCTGCACGATCTTGTCGAAATCGACGCAGGCGACAATCCGATCTTCGGTGATCTGGACCACGCCGCAATCGAGAAACAGGAACAGGCCGCCGCCGACCGCATCTTTGGCCTGCTGCCAGACGACCTGCGCGACAGTTTCCGCCGTATCTGGGACGAGTTCGAGGCGGCACAGACCCCTTCGGCACAATTCGCCAAATCGCTGGACCGTTTCCAGCCCCCGATGCAGAACCTGCAATCGGGCGGCGGCAGCTGGATCGACTTCGACGTCACAGAGCAGCAGATCCACGACCGTGTCGGATCTAAGATCGCCATCGGCGCGCCCAATCTTTGGGCCTATGCCAAAGCCCGCATCGCGACCTTCTTTGCAGATCGGTCCACCGGCTGATGCCGCATACTGCATACCACAGTATACAGACTTTCCCTTTAACCCTATTTAAGCTAGATCGCGTGCATAGCGTCCCCCGTAGCCAAAGGAATCCCGCATGACAAAGATCAAGGTAGAAAACCCCGTTGTCGAGCTCGACGGCGATGAAATGACCCGCATCATGTGGGACTTCATCAAGAAAAAGCTGATCCTGCCCTATCTCGACATTGATCTGAAATATTATGATCTGGGCATTCAGGCGCGGGATGACACCGACGACCAGATCACCATCGATTCAGCGGAAGCGATCAAGAAATACGGCGTTGGCGTCAAATGTGCGACCATCACACCGGATGAAGCTCGGGTCGAGGAATTCGGTCTCAAGAAGATGTGGCGCTCGCCCAACGGCACCATCCGCAACATTCTCGGTGGGGTGATTTTCCGCGAACCGATCATTTGTAAAAATGTGCCGCGCCTTGTGCCCGGCTGGACGAAACCCATCGTTGTCGGCCGCCATGCCTACGGCGACCAGTACCGCGCCACCGATTTCAAATTTCCCGGTGCGGGCAAACTGACGATCAAATTTGTCGGCGAGGACGGCACAGAAATCGAACACGAAGTCTTTGACGCGCCGGATTCCGGTGTGGTTATGGCGATGTTCAACCTTGATAAATCCATTATCGACTTTGCCCGTGCGTCAATGAACTATGGTTTGGCAAAGGGCTGGCCTGTTTATTTATCAACCAAAAATACGATCCTCAAACAATATGACGGGCGGTTTCTTGAACTTTTCCAACATATTTATGAAACCGAGTTCGAGGATAAATTCAAAGAAGCCGGCATCACATACCAGCACCGACTGATCGACGACATGGTCGCCTGCGCGATGAAGTGGAACGGCGGCTATGTCTGGGCCTGTAAAAACTACGACGGCGATGTCCAGTCCGACACCGTAGCGCAGGGCTTTGGCTCTCTCGGGTTGATGACATCGGTGCTGATGACACCCGATGGCAAAACCGTCGAGGCGGAGGCGGCACACGGCACCGTCACCCGCCACTATCGCCAGCACCAGAAAGGCGAGGAAACCTCGACCAATTCCATCGCCTCGATCTACGCTTGGACAGGCGCACTGAAGCATCGCGGCAAGCTGGATGAGAACGAGGCGCTGATCAACTTTGCCGAAACACTAGAAAAAGTGGTCATCGGCACGGTGGAAAGCGGCCACATGACCAAAGACCTTGCGCTGCTCGTTGGGCCGGATCAGGGCTGGCTGACCACCATGGGCTTTCTCGAGAAGGTCGACGAAAACCTCAACAAAGCCCTTATCGGGTAATTTGGAACAGGGCCGCAGCAATGCGGCCCTGTTTCGTTAACCTGCCAGTTTGGGCTCCGCGACCCTCACTTGTGGCATGAACGGCGTGATCTCTACCCCGGTCGGGGTAAAACGGCAAAAGCTGCCTTTGGGCACCTCTTTCCAACCGCCACAGACCGTGTCGTAGGGCTCCGAAACCACCGACCATCCCTGCCATTCTGCGTTCCACTGGTAGTACAGCGAGGGCGCGCGGTCGTCCGAAGCGTAGCGCACCGCATAAAGTGTTTGCCCGTCCGACAACGCCGCCGCCATCCGCATATGCGGGGCGCACTCCACGCCGCGCGCCATGTCTTCAAACAGCGCAACACTGTGTTCCAACGCCAGTTTCGGGCAGGTTTCCAACCCTGCCCCGCATGCCACCAAGAACAGCGCCTCGCTGTCTGTCGCGCCTTTGCGGTTGGGGTAAAGATCATCGGGTATCAACATATCCGCCGCCTTGCGCAGCTGGTCAAAGCCGCCCACCTGACCATTGTGCATGAACGTCCAGTTGCCCTGAACGAACGGATGGCAGTTGTTGCGGCTGGTCGCGGTGCCGGTGGACGCCCGCACATGCGCCATAAACAGCCGCGCCTGTACTTGCTGCGCCAGCGATTTCAGGTTCGGTTCGGACCATGCCGGATGCACATCGCGGTACAGCCCCGGCGTTGGCCATTTGTCATACCACGCCAACCCGAACCCGTCGGCGTTGATCGCCGTCTTGCATTCGCTTGCATCGCGGGACTGATGGATCAGTGAATGATCCGGCGCGGTCAGGATTTCACTGGCGAAAATCGGTGCCCCCTGCCACGCGGCCCATCGGCACATGCTGGCCTAGCCCCGATTATGGGTGCGTTCGTACAGCGTCTTGATGATGCCGCTGGCCGTTTTCTCACACAGGCAGGGGACAAACGCATGCAGCAGCGCCGCGCCGGCCGCCATAAACAACAGAGCCGAGAACTTAAGCGCAAATGCCATATGTTCAAGAAAGGTTTCATCAACTTTTGCGGGGTGATCCAGGAATATGCGGGCAATCATCGGGGCTCTCCGTGTTTTTCTGATTTGGATCAGTATTGCCGCAAGCGCCTGTGAAGTTCTCCCAAACATCGTGATGCATATCTTGATTGTGTGAAATTTTCCCAATATTTAATGTATATGAAGGAAATTGACACAATAGACCGCCGTATTCTGCTTGAACTGCAACGAGATGCCGCGCAATCTCTCGACGCGATTGGCGAAACTGTGGGCCTGTCGCGCAATGCCTGTTGGCGGCGCATCGGTGCATTGGAAAAGGCCGGCGTGATCAAGGGGCGCGTAACACTTCTGGATGCTGCCGCCCTTGGGCTGAAACTGACCGTGTTCATCCAGCTGCGCACCAGCTCGCACACGCCAGACTGGTTAAGATCATTTTCGACGGCCACCAAAAGCATGCCCGAAATCATGGGCGTTTATCGCATGTCGGGTGATCTGGATTACTTGATCCGTGCGCAGGTCACGGATATGGCTGGCTATGACCGGTTGTATCAACGGCTGATTGCCAAGGTGCCCCTGTCTGATGTCTCGGCCAGCTTTGTAATGGAAGAGATCAAGGAAACCACCGCCCTGCCCCTTTGAGTGCTTGCGAAAGGACGTAATATGCCCGCCCATTACATCTGGCTGTTCTTTGCCATTCTGACCGAAACCCTGGGCACCACCGCCTTGCAGGCTTCGCAGCAATTCACCCGCTTTTGGCCGGCGCTGGCGGTTGTGGTGTTCTACGGATTGTCGTTTTACTGCATGTCTTTTGCGCTGCGGGCGATGCCGGTGGGCATTGTCTATGCCATCTGGTCCGGTCTGGGGATCGTGTTAATCGCAGGCATCGGATTTGTGTTGTTCGGGCAAAAGCTGGATCTGCCGGCATTGCTGGGGTTGGCGCTGATCATCGGCGGAATCCTGATCATTCACCTCTTTTCGGCCACCAATACACATTAACTTTCTTTTTATCTGGCATTTGCTGCGCCTGCACGGTATGGCCCGCCCAACTCCCTGAACAAGGCTGACCCCATGGAACTGCGCAACATCGCAATTATCGCTCACGTCGACCACGGCAAAACAACGCTGGTTGATGAACTGTTGAAACAATCCGGCACCTATCGTGAAAACCAGGCGACGACCGAACGCGCCATGGACAGCAACGATCTGGAGCGCGAACGCGGCATCACGATTTTCGCCAAGCCGACATCTGTCGAGTGGAAAGGCACACGTATCAACATCGTTGACACGCCCGGCCACGCCGATTTTGGTGGTGAGGTTGAACGCATCCTGTCGATGGTCGACGGTGTTGTCCTGCTGGTGGACGCCGCAGAAGGTCCGATGCCACAGACCAAGTTCGTGACGTCAAAGGCGCTCAAGCTGGGGCTGAAACCCATCGTTGTGATCAACAAGGTCGACAAGCCCGATGGCGAACCCGATCGCGCATTGGATGAATGTTTCGATCTGTTCGCCAGCCTTGATGCCACGGACGAACAGCTTGATTTTCCAACCATGTACGCATCCGGCCGTGCCGGCTGGGCCGATCACGAACTGGACGGCAAGCGTGACGGGCTGGACGATCTGTTCCAACTGATCCTGGATCACGTGCCCGCACCGGCACAGGTTGCCGAGGCCGACAAGCCATTCACCATGCTGGCCACCACATTGGGCGGCGATCCGTTTCTGGGCCGCCTCCTGACCGGTCGCGTTGAAACCGGCACGTTGAAAGCCGGCCAGACGATCAAAGCAATGTCGCGTGACGGCACGCTGATCGAAAACTTCCGTTGCACCAAGATCCTCGCTTTCCGCGGTTTGGAACAAACGGCAATCGATATGGCCGAAGCCGGTGACATCGTGTCCATCGCGGGCATGACCAAGGCAACCGTGGCCGATACCTTGGCTGATCAATCGGTGAACGAAGCCATCCCGGCCCAGCCGATTGACCCACCGACCATTACAGTGACCTTTGGCATCAACGATTCCCCGCTTGCCGGTCGTGACGGTAAAAAGGTGCAGTCCCGCGTGATCCGCGAACGTCTGCACAAGGAAGCCGAATCCAACGTGGCAATCAAAATCAGCGACACCCCCGGTGGTGACGCCTTTGAAGTTGCCGGTCGCGGCGAACTGCAAATGGGTGTTTTGATTGAAAACATGCGCCGTGAAGGGTTCGAATTGTCAATCTCGCGTCCGCAGGTGCTGTTTCAGGACATCGACGGCGTGCGTCATGAGCCCATCGAGGAAGCCACCATCGACGTGGATGATGAATACTCCGGCGCGGTGATCGAAAAAATCACCGGCGTGCGCAAAGGTGAACTGGTCGAGATGAAACCGGCCGGTGCTGGCAAAACCCGCATCATCGCCCATGTGCCATCACGGGGTCTGATCGGGTATCACGGCGAATTCCTGACCGACACGCGCGGGACAGGCGTCATCAACCGCGTGTTCCATTCATGGGCACCGCACAAGGGCCCAATCCCGGGACGTCGCGCGGGCGTGTTGATTTCAATGGAGAACGGCACATCCGTGGCCTTTGCTCTGTGGAACCTCGAAGAGCGCGGCAAGATGATGATCGGTGCGCAAGCTGACGTCTATACCGGTATGATTATCGGTGAGCACAGCCGCGAAAACGATCTGGAAGTGAACCCGCTGAAGGGTAAGAAACTGACCAACGTGCGTGCCTCCGGTACGGATGAAGCGGTGCGGTTGACCACCCCCAAGATCCTTTCGCTGGAAGAGGCGATTGCCTATATCGACGACGATGAACTGGTCGAAGTGACGCCGAACGCAATCCGTCTGCGCAAGCGTTATCTGGACCCGCATGAACGCAAACGCATGGCGAAATCAGCTTAAGTCGGAATTTTCGGGAGGCTCTGCCTCCCGGACCCTCCGCAGCATTTATGGCCAAAAAGAGGGGCGTTTCGGAGCCGTTGTAGTGCCCGATCATTCCCCGCGCTGCAGGTTGAAATCAAAAAAAGCCCCGGATCATTTCCGGGGCTTTTTGTTATTCGGAGGTTTCGATGATCATCAACTCGCGCTCAGAAGCGCCGCGTGCGTGTTCTAGCGCCGCTTGATAAGCGTCTGAATGGTAACACTTTTCCGCAGTTTCAACGTCCGGGAAGCGCGCGACTACGTTGCGCGGCCGTTCTTTGCCTTCAAGCTGAACAAAACGGCCACCGCGCGCGATAAATTCGCCGCCGTGTTCGGCAATCGCCACCGTCGCGCCAGCAGCGTATTTTTTGTACGCCTCTTCATCCGTGACCGTGACATGTGCAATCCAAAGTGCGCCCATGGTTTTATCCTTTCAAAATGGCAGTGGCCGCGGCGATCGCCGCCTCTGCGTTATCGGCACTGGCACCGCCGCCCTGCGCCATATCGGGACGGCCACCGCCGCCTTTGCCGCCCAGTTCCGCGACTGCGGCCTTGACCATATCAACGGCCGAGACCTTATCCGTCAGGTCCTTGGTCACGCCGCCAGCAACTGCTGCTTTGCCACCGGTATCCGCAATCAACAGGACTGCGCCAGAACCAAGCGTCGCCTTGAACTCATCGACGAGCGCCGGCAAATCCTTGCCTGTGACCCCTTGCAAGACCTGCGCCAAAAATTGGATCCCGTTCACGTCAACCGCTTCGGGGGCCGCAGCACCGCCACCACCGGCCATCGCCAATTCACGACGCAGCTGCGCAACTTCGTTGCTCAGGCTTTTGCGCTCGTCCATCAGGGCACGGACGCGGTCCGGTACATCCGCGGGAGAGGTTTTTAGCCCTTCAGCGATGCCAGCCAAAGCAGTTTGCTGTTCACGTAACCAAGTCAACGCTTCGGCACCGGTCAGCGCCTCGATCCGGCGCACACCCGCGCTGCTGGCACTGTCACCGAGCAGGACAAACGCACCGATATCACCCGTTTGGCGCACATGGGTACCGCCGCAAAGCTCCAGTGAATAGGTGCTTTTATCACTGCCTTTGCCGGAACCCTCTTCGCGGCCCATCGACACAACACGCACCTCGTCACCATATTTTTCGCCAAACAGCGCCTGCGCGCCCAAGGCCCGCGCGTCATCCGGCGTCATGATGCGGGTTTCCACCGCGGTGTTCTGGCGCACAAAATCGTTCACCTCGCGTTCAACCTGACGCAGCTCATCAACGCTCAACGCCTTGTTGTGGCTGAAATCAAACCGCAGCCGGTCTGCCGCATTCAACGATCCGCGCTGCGCGACATGATCGCCTAGCGCCCCGCGCAGGGCCTCGTGCAACAGGTGCGTGGCCGAGTGGTTGGCGCGAATCGCGGTGCGGCGCGCATGATCCACCGTCAAAACAGCCGCCTGCCCTTTCTTTATCTCCCCTTCGGACACGGTGCCAAAATGGATAAAAACATCCGCCGCTTTGCGCGTATCGGTCACAGTGATCACGCCACTGTCCGTGCGGATGGTCCCCGTGTCGCCCACCTGTCCACCGGATTCGGCGTAGAAAGGGGTTTGGTTCAACGCGATCTGAACGTTTTCGCCGGTCTGTGCGGCATCGGCCAATGCACCGTCCTTGACCACCGCAGCAATCTGCCCTTCGGCGGCTTCCGTGTCGTAGCCAAGAAAATCGGTCACGCCATGTTTGTCGGCCACGTCAAACCACACAGCCGCATCCGCCGCCTCGCCAGAGCCAGACCATGCCGCGCGCGCTTTGGCTTTCTGTTCAGCCATAGCCGCATCAAAACCGTCTGTGTCCACAGCCAGCCCTTTTTCGCGCAGCGCATCCTGTGTCAGATCAAGCGGGAAACCGAATGTGTCATACAGCTTGAACGCCGCCTGACCTGGCAAGTTGGCCCCTTCTGGCAGACCGGCAACCTCATCTTCAAGCAGGCGCAAACCACGCTCAAGCGTCTGCTTAAAGCGGGTTTCTTCCTGATGCAGCGTCTCTGTGATCAGCGATTGCGCTTGTCCGAGTTCAGGATATGCCGCCCCCATTTGACCCACCAGCGATGGCACCAGTTTGTGCATCAGCGGGTCTTGGACCCCCAGCAAATGCGCATGGCGCATGGCGCGGCGCATGATGCGGCGCAGCACATAACCGCGCCCGTCGTTTGATGGCATAACGCCATCGGCAATCAGAAAAGACGTCGAGCGCAAGTGGTCCGCAATCACACGGTGATGGGTCTTGCCGGGCCCGTCAGGGTCCGTGTTGGAGGCATCCGCCGATGCCTCGATCAGGCTGCGCATCAGGTCCGTGGCATAGTTGTCGTTGGTCCCTTGCAACAGGGCCGCGACCCGCTCGATCCCCATGCCGGTATCAATGGACTGGTTCGGCAGATCGCGCCGCGTGCCGTCCTCCAGCTGTTCGTACTGCATGAAAACGAGGTTCCAGATTTCGACAAACCGGTCGCCGTCTTCTTCGGGCGATCCGGGAGGGCCACCCCAGATGTGATCGCCGTGATCATAGAAAATTTCGGTACAGGGGCCGCAGGGGCCGGTGGGTCCGGCGGACCAGAAATTGTCGTCTGTCGCGATGCGGATGATCCTGTCGTCGCTCAGCCCAGCGTGTTTTTTCCAGATTTCCACCGCTTCGTCATCGGTGTGATAGACTGTGACCAAAAGCTTGCTTGCATCGATCCCGAACCCTTTGGTCAGCAAATCCCATGCCAACGGGATCGCTTCGGATTTGAAGTAATCGCCAAAGCTGAAATTCCCCAGCATTTCGAAAAATGTATGGTGGCGCGCTGTGTATCCGACGTTGTCCAGATCGTTGTGTTTGCCACCTGCCCGCACACATTTCTGAGCAGAGGCCGCGCGGGTGTAATCGCGCGTCTCGACCCCGGTGAACAGGTTCTTGAACTGCACCATACCCGCCGCAGTGAACATCAAGGTCGGATCATTGCGTGGGACCAGCGGGCTGGAGGGGACCACGGCGTGGCCGTTCTTGTCGAAATACGACAGGAAAGTGGAGCGGATATCGTTCAACGTCTTCATGTGGCTGGCCTTCCGGGGGGAACTACGGTTTGCCAGAAATAGCCCTGTGTGCAAGGGGTGTCCACAGCCCGCAACGCGAAAAGGGGCGCGCCGGTTCGGCATGCCCCTTTTCCTATTTCACTGCTGGTCGGTCAGACCGTCAAGCGGATCACAGCTCATGCGCAATCACGCTTCAAGGATATCGCCATCGTCCTTGTCCGACCCGTCAAAATCCAGCCCGTGTGCGGCGCGAATCTTGTCTTCGATGTCCAGGGCCATCGCTTCGTTGTCTTTCAGGAACTGCTTGGCATTTTCACGCCCCTGCCCGATGCGCTCATCCCCGTATGAGAACCACGACCCGGATTTATCCACGACGCCCACTTTGACGCCAAGGTCCAGCAATTCGCCCATTTTGGAGATGCCTTCGCCATACATGATGTCGAATTCGACCTGTTTGAACGGGGCCGCCACCTTGTTCTTTACGATCTTGACCCGTGTGGCGTTGCCGACAACCTCGTCACGATCCTTAAGCGCGCCGATGCGGCGGATGTCCAATCGCACGGAGGAATAAAATTTCAACGCGTTCCCGCCCGATGTGGTTTCGGGAGAACCGAACATAACGCCGATCTTCATCCTGATCTGGTTGATAAAGATCACCATGCAATTGGAGCGCGAAATCGAACCGGTCAGTTTACGCATTGCCTGACTCATCAGACGCGCCTGCACCCCGACCGAGCTGTCGCCCATATCACCCTCAAGTTCGGATTTGGGCGTCAGGGCGGCGACCGAATCGACAACAACCATGTTCACTGCGCCCGAACGCACCAGCGTATCGGTGATTTCCAACGCCTGTTCACCGGTATCGGGCTGCGAGATGAGTAGCTCGTCAATATCAATGCCCAGCTTTCTGGCATATTGCGGATCCAGCGCGTGCTCGGCGTCCACAAAGGCACAAACGCCGCCGGCCTTTTGCTGTTCTGCGATGCAATGCAGCGTCAGCGTTGTCTTACCGGAGGATTCTGGCCCGTAAATCTCGATGATGCGGCCCATCGGCAGACCGCCAATGCCCAATGCAATGTCCAGCCCCAATGAGCCGGTCGAGCTTGCCTTGATGTCCTGAATGGCCCCTTCGGACCCCAGTTTCATGATCGAACCCTTGCCGAACTGCCGCTCGATTTGCGCCAACGCGCTGTCGAGTGCCTTTTGCTTTTCAGCTGTTTTTTTATCTGTCATTGTCAAAAGATCTGCCGTTGCCATGTGCCTGTTCCCTTAGTGTCATAGTGTCGTGGCATCGGCAATCGTTCACCTTGCACCACCTTATGTTCTGCTAATGTTCCATATGGGGGTAAAATAAGAACATTTCAATATAATTCTTCGCCTCCTATCTTTTTCCCTCTTTGGTTAATATCTCCTTTACGATAAGCCATAAGAACAAATTCTTTCCCAACGGGGCTGTTAAATGCTTGTATTTTATAAAGAACGCCTTGCATTTTTATCCGTACCCAAGACCGGCACAACCGCGTATGAAACAGCTTTGGCACCGCATGCGGACATGGTGATCAGCGAACCGCCCATGCTGAAACATGCGCCGGTCTATCGCTACAACCGGTTCATCCGGCCCATGTTCGAACGGGTGTGCGATGTCGAACTCGAGGTGCTGGCAGTGATGCGCGAACCTGTTTCGTGGTTGGGCAGCTGGTATCGATACCGGCAGCGCCCATTTATGGAAGGCAAACCCAACAGTACCCATGGCATCAGCTTTGATGAATTCGTGCTGGCCTATATGAGAGGCAACAAACCGGGCTTTGCAGATGTGGGCAGCCAGTTCCAGTTTATGAAAACCCAACCCAATGGCACCGGCGTGACCCATTTCTTCCGCTACGAAGATCAGCCAAAGCTCAAGTCGTTTCTAGAAGACCGCCTTAAGGTGGAACTAACCTTGGCACAGGAGAATGTATCGCCAAAGATAGCGCTTTCCCTATCCGATGACGTGGCCAGCCGGTTCAAAAAGAAATGCGCCGAAGAATTTGATCTTTATGCGTCGATATCCTGATCTAATGCAGCTGGCTTTGCACTGTTTCCGTTAGATCGCTCAGCGAAAACGGCTTGGGCAGGAAAACGGAGTTTGGGATGCGCGTCTGTTCTTCGCCAAAGCTGTCTTCGGCATAGCCCGATACAAAGACGACGCGCACGTCAGGCCGGATTTTCAAGGCTTCACGCACCCAGCTGGGGCCATCCATTCCAGGCATCACCACATCGGTGACAAAAACATCTATGCTCAGCGACTGATCCTCAAGTGTTTTCAAAGCCGCCTCGGCTGAGTCAGCCTCAAGCACCGTATATCCGCGCAGTCTTAGCGCACGGCTGGCAAAGGCCCGCACCGGGGCTTCATCTTCAACAAGGAGAATAACGCCCTCTTCACTCTGCTGCGGCGTGGCGATCACGGGTTGAGGCGACAGTTTCGCTTTGGCGGGGCGGGTCTCATAAACGGGGAGGTACAGAATGAACGTCGTGCCGCGATCCAATATAGAATCGACAAAAATATAGCCGTTACTTTGTTTTATGATGCCATACGCGGTCGAAAGCCCCAGCCCCGTCCCCTCGCCCGTGCGTTTAGTTGTATAGAAAGGTTCGAACACCTTTTGCAGCTTGTCCGGCGCGATGCCGGTCCCATCGTCGCTGACCTGCACCGTCACATATTGGCCCGGCGGGACCGACGCGCGATCACGCTCAAGCGGTTGTTTTAGCTCCAGGTATTCTGTCGTAATCCGGATTTCGCCCCCCGCCGGCATTGAATCGCGGGCGTTAACCACGAGGTTCATCAGCACTTGTTCAAGTTGCCGCTTGTCGGCGCGTACGGGTTTAAGCACCGGATCATGGCTCAGGGTAAGGGTCACTTTCTCCCCCACCAGCCGGTTCAGCAAATGGGTCAAATCCGCCAGAGTGTCGCGCATGTCGATGGTTTCAAGACGCAGGGTTTGTTTGCGTGAAAATGCCAGCAGCTGCCCCACAAGAGACGCCGCGCGATTGGCGTTCTGGTTGATCTGGATCAGATCACCGTAATCCGGATCACTTTGATCACGGCGCAACAGCAACAAATCGCAATGGCCCGAAATCGCAGTCAGCAAGTTATTGAAATCATGGGCAACACCGCCAGCCAACTGGCCGATCGCCTGCATTTTCTGGCTCTGCACAAACTGCGCTTCGAGCGTTTTCAGTTCAGTTGCATCATGCAGTACTGCAATCAGCGAAGGCTCCCCATCTTCCACGACATGGCTTAGGACAACCTGTACAAATACTTCGCGATCCGTCCGTTTAAGCCGCAAAAACTCGGATTTCTGCACCTTGCGATGGGCCAGCGTGTCGTTAATCCAATCCGCAATTGAACGGCCCAGCCCTTCCATCAGGTTGGAAAGATGCACATCATCCTCCAACGACACACCAACCAAAGTGGCCGCCATACGGTTGAACGATTGCACCTTCCCATCGGGGGCCACTTTGATCAGCGGTACAGGCAGATCTTCAAAGGCCTGCCAGGCTTGTGTTGTGCCGGCAGCTTCGGGGGCGGGCAAAAGATAAAGCGCACGACGCCCTGCACCGGCAGCCATTTCCGCGACCAGCACCCGTTTGAGGCCGTCAGACGTCATCACATCCGTCGATACGCCGGACTGTACAGGCAGCCCATTGAACAACCGGTCCAACCCCTTGACCCTGCTGCCGACAAACTGGCGTGCCGCGTCATTCATGAACAACACCGCATCCGTGCGTCCGACCATGATCATCGGCAAATGTTGACCTTCCTGCGCGGCCTTTGGCGGGGCACGTTCCGTCACCTGATCAACACGCCAGACGTAGGTTTCATCGGACACGACGTGCACGCAAAGCCGCAGATGACCCGCGCGGGTAAAGACATCTTCTTGCGCCGACCCACTGGCAACCGCGCGGGATTGGAGCCGAAACAGGATGCTGCCCGGGTTGGCGACAGAGGTTTTCAGGACGCCCGCTAGTGTATTGAGCCCCTCAATCTCGTAGTGCTGGTGCGCCGCGGGATTGGCAGAGCGCAGTTGTCCGTCCGCATTGGCGACAAAACTCGGGGTCGCGTCACGCAGAATGAACCCTTCGATTACCGTTAGGTCAGACGCCTGTTTGCGTGCGATGCGGCGTTTGCACCACCAATTCCACGCGCCGAACACCACCAACGTCACGGAAGAAGACACGAGGCCGAGCGACAACATCCGGTAAGGGGCCACAAAAGCAAGTGCGGCCAGAAAAAGGCTGATCGCCAAGGTCCAGCGGGCCTGACGCGCAGCTGCGTTCAATGCCTTTGGTCTGTCCGGCTGTAGGGTCTGCGTATCGGACAAGGATGTCCCCTTGGAATGCACGAATCGTCCCCTATTACGCGCATTAAGGGTTAATCAGCCTTTAACTGCATTTACGTTTGCACGTTAAAATTGAGCATACACGATTTCAATCGCGCCTCAAGTGTGCCGCAAAAAAGCCATCTCCCGTGGGTCCCACCGCATACCTTTGTTGCAGGTTACAACTCCAGCCCGGGTGGCGCTCCAGAAACGCCGCAACGCGGTCTTCGTTTTCGGCAGTCAATACCGAACAGGTGGCATATGCGAGGGTGCCGTTCTCGTGTAACAGCGCTGCTGCGCTGTCCAGAATACCATCCTGAATGACAGTCAACTCGGCCAATCGCGCAGCGGTCAGGGTCCATTTCCCTTCGGCAGCACGCCGCCATGCGCCGGACCCCGAGCAAGGCGCGTCACATAAGACCACGTCAAAAGGTGCGGCAGCTTGCAGGGCCTCGGTGGTCAGTTGCGTCACCTGTGCCCCTGCCCGTTCGGCCCTGCCGGTTAAATCGGCCATCCGGCGGGGGTCTATATCATGCGCATACACACTGCGATCCGGTTGCGCCGCAACGGCAAGCGCTTTGCCACCGCCACCGGCACAGTAATCCAGAATTTTCGCACCCGCGGGCAATGCAGCAACCACCGCCTGGCTCGCCCCATCCTGAAGCTCGACCAGCCCCTCGACGTAAGCCGTGGAGTTGCGAATTTTGCGCGCGCCTTCCGTGACGGTCAGCGCTGTGTCACACAAAGGGTTTGCTTCTGCGGTGATCCCTTCGCCAGCCAGGTGCTTTATCGCAGCCGCGCGATCGGATTTCGCGATGTTCACCCTTAAAAATACCGGCGCACGTTCTTGCAGCGCCAGCGCCGTCTTGTCGGCGTCGTCACCCAAAGCCTCCTTGAACAGCGGGATCAGCCAGTCCGGCAAGTTCCACAAAGTGGCCTCATCCTCTGGCGGCATCGGCACCTTTGCCTCGGCCTCTGTAATGGGCTGCGGGGCGTGACCAACTGCCGAAAACAGCGCGTCCAGATCAGCACCCTGCTGGCGCAAAATACCGATCATCAGGGCGCGCGGTGTCCCACCCGAACCGTAATGCGCCGCAGTGCGTTTACAACGCAGCACGTCAAAAACGTGATCGCGGATCGCGGCACGGTCTTTGGAGCCCGCAAACCGGCTGCGTCTGGCCCAACGGGTCAAGGCCTGTTCGGCGGCCAGACCGTCGGACATGTCATGCAGAACCTCGATGGCCGCAGCCACCCTTGCACCAGGCGTCATAGTTCATCCAATACGTTAAAAATCAACCGCAACACACGGTTAACAAAGGTTTATCCGATACGGTAGTTTGGCGACTCGCGCGTGATCTGAACGTCATGCACGTGGCTTTCCTTCAGTCCGGCACCGGTGATCCGCACAAAGTTACAGTTTTTGCGCATCTCGGGAACGGTGGCACAGCCCGTATATCCCATGGCGGCACGCAAGCCGCCGACCAGTTGATGCACCACAGCGCCGGCGCTGCCTTTATAGGGCACCTGACCTTCAATCCCTTCGGGCACCAGTTTGTCACTGGCCGCATCCTTCTGGAAGTAACGGTCCGCCGACCCGCGGGCCATCGCACCCAAAGATCCCATGCCACGGTAGCTTTTGAAACTGCGGCCCTGATACAGGATCACCTCGCCCGGGGACTCATCCGTGCCCGCAATCATCGAGCCGACCATGGCGCAGGACGCCCCCGCTGCAATTGCCTTGGCAAAATCGCCCGAGAACTTGATGCCACCATCTGCAATCACCGGAATCTCACCGGCAGCCGCGGCGCAATCCATGATCGCGGTCAATTGAGGCACACCGACACCCGCGACCATCCGCGTCGTACAGATCGACCCCGGACCAATGCCCACTTTGATCGCATCTGCGCCCGCGTCGATCAACGCACGGGTCGCTTCGCCTGTGGCCACGTTCCCTGCCACGACCTGAACCTCGTTGCTCAGCGCCTTGGCGCGGGTCACCGCGTGGGCGACCCCTTCGGAATGGCCGTGGGCCGTATCGATAACAATCATGTCCACGCCCGCTTCGACCAGCGCCTGCGAGCGTTCGAAACCCGCATCCCCCACCGTGGTCGCAGCAGCCACACGCAACCGGCCCAGATCATCCTTGCAGGCCGTCGGGTTCAGCACCGACTGTTCGCTGTCTTTCAGCGTCAGCAATCCGGTCAACACGCCCTTGCCGTCGGTCACCAACAGCTTTTCGATGCGGCGCGCCTTCATCAGGCTCAGCGCTTCACCCCGGTCTGCAGGTTCCATGAGAATCGCCAGATTTTCATTGGTCATCATATGCTTGACCGGTGTGGCATCATCAGAGGCAAACCGCATGTCTCGGTTGGTCACGATGCCGACGACGCGTCCTTTTTCATCCACAACCGGAAAGCCCGAAACGTTATAGCGCTCCTGCAGGGCTTTTGCGTCGGCCAGCGTCTGATCCGGTGTCAAAGTGATCGGGTTATAGACGATACCGCTTTCAAAACGTTTGACGCGGCGCACCTCACGGGCCTGTTCGTCGATGGTCAGGTTACGGTGCACAACGCCCATGCCACCGGCCTGCGCCATGGCAATCGCCATGCGGCCTTCGGTCACCGTATCCATTGCCGAGCTTAGCAACGGGATGTTCAATGCGATGGATTTGGTCACATGTGTGCGCGTATCCGCCGTTGAAGGCAGCACCGAAGACGCCCCCGGCACAAGCAACACATCATCAAAGGTAAAGGCCTCACGAATTTCCATTTTGCACCTCTGGCTTATGGCTTCATTTGGCAATTTCCTATTTCACGGTCTGGAGCTGATGAAAAGGGCGATTTGAACCGCAGACTTGTATTGATGAGAGGATTGCGAAAAGCTGCTGCAAAAAGGGGGATAAGATGGCAGATCACGGATATGACGCGGGGCGGTTGAACCTGCCGTTTGTGGGCATTTCAACCTTTGGCAAACGCCCCTATCAGCCGGATTGGAAGGCGCTGGATGCAGATGTGGCAATCCTTGGTGCGCCCTATGACGCGGGCACGCAGTTTCGCGCCGGTGCACGTTTCGGTCCGCGCGGCGTGCGCGAGGCCTCGACCCTGTTCAGTTTTGGCCATGCAGGGGCCTATGATCACGAAGACGACGTCACCTATCTGCCCGGTGACGTGAACATCGTAGACATTGGTGACGCCGACATTGTGCATACCGATACCGAAGCCAGCCACGCCAATATCGAAACCGGCGTGCGCGCCATACTCGACGCAGGTGCCCTGCCCGTGGTCATTGGCGGTGATCATTCGATCAACATTCCCTGCATCCGTGCCTTTGACGGCCAAGGTGACATCCATATTCTGCAAATCGACGCCCATCTGGATTTTGTCGATGTCCGCCACGGGGTGCGCCACGGTCACGGCAACCCGATGCGGCGCGCGGCAGAGCGGGAGTATGTCACGGGGTTGACGCAGGTGGGCATTCGAAACGTCAGCTCCACCGCCAAAGAGGGGTATGAGGATGCCCGCGCCATGGGATCGGATATCATCTCTGTGCGCCAGTCTCGCGAAATGGGGATACGCGGGGTGTTGGCCCATGTGCCCATTGGTGCGCGGCTTTATGTAACGATTGATATTGACGCCTTTTGCCCCTCCATCGCGCCAGGCACCGGCACGCCGTCACATGGGGGTTTTCTGTATTACGAGGTGGTTGAACTTTTACAGGCCGCAGCGGAACGTCACGAGATTGTCGGGATTGATCTGGTCGAAGTGGCACCGGATTATGATCCAAGCGGTTCAACCTCCATTTTGGCGGCACAGGTTTTGTTGAACTTCTTGGGGTTCATTTTTCATGCGCGTAGTCAGTTGTAATGCGTGGACAACGCGTAACTAGAGCAGCAGAGCTGCGAGATTTTAAAAAGGGGCTCTGCCCCATCGATCAAAGATCGATTCCCCGCAGCATTTAAGGCCAAAAAGAGCAGAACACGCTGACATGTCACGCTGGAGTGACGCGCTTGTCGCGTTATTTGCCGCTGTATGGCTTTCACCTTTTGGAGCCTGCTCTATGTTGGCGTAAAAGACCTCTCGGGAATTTGGCTATGAGCAGTGATCCACTTGTTATCTTTACCCCTTCCGGCAAGCGGGGGCATTTTCCGGCCGGCACGCCGATCCTGACAGCTGCGCGCCAATTGGGCGTTGATCTGGATTCAGTTTGTGGCGGACGCGGCATTTGTTCGAAATGCCAAATCACACCGAGCTACGGAGAGTTTTCCAAACACGGGGTTACCGTGCAGGATAATGCATTGTCAGATTGGAATGCCGTCGAGCAGCGCTATCAGGACAAGCGTGGATTGATTTCAGGGCGCCGTCTGGGCTGTCAGGCGACGGTTCAGGGCGACATTGTGATTGATGTGCCGCCGGAAAGTCAGGTCCACAAGCAGGTGGTGCGCAAACGGGCAGAGGCGCGCGATATCGTGCTGAACCCTTCAACCAAACTCTATTACGTCGAGGTAGCCGAGCCTGACATGCACGACCCCTCCGGTGATCTGGAACGGTTGCGAATGGCATTGAAGGATCAATGGGAGATCGACAACGTCACGGTTGATTTGCACATACTGCAAAAGATGCAGCCCATCCTGCGCAAGGGCGGCTGGAAAATAACGGTTGCGCTGCATTCGGGCGATGATGAAAATCCCAACCGGATCATGCAGATCTGGCCCGGCTATTACGAGGGCACGGTATACGGTCTTGCTGTCGATCTGGGGTCTACCACCATCGCCGCGCATCTTTGCGATCTGGCGACCGGCGAAGTTGTGGCATCTTCCGGCGTGATGAACCCGCAGATCCGTTTTGGTGAAGACCTGATGAGCCGTGTCAGCTATTCCATGATGAATGACAGCGGGGCCGACGAAATGACCACCGCTGTCCGCGAAGGGATGAACGGCCTGTTCAGTCAGGTCGCGTCAGAAGCAGAGATCGACAAGCAATTGATCGTTGACGTGGTGTTTGTCTGCAATCCGGTGATGCACCACTTGTTTTTAGGGATTGATCCGTTCGAGCTGGGACAGGCCCCTTTTGCGCTGGCCACCTCGGACGAAGTACGGCTGCGCGCATCTGATCTGGGGCTGAACATCCACCCGTCAGCACATGTCTACCTGCTGCCGTGCATCGCGGGCCATGTGGGGGCGGACGCCGCTGCGGTGGCCCTGTCCGAGGCGCCGGATAAATCCGACGACCTTGTTTTGATCGTGGACGTGGGCACCAATGCCGAAATCTTGCTGGGGAATAAGGAAAAGGTGTTGGCCTGTTCCTCGCCCACCGGACCTGCCTTTGAAGGTGCGCAGATCAGTTCAGGCCAGCGTGCTGCCCCGGGTGCCATTGAACGGGTCGAGATTGATCCGGTGACCAAGGTCCCGCGTTTCAAGGTGATCGGCAGCGATCTGTGGTCCGATGATCCCGACTTCGAGGCCGCAATCGCCACCACGGGTGTCACGGGAATCTGTGGATCGGGCATCATCGAAATGGTGGCTGAAATGCGCATTCACGGCGTCGTCGATGCCCCCGGCCTGATCGGTACAGCCGCGCAAACGGGATCGCAGCACGTCTTTGCCGACGGGCGCACCAATTCCTATCTGGTCTATGACGGCACGGCCCAAGGCGGCCCCAAAATCACCGTGACCAACCGCGACATTCGCGAAATCCAGATGGCCAAGGCGGCGCTTTATTCCGGTGCACGTCTGTTGATGGACAAATTCGGCGTCGACAAAGTGGACCGCGTGGTACTGGCCGGCGCCTTCGGGGCGCATATCAGCACCAAACACGCGATGGTGCTGGGCATGATCCCCGACTGCCCGCTGGACAAGGTGACGTCGGCGGGCAATGCCGCTGGCACGGGCGCGCGGATTGCTTTGCTGAACACGCAAGCGCGCGTGGAGATCGAGCAAACCGTGCGCGACATCCACAAGATCGAAACCGCAATCGAGCCGCGTTTTCAGGAGCATTTCGTGAATGCCTCGGCGATCCCCAATGCGGTCGAGCCGTTCCCGATCCTGAACTCTATCGTCACCCTGCCCAGCGAAACCTTCAACACCGGCAGTGACAACGGCGAAGGCGGCGGGCGACGCAGAAGGAAACGCACATGAACGGCGACAACGCAGACCAGCAAACGTTTTGGACGGATCAGACCGGCCCCACGTGGGTCGCGCAGATGGCCGCGATGGATGATCAACTGGCCCCTGTGTTGGCCCAATTGTTGCAACGCGCAAATCTGCGTGCCGGTGAAGATGTGATCGACATCGGCTGCGGGGCGGGCACCAGCACATTGCAGGCGATGCATCAGGTCGGGCCCACAGGCACCGTGCTTGGTGCGGACATCTCTGCAACCTTGCTGGATGTGGCACGCGCGCGCGCAAAGACATTTGGCAATGTCGGTTTTCTGCATGCGGATGCGCAAACCCACGCGTTTGAACCCGCGGGTTTCGATTGTCTGATTTCACGGTTCGGGGTGATGTTTTTCGAGGATTCGACCGCGGCTTTTGCCAATATGACCAAAGCGTTGCGCCCCGACGGGCGGATGGTGTTTGCAACTTGGGGGGCGATCCCGGAAAACCCGTATTTCACCCTGCCTGCCAAAGTCGCGAAAGACGTTATCGGTGCCGTGCCCAAAACGGACCCCGACGGCCCCGGCCCTTTTGCGTTCCGCGACCCTAACCGCGTGGCATCCCTTCTTTCCGCTGCCGGACTGGCCGATATCGAACCTCAAGAGGTCACTTTGGCCCTCACGCCTTCGGGCGACGCGGCCTCGGTTGCCGCGCTGATGTGCGAAATCGGACCCGCAGAACGTGCCCTCTCGCATTTCGAGGTCGACCCCGCCGGCCGCGCCCGTCTTGTACATGCTTTGACAGAGGCATTGGCCCCGTTGCAAACCCCTGATGGCATTCGCATTCCCGCCCGCATCAATTTCTTTACCGCGCGCAAACCCGCTTGACGTGCCTTTGCCTGCGCCCTATCTCAGGGTCCGAGTGGCGGGTATGGTGAAAAGGTATCACGGCAGCTTCCCAAGCTTTAGTTACGAGTTCGATTCTCGTTACCCGCTCCAAACACACCCTGATAAGCTGGCGGTATCTCGATAAAAATCGCATTTCGTTGATGGCGCGACCTTGGTGACGCAGGCGTTGCCATGCAACGTCACGCAACACATCACGGCGTGCAAATGCGAAACACATCTAAAGGGGGTAATGGCGGATCGACAGGGATTCGAACCCTGGAGACGATCTCTCGCCTACACACTTTCCAGGCGTGCGCCTTCGACCACTCGGCCACCGATCCATTGCGCGGGGTTTAGTATGACCGCGCCCCCCTTTGCAAGAGCGAAAACGCACACTTAGCCGCATTCCCTGTCAGTAAGTTTCAACTGTCCAGATGAAGATAGACGCGACGGTTCATTCGGCCCTTGTTTTCAATCTTGCCCAGACGCAATGCGCCGATTTCACCGGTCCGCGCCACATGGGTGCCGCCGCAGGGTTGCAGGTCAATCCAGCCGTTGTCTTCACCGATACGGATCAGCCGCACGTCATCCGCGCCCTTGGGCGGGCGCACGGCCATGGTTTTGACCAGATGCGGATTGGCGGCAAGGTCCGCCTGCGTCATCCAGCCCTCGCTGACCCGCAGGTCCAGATCAACAAATTCGTTCAGCTCGTCTTGGATTCCGTCACGATCATGGGGCGCATCAGGCATGTCGAAATCCAGTCGCCCGTGGGTTGCGGAAACCTGACCACCGGTCACGGCAAACGGCATCGACACCGACAACAGATGCAGCGCTGTGTGCACGCGCATGTGTTTATGGCGTCGGTCCCAATCCAGTTCATGCACCACATGGGCCCCCTGCGGCGGCAATGCGGATGCCTCGGCAGGGACCAGCACAATTGCGCCGCCCTCGCCCTTGACCGTTGTGGCGATGGGCAGACGTTGGCCATCCCAGCTGATCCAACCGGAATCCCCCGGTTGTCCGCCACCGGTGGGGTAGAACAGCGATTGATCCAGCACGATCCCGCCCTCGGGCGTGATCTGTTGAACCACAGCCGGCGCGTCACGCCGGTAGGCGTCTTCGCGATACAACATGCGCGTCATGTTTGTTCTCCTTCCGGTGCATCCGCATCCGGTGGTGCCGGTTCGGGGTCTGTCGCCTCTGATGTCTCGGGTTCTTCTGTTGTGCCGCTGTGCGGCGCCCCCGCTGACGGCGCTGCGACGTGGCTTCGCAAAGATTCGGGATTGCGCAGCCAGACATCGCGCTGTGCAAAGGGAATTTCGATGCCCGCTTGCGCAAACTTGGCGACGATTTCATGGTTGATGTCATTCTTGACGTTCATCATGAAATTCACATCGCGCAACACGCAGCGCACTTCGAACTCCAAGGCATCCGCGCCAAAATTCAACAGAAAGATGGAGGGGGGCGGGGTCAGCAATACCATTGGATGCGCCTCGGCAATCTCGCGCAGGATGGTTTCGACCTGTCGGGTATCGCTGCCATAGGCCACGCCCACCGGTATAATCACGCGCCCCACGGTATTGCCGCGGGTATAATTGGTGACCGTGCCGCTGATCAGATCGGCGTTGGGCACGATCACGTCGGTCTTGTCAAAGGTTTCGATCCGGGTCGAGCGCACCGAAATGCCGCGCACATATCCCATCTGGTCACCGACCTCGATCCAGTCGCCTTCGGAAATCGGGCGCTCGATCAGCAAAATGATGCCGGACACAAAGTTGCTGACGATGTTTTGCAGACCGAAACCGATACCAACCGACAAGGCCCCCGCCACAATGGCAAGCGAGCTAAGGTCAATGCCCGCGCCGGTGATCGCCGCAAGGGTTGCCAGAAAAATACCGACATACCCCAAGCCCGACACAATGGCATTCTGCCCGCCCGCATCAATGCGGGTTTTGGGCAGAACATTGCTTTTCAGCGCCGACTGCACCAACCGCGTCAGCACATAGCCCACGGCAAATATCGCGGCAAAAGCGATGAAATCCGTCGGCGAGATCTGGCTGTCTCCGACCGCGAAACCCCGCAGGAACACGGCCCAAAGCTCGGTCAGGTCGGTGACCCGAACACCCCAAACCAGGGCCAGCAGCGGCATGACCAGCACCAACAGGATAAACCCGAAAAGGACCGGCAATAACGTATCGCGCGCCTGAATCCCCTGCCCTGTCACCGCGCCATAAACATCAGCTGCAAAGCGTTGCAGCGCCATGACCAGCCCCAGCAAGGTCAGGGTCATAAAATACGGCGGCAGCAGCGCGTCGGCTGCACGCAGATAGCCGATGGCCGCGAGGACAGGCGTCACGATCGCGACCAGTATCGCCCCCTTGCCCAAAAAGCGCATCACCCGCGCCATTGTCGAGGCACGCAATTCTGCGGCGACGGTGTCGTCCTGTTCAGGGTCGCTTACCTTGCCCAACAGCTTGCCGATGAAATAAAGCGACACGGCCGCCAGCACGGTGATCGGGAACAACAACACCGATTTCGAAGCCGGTGAAGGGTCGCCCGCATCCAGAATTTCCGCAACCAGTGCGGCAACCACGATCAACGCGGTGATGATGGACACATGGAACCGGCCAATCCGCCGGTCTTGTTCGCTCAGGGGGATCAGCGCTTCGTCGTCGTCGCGCGCAAACACCCGTTCCGAAACCCAGCGCACGCCTAGCATCATGCCGCCAAGGAAGGCGAACAACATGAACATCTCGTCCAGCCGCGGCCCGAAAAACCCCGTTGAAATCGCGGCCAGAGCCAGCAGGTTCAATCCCGCAAACGGCAGGAAAATCCGCAACAGCGATACCAGAAACCGCCAGATGCCAAAGCCGCGTCCGCCCAGATTATGCAGGCGCCTGACGATCATCTGCGACCAGTTCCGCCCGCGAAAAATCAGCACCAGGCCCAAAGCGGTCAATGACAGGGTGACCGGCAAGGTCTGGCGCAGGTCACCCGAAGGGCCACCGGTCTCCGGCGCTTCGTTCCAAAGACCTGCAAGCGCGTTTTTCATGTCCAGCAGGGCTGGCTGCCAGTAGATGGGATAAAGCGGCGATGGCGTTGTTTCGAGCAGTTGCTCGGCCTGCCGGTCACGCAACGCCTGGTCAATCTGGCTGATGATCGCGTCCGCACGGACAAATTCGGCCTCGGCGCGCTGCACCGGTACCAGCAGTTCCTGCAACTGCGCCTTCAGTTCCTCGCGGGCTGCGGCAACATCCGGGGCTTCGGGCGTTGCGCCCTCGCCTTCGGGTTCCGGTCCAAGGGCCGCCAGTTGTTCACGCAGGGTCGCAATGCGGCTGCTGTTCTGCCCTGTGGCCTCTCGAAAACCGGTACGAAACGCCACCATTTCGGCGCGCAACGCTTCCAACCGGTTGTCCGTGCTGTTTTCGGAATCCAGTGCCTGCTCTGCGGCATCTGCGGCCACGCTCCAACGGGTAACCTCCGACGGGCCGGCACTTTGCCCGACAGCAGCAAAGGCCAAGGCAAACACCAAGGCCAAGGACAGCCCGATGCGTGACAGGGTGCGTTGCATCACAGGTCTTCAAAAACCTCAGGCAGCACAACCGGTTCGCGGTCAAGCCAGCTTGGCACCGGCAGTCCCTTTTCACGCAGGAAGGCCGGATTGAACAGTTTGGACTGATAACGCGTGCCAAAATCACACAGCACCGTCACAATTGTATGCCCTGGCCCCAGTTCCCGTGCCAGACGCATGGCTCCCGCCACGTTCACACCGGAAGACGCCCCCAGACAAAGCCCCTCGTCCTGCAACAGGTCGAACACCACCGGCAGCGCCTCCGCGTCGGAAATGTTATAGCTGAAATCCGGTTTGAACCCTTCAAGGTTCTTGGTAATCCGCACCTGCCCGATGCCTTCGGCAATCGAACCGCCCTCAGCCGTCAGCTCTCCGGTGGTGTAATAATTGTGCAGCGCGGCACCATCAGGGTCTGCCAGCGCAATCTTGACGCCCTTGGGCTGAAGCACATGCGAGATCCCCGCCAGCGTGCCGCCCGACCCGACAGCGCAACAAAAGCCGTCTACCTTGCCGTCGGTCTGTTCCCAGATTTCGGGGCCTGTGGTTTCGATATGCGCCTGACGGTTGGCGACGTTATCGAACTGGTTGGCCCAGATGACCCCTTCGTTGGTGGTGCGCGCCAAGGCGTTTGCCAGCCGTTCGGAGTAGCGGATAAAATTGTTGGGATTGCGGTAAGGGGCTGCCGGTACTTGCACCAGTTCCGCGCCTGCCAGCCGCAGCATGTCTTTCTTTTCTTCCGATTGCGTTTCGGGAATCACGATGACGGTTTTGAATCCCATCGACGATCCGACCAGCGCCAGACCGATTCCGGTATTGCCTGCAGTGCCCTCGACAATGGTGCCGCCTGGCTTCAGCGTGCCTTTGGCAATCGCATCCTGAATGATGAACAGGGCCGCGCGATCCTTGACCGACTGGCCGGGGTTCATAAACTCGGCCTTGCCGAGGATCTCGCACCCCGTGGCGGCAGACGGGCCGCGCAGCTTGATGAGTGGTGTTTTGCCTACGGCCTTGGCCAGATCAGATGCGACGTGCATGGAAGCCCCCAAAAGTTACAGCTGCGGCGCAGCGTTATTCCCCCTCAGGTGTATCTGTCGGCCCCACAGACCTCAAGCGATCCCTGTGATGCGCGAGATAATAAGCGGCCATCACCACGGGCGCATTCGCCAGATCAAAACGCGCCACCCGCGCCATCAATTCATCAAACGACATCAAATGCGACCGGATGTCTTCGTGCTCGGTGTCCAGCCCGCCGGTACCGGCCTGCGCGTCGGGCAGATCGGCAAGTCCTAGATAAACATAGTAAAACCCGGTTGACGTGGCAGGGCTCGGGTAAGCTTCGGCAACCTTTTCCAAAGGGCCAAGGGTCAAACCTGCCTCTTCGCGCGCTTCGCGCCGCGCGGCCTGTTCCGGCGTTTCGCCCGGGTCCACCCGCCCAGCAACCGGTTCAAGCTGCCATATGGCACGATCCCCGCGCGCAAGCGGCCCGATACGCACCTGTTCTACCAACAACACACGGTCGCGCGCCGGATCATATGGCAGAACAATTGCCGCATCCGCGTCAATCAGCACCGCCCGTTCAAGCGTTTCGGACATCGCCCCGTCGAACCGCGCATGGCGCAATGTGATATCGTCCAACGCATAGAATTTGGAATAGCTGCGTGTGCGCCTTTGCACGTCAATCTCGCCGGTGAAACTGTCCTGACTGTGCAAAGACCGCGCCGCGCGGACCTGCGCATCGGCGCGCGCGCGAATGACGGGAAACATTTCCGCCACCTCGTCGCGGGTCCGCGTCCCACGATACCCCATCACTTCCTGCGCCGCGATCACGCTCATCTCGCCGGACCGCTGCGCCCAATCGCGCAATGACCACGGGCCGTTTGGCGTCCATAGCCCCGCTTGGGGCACATAAACCTCCGCCGCCTGCCCGTCTGCCACGGTCACCGGCACCAGATCATAGGCAAAACTGCCCTCGTAGAAATCCAGCCGCGCGATGTCTTCCGCGCTTAACCCGCGCACCAATACGCCCGTCGCAACTTCACCGACCTGTTCTTCGATCATCGGAAACGGTCCTTCGGCCACCGCACTGACGCGATACCCCTCCAGCGCGGCATCGGCCGTGTCGATGTCACCGGCGGGTCGCCCCAGCACCACCTCCAACAGGGGAAGATGACGCAAAGTGCCATAGAAGAATAGGTTTTTCATGACCTTAGGGCCATCTGTTCGCGGCAAACTCTGTCATCAAACCGCAAAAGACCGTCCCCACAAGCAGGCCAAGACCGATCGGCACCGTCGCAACAATTACCGCGTATTCGGCACCAATCTTGAAGATCGCCACAACCGCCTCAAACGGACCATCGTAGCGGTTTCGCATGGCCAGGCGGACCATTTCGTTGATCGCCTGCACACCGATGCCCCAAAGCATCAGCAAAAACATCCCCGTGAGCCCGTTGTTGATTGCGGCTGTGGTACCACGGCCCGCTCTGCGCCCCATGGCAATCCATCCAACCCCAAGACCGATACAGATGTTAACCGGTATGAAGTACCCGAAATCCGTGCTCTCCGGCATCAACGGCATCACCATCAAAGAGATGAAATATGCCGTGATGGCCACACAAAAAGCAGCCATCAATCGCGCAGCGGTGGGCATGAACGTGCTCCTGTTACATCCCCGTCAGCCGGGTTTGCGTATCGTAATCTGGGTTACGTCACAATTTCCACTGTCAAATGTCGCAGCACAGGAAGTGAGGTAAAAATTCCACATCCGCCGAAACCGGTCATCAAAACCCAACGCCTTGATCTGGTCCCACTTCGCGTTGAAGGTCTCATGCCAGCAGCGCAGCGTAATATCGTAGCTTTTACCAAATTCGATAGAGGTATCGACCACCAGCCCTGCGCGCTCGATCTGTTCACGTAACACTTTAGGAGAAGGCAGCATCCCACCGGGAAATATATATTTTTGAATAAAATCGACACCACGTTTATACACATCCCACCGGGTGTGATCGACGGTGATGATCTGCAAAGTTGCCATTTTTCCCGGTTTCAACCGCTCGCGAACCGCCTCGAAGTATGTCGGCCAGTATTTTTCGCCAACGGCTTCGAACATTTCGATACTGGCGATACCATCGTAGTGACCGCGTTCGTCACGGTAATCTTGAAGTTTAAAATCAACTAGGTCGGAAAGTCCTGCATTTTCAATTCTTTGTTTAGCGTACTTAAACTGCTCTTCACTGATGGTCAGCCCTGTAACCCTCAGGCCACGTTCCTTGGCCGCATATTCTGCAAATCCGCCCCAACCGCAGCCGATTTCGAGCACGTGATCGCCGGCCTGCACACCCATTTGATCGACCATACTTTTGTACTTAGCGGTTTGCGCCGCCTCCAGCGAATGCTGCGCGTCCTGTTCAAACAAGGCCGAGGAATAAGTCATCGTGTCATCCAGCCATAACCCATAGAAATCATTCCCAAGATCATAGTGATAGCTGATGTTCTTGCGGGCCTGCGATTTGGAGTTGCGCTGCAGCCAGAATCGCAGCTGTTCAAACCGGCGCACCAGCCCCATGCCCGGAAACCCGTCATACATGTTTTCATTTCCGTGATGCACCAGATCCATGAAAGCTTGCAGATCGGGCGTGGACCAATCCCCGTCAAGATAGGCGTCACAAAAGCCTAAATCGCCCTCGCGTATCAGACGGGCGAACAGATCAGTGCTGTGCACATGCAATTCTGCCACAAACCCCGGGTTAGCTCCTTCCGCGCGGAAAATGCGGCCATCGGGCAGCACAAAATCCACGCGCCCGTTGCGCATTGACTGCGCCATGCCGAAAACGCGGGAAAAATAACGCGGCAGATTTGTCTGCCCGTCTGTACTGGTTAAAATCATGTCCACTCCCTGTGGTATGGTGCGGGGTTTTCCCCCTTGTATTTGTTCAGCCATCACGATCAAAAGCCCCTGTTTTCATAGGCATCCAAGGCGCGTTTGCGCCCGTCGGCTGGGGTCACGACAGGGTCAGGATACACGCAGTCGGGCGATAATTTCCAGCTGCGCGGTATCGCGTCGAAAAATGCAAGCGCGTCGCTGTGTGGTTTCCCGCGCTCTTCTGCGATCCAGCGCGAGACATAAGCGCGGTCGCGGTCGAATTTATCTAGCTGGGTTTCGGGGTTGAACACGCGAAAATAGGGTGACGCATCCGGTCCCGACCCTGCTGTCCATTGCCACCCCATGGCATTGCTGGCGGGATCCCAGTCAATCAAGGTTTCCTCAAACCATGCCTGCCCGATCCGCCAATCGGTCATCAGGTGTTTGGTCAGATAGCTGGCGACGATCATCCGTCCGCGATTGTGCATCCGGCCAGTCACATATAGTTCGCGCATGGCAGCGTCGACAAAAGGAATGCCGGTACGGCTTTGTTTCCACGCAATAACTTCGTCGCTATCAGGATCGGTCCGCCATGGGAAAGCTTCCCATTCCTCGCGCCAGTTGCTGTCCAGCATATGCGGTGTGTGGTGCATCAGATGATAGGCAAATTCGCGCCAGACCAGTTCTTTCAGAAAAGTCTCAGCGCCTTGTTTACCTTCTTCCAGCGCGCGTTCACCTGCCTGCCAACATTGATGGGGGCTGATTTCGCCAAGCGCCAGATTTTCAGACAGGTTCGACGTGCCATCCACCCCCGGCAGATCACGTGTGTCTTTGTAACCCGCCACGATATCCGCGATGAAACCGGCCAAACGGTCCTGTGCGGCCTGTTCCCCAAGTTGCACAAAGGGGCGGACGACGTCGGCACCGCGGTTCATCGCAGCGCCCATATTCCAGTCGTCCAGTTTGTCACTCTCTGGCCAGTCTTGCGGCGCGGGAATGACTTTGGGTGCCGGCCGCGGTGTGTCAACGCCCGTTGTTTTGACGCTGTTCCAGAACGGCGTGTAGACCTTGTAGTAGCCGCCGGTCTTGGTCTCGACACTCCAGGGTTCGAACATCAGGCTCCCGCCGAAAGAACGCGCCTCAATGCCCTGATCTTTAAGCGTTTCCTTGATCTTCTTGTCACGTGACACGCTGGCCGGATCGTACAGCCGCGTCCAGTACACACTGCGGGCCCCCGTCTGGGTGACAAGCTCTTGCAAGACGGTAAGGGCATCCTCGCCACGCCGCAGGATCAACCGGCTTTCGCCTCCGTTTAAACTGTCCGCCAATGCGCCAATCCCAAGACCCAGACGCCATTTCGGCGCCGCCCCCAGCTCCGCGACCAATGGGTCGTGGATAAAAACGGGGATCACGGGTCGTCCGCTTTCGCATGCCGCTGTCAATGCCGCGTGGTCGCTGAGCCGCAGATCGCGGCGAAACCACATCAGTATGGGTGTCTTGTCTGTCATGTCCGCGCTACTTTGCCCTTGTTCCTAAAGGAGTTAGCTCAGGCACGTTTTAGTCAAGAGAATGGTTTCACAAAACAGCGTCCAACGCAGACAATAACTGATCTATTTCGGATTCACTGGTGTAATGCGTGAAACTCAGGCGCAAAACGCCTTTGTCCATATCAACCCCCATGGCCGACAGCGCCCGACCTGCATAAAAATCACCGCCCCCCGCCATGATCCCGTGCTGCGCCAGTTCTGCGGCGACCTCTTCACCGGGGCGGTTCAACGCAAGGGCCACAGTGGGCGCGCGCCCCGCAGCATCAGACGGTCCAATCAGGCGCACCGAATTGCGCGTCGCCACAGCGTCAAGCAACGGTTGCAGCAGCGTGGTTTCATGGGCGCGCATCAGATCATGCACCGCCGTGCCGCGCGCAGCCGGTGACACCTCTGCGTCAAAGTGGTGCGCATAGACGGCATCGATGTAATCGGCCATGCCCGCACAGGCCGCAACCTGCGCATGATCCGGTCCGGCAGGCGTAAACCGTTTGTACAGGCTGTCGCCGTTAAACACATGGCCTTGATTGGGCAAAAGCTCGCCCAAGGGGCGGCGGATCACCATTAAGCCCTGATGCGGGCCAAAGGTCTTATAAGCCGAAAACAGATAGATATCAGGCCCCAGCGCCCCGACATCGGCAAAACCGTGCGGCGCGTAAGATACGCCGTCCACACAAACAAATGCCCCGGCAGCATGCGCAAGCGCCGTGATTTCAACAACCGGATTGATCTGTCCGACCACGTTAGAACAATGCGGGAAACACACAAGGCGCACGTTTTCATCCAGCAGGTTTTCCAGATCGTCAGGGTTCAACGCCCCCGTTTCCGGATCAACGCACCATTCGCGGATTTCAATGCCGCGTTCAGCCAATCGCCGCCAGGGGCCGGTGTTGGCCTCATGATCCTGATTGGTCACGACGATGGCTTCACCCTGTTGCAACATCTGGCCAAAGGCCTGCGCCAGAACATAGGTGTTTTGCGTAGTAGATGGCCCAAAGCTCAACTCGTCCGTGGCCACCCCGAGGATCGCGGCCATGCGTGCGCGCGCCTCGTCCATTTCCGCGCCCCCGAGGCGGCTTGCCTCGTAATCCGCATAGGGTTGCACCTTGCGCTGGGTGTAAAATCGAAACAACCGGTCGATCACCGGCTGGCAGGTATAAGAGCCACCGGCGTTTTCAAAAAACGCCTGCCCCTGCAAGGAAGGCTCGGCGAAGGCGGGAAACTGGGCGCGGACCCATGCGGTATCAAGTATATGTTTTGTCATGCCTGCACGGTCACTCGAAAAGTGCGGCAGGTCAAATGCAAAAGCCCCGATGCGCGGTGGCACCGGGGCTTTCCTTGGGTCAAATGATCACGCAGGGCTATTTGGTTTCGGCACGCTCGCTTTGCAGGCCGCGGAAGATGCAATAGCACATGAGCAACAACACCACCGTGAACAACAATCCGGTCGAGATCACCATGGATTGCAACGCCGCCAGACCACCGCCCAGCAACAGGGCAATCGCCACGGCCCCTTCAAAAATGCACCAGAACACCCGCTGCGGCAGGGGCGCGTCGATCTTGCCGCCCGCCGTGATGGTATCAATCACAAGGCTGCCGGAATCCGATGAAGTGACAAAGAACACAATGACCAGCACGATCCCGATAAAGGATGTGACCGAGGCCAATGGCAATTCACCCAGCATTTTGAACAATTGCAACGGCAGGCCCGCATCCTGCGCACCGGTAAACCCGTCCGCAAGCACCTGATGGATCGCCGTGCCGCCAAAGATCGACATCCAAATGATGCAGACCATAGACGGGATCAACAGTACACAGATGACGAATTCACGCACCGTGCGGCCACGGCTGACACGGGCAATGAACATACCAACGAAAGGCGACCAGCTGATCCACCACGCCCAGTAAAACGCCGTCCAGCCTTGGGAAAAGTTCACGTCCTCGCGCCCGAACGGGTTCGCCAGAGCCGGCAGATATTCGACGTAGGCTTTCAAGCTGTCCCAGAAGAAGGCGAAGAGAAACGCCGTCGGTCCAACGATCAATGTGAACAGCGCCAGCACACCCGCAAGCCCCATATTGATTTCCGAAAGGACCTTAACGCCACCATCAAGGCCGCGCATCACAGAGATCAAAGCCACGGCAGTGATGACCGAAATCAGCACAACTTCGGTGGTTTTGCCAATCGGTACGCCGAACAATTCGTTCAAACCGGCATTCGCCTGTGTCGCGCCGAATCCCAGCGATGTCGCCAGACCGAACAGCGTGGCAAAGACCGCGATGATGTCGATCACGTGACCGGGCCAGCCCCAGATACGTTCCCCGAGCAGCGGATAAAACGCAGAGCGGATCGTCAGCGGCAGACCCTTGTTATAGGTAAACAAGGCCAGCGCCAGCGCCACCGTGGCATAGATCGCCCAAGGGTGCAGACCCCAATGGTAAATCGTCGCCGCCATGCCAAGGCGCACAGACCCCGGCTCATCGCCCGTTGCAGCGCCCAAAGGTGCCCAATCCGTGCGCAAACCGTTTTCACCGGCGGTCGTTTCACCGAAAGCGGTCGAAAAATGGGTCAGCGGTTCGGAAACGCCGTAAAACATCAGACCGATGCCCATGCCGGCGGCAAACAGCATCGCGAACCACCCCAGATAGGTGTAATCCGGTGCCGCATCCGCTCCGCCCAGACGCACGGACCCGAAAGGCGTGACAATCAACAAAAGCGTAAAAATCACCACCAGATCGGCCGCGCCGATCAGGAACCAGTCAAAGTTCGTGGTGGTAAAGGAAAACATCGCTGAAAACACGCTTGCCGCCTGCTCAGGCAAAGCCAGCGTATAGAAAACGAAGGCGACAATTGCCGCCGCCGAAATAGCAAAAACCGGATTGTGGATGTCAAAACCCAACGACCCGAAGGAGCCGTCGACGTTGTCCTGTCCGATTTCGTAACTGGTATCAATGATATCCGCAGCGCCCTCTGGCGCGGGTATCCCCTGATCGTTCGAGGTATCTGTCATAGAGATATCCTTTTTATATATAGAAGTTTATCGATGTCTCTGCTGCATCTGCCCTAAGCAGATCATGCCCCCCACCAGAAGCAAAGCAGTTTCTCGTTTTACGGGTTTAACGCCGTGGAAAGCCCAAACAACGCAACAAAACGCGCAAGGAATCGCGCTTGGAATTCGTCCAGAAACGTAATTTTTTCAGCCGCTTAGGCGGAAAGCGCCGCCGTGATCCGCGCGGCATTCGCTTTGATCACATCCATATCGCCCATCGTACCGGGCGGGCGGATCGCAACCCCGTCATGACGCGGGTGAATGTGAAAATGCAAGTGAAACACCTCCTGACCGCCCGCCGCTTCGCTGAATTGGAACAAGGTAACACCATCCGCCGCAAAGGCGGTTTTCGCCGCATTCGCGACCTTATTGACCGTTTTCATACAGGCGGCCAATTGCGCGGGCGTGGCGTCCAGAATATTGCGGCAAGGGGTCTTGGGGATCACCAGACAATGCCCCTCCGTTCGCGGCATAATATCCATGAAACACAAGGTTTCATCGTCTTCGTAGACCTTGAAACTGGGGATTTCCCCGCGCAGGATTTTGGCAAAGATATTCTGGTCGTCATAGGTGTCGGACATGCGGTGCTCCCTTGTTGACTGATGTTCTAGGCGCTCGCGGCCGCGACCTCAAGCTTGCCTGCGGCCAGTCGCAACAAGGCTTTGGAATAGAAGCGATGCAAGGGAGTTGTCAGGCGGATCACCAAGGGCATTTTCCCGGTGCCACGCCCGACAACGGCGGACCCGAACAGCAGCCGCGTTGTGCCGTCCTCCTGCGGTTCAACCGCAAGATAGGACCGCGTTGCCCCCGCAATATCGCATAACAGGATTTCCCCATCGCCGCGCGCTTCGACGGTCCATGCCGCAAACGCATCGCTGCGCCCCTGCGCAAGCGCCGCAACATCACTGTCGCGGATCGGCTTGCGCAACACGACGCGCAACACCGCCCGCTCCATCCGGAACAGCCACGTGGTGTAAAAGGCCGTGACGAAGGCGGATAAATCCACCTTCGCCGCATGATTGACCTCAAAGCAGTCGGTGTAAGCCCCTGTGCGCGCCACATAGACGCACATCAACGCGCCCTTTGGCACGTCGCAGGGCGTTACCCTCATGCGTTCACATCAACGACAACACGTCCCTGTACCTGCCCCTTGAGGATATCAGCCCCAAGACCGGGCAGATCGGACAGGGTCGCAGGGCGCACCATGGCCTCCAGCTTGTCCATAGGCAGGTCCTTTGCGATCCGCTCCCAAGCGCGCAACCGGTTGTCATAAGGCTGCATCACACTGTCGATCCCCAGCAGGTTCACACCGCGCAGCAGAAACGGGATCACTGTTGCAGGCAGACCCGCGCCACCGGCCAGACCAACCGCCGCAACGCTCGCGCCATATTGCATCTGGCCCAATACCCGCGCCAGCATTTCGCCGCCAACCGCATCCACACAACCGCCCCATGTCTCGCCTTCCAGCGGACGTTTCACAGTTTCGTTAAGCTCTTCGCGCGCGACAATCTGGCTGGCCCCGAGCGATTTCAAATAATCCGCCGTCTCGGGGCGCCCTGTCACACCAGCGACCTCATGGCCAAGATGCGCCAGAATTGCCGTCGCCACCGACCCGACACCACCCGCGGCACCGGTCACCAGCACCGGACCGCTTTTGATGCCGTGATCTTCCAGCGCCATCACCGATAGCATCGCGGTAAAGCCCGCCGTGCCGACCGCCATCGCCTGACGCGTATCCAGCCCCGCCGGCAGCGGCACCAGCCAGTCGGCCTTGACCCGCGCTTTTTGGGAATACCCGCCCCAATGCGCTTCGCCCACGCGCCAGCCGGTCAGCACAACCTTATCGCCCGCCTTGTACCGCGGATCATCGGATGCCTCGACTGTACCGGCGAAATCAATGCCCGGAATATGCGGGTAATTGCGCACCAAGCCGCCCCCCGGCCCGATGCACAATCCGTCTTTATAGTTCACCGTGGAGTATTCGACAGCAACGGTCACATCCCCCGCCGGAAGCTGATCCAGCGACATTTCCGTAACCGCAGCAGAGGTCTTTCCCTCATCATCCTTATTCACAACCAGCGCATTAAACATCGTCTTCTCCTTTTGAAGGGCGCTCGGCCCAATTTCATCTTGCTTCTAAACTCCGGTGCTGCGGCGGCAGAGCCACCGCAGTGCGCAAGCTTTCAATCGCGCGTTAAACCCAGAATTTTTCATAAACCACAGCATCACGCCGCCCCTCGGGCGTCGCAACTTGCACCGCAGTGCGGTCATCCCAGTGGGTCATCCGCACCATGCCAATCGCAACATTTGTTTTGAAATCCGGCGACCACGCAGCCGAGGTCACCTGGCCCACACGTTTGTCCCCGGCCATCACGGGCCAGACCCGATCACATCCAGGCACCTTGTCGCCCGCAATCTCGATCGCGCGGATTTGCTGGATTGGTCCTTCCTTGGCGACGCGCAACAGGGCATCCCGCCCCATACAGCCAATCGCCGTTTGCGTGTCGCAAAACCGTCCCAAACCACATTCATGTGGCGTGTTGTCGTCGTTCATGTCGTTGCCGTAGGACAGCAAACCGCCCTCGACCCGCTCGATCCCGTTGGGACAGCCCGCATGCACGTCCAGATCGCGCCCCGCTTCCATCAAGGCATGCCACAGCGGCATGCCGATATCCGACCCTTCGACATAAATCTCGAACCCGCCCTGTTTGGAATAGCCAGAGCGCGCCACCACCAGCGACCGGCCCTGAAATTCAAACCAGCCAAAGCGGAAAAAACGGATATCGCGTACCGCATCGCCAAAGACCCGCGCCATCAGCTCATCCGCCTTTGGCCCTTGCACGGCCAGCGGGCTGACGTCAGGTTCATCCACCAGAACATCCAGCCGATATCCGTTGGCGATGCCCTTGACCCAATACAGCAGATCACTGTCGGCGATCGAAATCCACCAGCGGTCCTCTGCCAGCTTGACCGCCACGGGATCGTTCAGCATTCCGCCGGTTTCATCCACGATCGGCACATAAAAACACCGCCCCGCCAGCATCCCGCGCAAATCGCGCGGTGTCAGCATCTGCATCAAGCGCGCCGCGTCCGGCCCGCGCAACTCGACCTGCCGTTCACAGGAAACGTCCCAAACCTGAACCGCTTCTTTCAGATGGTGGTAATCTTCCTCGACACTGCGAAAAACGGTGGGCAGTAGCATGTGGTTATAGATGGTATAGGCTTTGACGCCTGCGGCTTCGACGCCCTCGGAAAAAGGCGTACGCCGCAACCGTCGTGACGGGGAAATCAGCGCCATCACGCGTCCTCCGGCATGAAGCAAAGATCACTTGTCGGTGCTTTGCGCCCCGATGCCGTGAGCATGGCATGCACCTGACCGCGGTGATGGGTCTGGTGGTTGAACATATGGGTCACGCAAAGCGCTTTGGCCTGCCGTATGTCCTGTCCTGTCGCGGTGTAGGTCCACACCAAATCGCCAGCCAGATCTATGTTGGACAAGGTCTGCGCCCAAATGCGCATCCGACCGTCCATACGGAACCGCTCCGCCTGCCATTCGCCCAAAGACTCCGTGCAGGTTGTGCTTTGCGAGCCGGGCACATCAGGCGCGTCGACATCGCTGCAAAACCGGCTCATCCAAAGGGTATCCCCCCACAACAAATGGTTCAGGGTTCCCATGATCGAGCCAAAGAACGCTTTGTGGTCGTGCAACAGCTCATCTTCATCCATCACATTAACAAAATCCATGATCTGATTGTTTTGCCACGCATTATAGCGCGCCATCATCAGAACATAGCTCTTGTCGATCATGGACGTGGGCCTTTCCAGTCGATCGGACAAATCTCGGCCGATTTACCGCCAAAGTCCCAGACACGGCCATAGTCACGCACCCGGCTTTTCAGACCCGTTGCGGCAATGATGTCGGGCCCCATCCAGTACTTCGAATTCGAAATCATCACCGGATGGTCAGGCGATTTACCCGCCAGCATTTCGATCTCGCCCTGAATTTTTCGGCCAATCTGGATCGAACGTTTGGTGCCATCACGGATGATCTCAACCGGTGCACGCTCCGCGCCGATGATTTCGGAAACCAGCATTGTGAACAGCCCGGTTGTACCGCCTGCCGCGCCACTGAAAATCTGCAAGATACCGTTATAAGCCTTGCCGCTGGCGCGTTCATCTACATAGGCGGCAACCTTCCAGTTACCCTCGCCCATGCGGCCCGGAATGTCGACTAGCAAACCCACGTTGAGGCCACTCAGGTCCTCGCCCTCGTAATGGCCCTCGTCAATGGCAATCGCCATCCACGCGTGGCAGTGGCCTTCGGTGGGCGGATGCGCGCCCAGCGATACCACGCAGGGGCAGAACATTTCGCACGAACAGTTCAGAAACAATTCGCCCTTGATCGCCCAATCGGTCGGGTTGCTGTCGCGCCGTCCGGGGTTGGGCATGCGTTGATCAATACGCTGCGAGATCGGCAAACGGTCCGCATCAGGTCTTTTCTTAACAGCCATATTATCCTCCGGTTACGGTTTGAATCTGGGGCCATGCTGCCACGGCAACAGCGCCGAGGATCAAGGCAAAACCCATTGGTTTCGTAATATAATGTCCGATTTGCGGCAGCTTTTCCACCACCATGAACAGGGTCGCGATGCCCATCCAAGCAAGGTTCATCACGCCGCCCGCGAACCCCAGCGCCATGAAGCCCCAGCAGCAGCCGACGCAAAATACGCCAAGGCCCAGCCCCATGCGTAACCCGCCGCCAAAACCCGTGCGCCAATGGCCCAGAAAATATATCGCTGGCGAGTGGCACACGCCGTGGCAAATTTCTTTGGTGCGGGTGAACTGGAACAGCCCTACCGCCAGCAGCAATCCGGCCGCAAACCAACGCGATTTGGCAATGCCCAGCATATCAACCACACCGCCGAACAGCAGCGCCAGTTGAACCGCCGCGATCAGCGCCGCAAAGACCAGCCAGACCGCGAAATATCCAAGGATCACGCCCAGCCACCCTGCCCGCGTGCCATTTGCGCTGACCATCAGGTCCTCATATGCGCGCAAGGTCGGCACCATGGTCGGCAACATCATCGCCGCCATCATCGCGCCCCACATGACGAACAGTGGTCCGAAATTGGCCATCGGCATATACATAGGCATGCGCGGATCCATCATCCGCATCCGCTCGCCCATCTCGCCGGGGCGGCCCAGCAGGTCGACGTCCATGTCCATCGCCATCAGATACATCAACGCCCACGACGCAAGGATCAGCGCAAAAAAGCCCAGCCAAAGTGATGTGCGTAGCGCGGCTGTCATGGATCCCCCCTCGACTCGTCTCCTTGCCTTTTTAATGTCAGACAATTAAAAACCCCGCAAACAATAAATGTAAGACATATGAAAATAGATCCGCAAAATCCCGCTGACCTGTCGGCCCAGATCGCCAGCGCCATTCGCGACGCGATTGTGTCGGGGGATTTGATTGTCGATCAACGCCTACCTTCGGAAGCAGAACTTTCCGAGCAGTTCAATGTGTCCCGACCGACGGTGCGCGAGGCGTTAAAAAGGCTTGCAGCACAATCGCTTATCCGCACGCAACGCGGGGCGACGGGCGGTGCGTTTGTCAACAGGATCAGCTTTGAGGAAGCCTACACCCAGCAGATCACCACCTCGACCCTCTTGTTGTCGATGAACGCGGTCAGCTTTGAAACTGCTTGCGAGGCCCGCTATGCGCTGGAACGCGCCTGTGCGCCCTTGTCGGCCCTACGCCGCAGCGCCGATCACCTTGCAACCATGCGCGCCGAGTGTCACCGCCAGTCCCAACCGGGCCTGACCGACGAAGCCTTTTGTGCATCGGACGTAGCTTTTCACCGCGCACTTGTGGATGGCGCGGGCAATCCTGTGATGTCCTATCAACTTGCCGGTGCGGTCGAAGCCATGCAGCCCTTAATGAACATGATCACTTTTACGGCCCGGTCGCGGGTGGAAATCGTCGCGCTGCACACGCGCGTCGCGGATGCGCTTGAGGCCCGCGATGCCAAGGCCGCCGACACCGCCCTGTGCGATCTGGAAAGCTATACCCTGCATCTGGGCCATGATGTCATGGCGAAACGCGCAAAGTCGCGCGAAAAACTCTGATCCTCCCCCATTGATAAGGCGCACAGCCTGCCCTATATCTAACTTGTCCTTCGGGACTATGGACATAAACGCGCTTGTAATAATCGGATCGGACCCGGGGGCGGTACCCGGCGACTCCACCAAACATCCTTCATTTGGGGATCATGGGGTCGAAATAGGATCGACGAACGCCTAAAGAAGTTAGCTTTGTTTCGGCTGGGTGCCACCGTATCGGCCCAAACTGTACAATTGCAAATGACAATCGTGCTCCAATGGCGATGGCTGCGTAAGCAGTTTCAGCTATTGAAACTTAACTCCTTGGGTTTAGCGACCTAAGGCGGGGCCTGTCGGAGCCTGGCAACAGAATCCGACACCTTTTCCCTGAATATCCACAGGTAGCTGGCAACAGAAACCTGCACTTTCCCCCCTTACATTTCGCTTTGACTTGGCAGACATCCGGTGCGTGCTATCTATTTGGCTGACCCTGTCAATCGCCCCGCTGCTGCGCATCTGATGCGACACCGGCCCAGCCAAAGGACACCGAGATGAAGCTGACCCCCGATTGGGAATGCGTCACAGACACCGTGATGGGCGGCGTGTCCACCGGCCGCATTGAAACCGTCGTAATCGACGGGCGCAGTGCGACACGGCTCACGGGCAAGGTGTCGCTTGAGAACAACGGCGGCTTTGTACAGATGGCTTTTGACGTCGCAGGGAACGGCGCGGCTCTGGACGCCACGGCGTTTAGCGGCATCGCGTTCGAGGTCTACGGCCGCAATGAAGCCTATGATCTGCGGCTGCGCACGGACGAGCTTGATAAACCGTGGCATTCCTATCGCACCGACTTCATGACGAAACCGGAATGGCAAATCCTGCGCATTCCCTTCGCGGACATCACACCGCACCGCACGGACATCCCATTTGACCCCTCCCGCCTGCGCCGCATCGGAATCCTTGCCATCGGGCGGGAATTTGAAGCGGATATCGCCGTCCGTGCTGTGCGCCTGTATTAAGCATACTTGACTATCTGCCCCTGCACCGGCAGGTTGTTGGCATGGGGTTTTACCGCGAACGCCCCGTGAGGCTTTGGCCAGAGGTTCGCATGTCTCCATCAAAAGGATGCATGCCATGGCTGCCCCGAATGAAATCACCGTATCCCAGTTGCTGCGCCTGATCGGGCTACCCGATGCGCCTGTTCTGGTCGATATTTCGATTGACCCCGATTTTGCCGATGATCCTTTCCTGATCCCCGGTTTCTTTCGCCATCCGCACACGGATATCGACGGTCTGGTCGCAAAACTTGCCGGGCGACCCAGCATTGTCACCTGCCAGCAGGGCATCAAACTGTCGCAAGGGTTTAGCGCGATGCTGCGCAATCGGGGGTTAAAATCCGAATACCTTGGCGGCGGGAATTACGCATGGCGCGACCATCCGCAAGCACCGCGCATTCCTGCAAGCGCTTTGCCTGCGAAAGTCGCGGGCCGCACCCTTTGGGTGACCCGCCACCGGCCCAAGATTGACCGCATCGCCTGCCCTTGGCTGATCCGCCGGTTTGTCGACCCGGAGGCCGAGGTCCTGTTTGTCTCCCCCGCCGAAGTGATGGGCGTGGCCGACCGCTTTGGCGCGACGCCCTTTGATGTCGAAGAGACGTTCTGGTCCCACCGCGACGACAGATGCACCTTTGACACCATGCTGGACGAATTCGCATTGCACACTGCGCCGTTGGACCGGCTTGCCACCATTGTGCGCGCGGCGGACACCAATACCCATGACGCCGCCCCCCAAGCGGCCGGTCTGCTGGCGCTTTCTGTTGGCCTGTCGCGCCAGTACAAGGATGATCTGGCGCAGCTTGGCGCGGGCATGGCATTATATGACGCGCTCTATCGCTGGGCGCGCGACGGGCAAGGGGAAGGCCATGACTGGCCGGGTGGTAAAGCATGAGCACACCAAGCTGGTCACAGATGACCCGTGTCGTTGGCCGGATCGGGCTGTTGTCCTTTGGCGGTCCGGCGGCGCAAATCGCGCTGATGCACCGCGAATTGGTAGAAACGCGCGACTGGCTGTCCGAGCCGGCCTATTTGCGCGCCCTCTCCTTGTGCATGCTCTTGCCCGGCCCCGAAGCCATGCAGCTGGCAACCTATGCCGGCTGGCGCTTGCGTGGGACAGCCGGTGGTATTCTGGCGGGGCTTTTGTTCGTTGTCCCCGGTGCATTGCTCATCGCGGTTCTGGCGCTGGGATACGCTTATTACGGCGGGTTGCCGCTGGTGCAGGCCGCGTTTCTGGGGATCAAGGCAGCTGTGATCATCGTGGTGTTTCAGGCGCTGCGGAAAGTCGCAGGCAAGGCCCTGCACGGCAAACAGGGCTGGGCACTGGCAGGTTTATCCTTTCTGGCGTTGTTTGTGCTGGGGCTGCCCTTTCCCCTGATCATTCTGGCGGCCGGCTTATGGGGGATGTTTGCGCATACCGGACCTGTCGGGGATATGGACCCTTCGCCGCCCCGCGCAGCCCGCAGCCTGAGAACACTGGCGCTTTGGGGCGTATTGTGGGTCACGCCGCTGGCCGTGCTTTGGGCATTGGATCAGGCGTTTCTATTGCAGCTGGGTCTGTTCTTTTCAAAGCTTGCGGTGGTGACATTTGGCGGCGCTTACGCTGTGCTGGCCTATATGACCCAGACCGTGGTGCAGGATTTCGGCTGGATCACCACCGCCCAGATGATCGATGCATTGGGCCTCGCTGAAACCACACCGGGGCCGCTGATACTGGTCACCGAATTTGTGGCCCTTCTGGCAGGATTTGCGCAAACCGGCATATCAGGCGCGATCGCCGCCGGAGTCCTTGCACTTTGGGTCACCTTTACCCCTTGCTTTTTATGGATATTCCTCGCCGGCCCTTATCTCGAACGCATCTCGGCGCAGCCCCGCCTTGCCGGCGCTTTGCAGGCGATTACCGCAGCCGTGGTCGGGGTTATCGCCAATCTTTCGCTGTGGTTCGCACTGCATGTGCTGTTTGATCGCGTCCAGCCCGAAGCCCTCGCCGCCATGCCCCTGCCCGAGCTGCACAGTTTTAACCCTGCCGCCGCTGCCTTGACGCTTTTGGCGGGCATCTTGATGCTGGCCCTGCATCGCGGTTTTGTCACGGCGATGTTCGTTTGCGCGGCAAGTGCTTTGGTCATTGCTGCGGTTTGACGCCAGACCCCCCTTTCCCTTGCTCGCAAAAGAAGTATGGTACCGGTAACTAAGGGACGCTTCGAGGAACCAATGAGCCGCGAGATTGACTATGGCAACCTGATGCATGACGCGATGCGGGGCCTGATCCGCAAAGTGTTGTTGGACGTGGCAGACCGTGGTTTGCCCGGCGAGCATCATTTTTTTATCACCTTCGATACATCCCACCCCGACGCCGAACTGGCCGACTGGTTGTCCGATCGCTATCCCGGTGAAATGACAGTGGTGATGCAGCATTGGTATGACGGGCTGGACGTCACCGAAGAAGGGTTTTCGATCACCCTGAACTTCGGCGATGCGCCAGAGCCGCTTTATATCCCTTATGATGCCATCCGCACATTCGTGGACCCCTCCGTCGAATTTGGACTGCGCTTCGAGCAGCAAGAGAACGAAGATGCGGATAAATCCGAAACGCAGGATCTGGAGCTAGAGCCACAGCCGGATGTCCCGGACACTCCGAAAGAGGCGAAAAGCAAGGACGCTGAAATCGTCTCACTTGATTCTTTCCGCAAATAGCGGGCTCTTTCTATAAATGGACAGGCTTTCCTGCTGTCGCCCGATTGCGCTGACCCAAGGTCGGCGTTACACCCCACCGGGAACGTAAAAAGGCAAGATCAGGAGCCCCAGCATGGCGGATACCCGTACAGAAACCGATAGTTTTGGCCCGTTGGAAGTTCCTTCCGACAAATATTGGGGCGCACAGACCCAGCGCTCGATCATCAATTTCCCCATCGGTTGGGAACGTCAGCCCGTTGCGATCATCCGCGCCTTGGGCGTGATCAAAAAGGCCTGCGCCGAAGTAAACCTTGGTTTCGGTGATCTGGATGCTGAACTGGCCCCCGCAATCAAAGAAGCCGCGCAGGAAGTGATCGACGGCAAATTCGATGACAACTTTCCATTGGTCGTCTGGCAGACAGGGTCCGGTACCCAGTCCAATATGAACTCGAACGAGGTGATTTCGAACCGCGCGATCGAGATCTTGGGCGGTGTGATGGGATCGAAATCGCCTGTCCACCCCAACGACCATTGCAATATGGGCCAGTCTTCGAACGATACTTTCCCGACGGCCATGCACGTGGCCATCGGCATGGTCGCGCGCGACACGCTGCTGCCCGGCCTGCGCAAGCTGCACGATGCATTGGTAGCCAAATCGGATGAATTCAAAGACATCATCAAGATTGGCCGCACCCATACGCAGGATGCGACACCGCTGACACTGGGTCAGGAGTTTGGCGGCTATGCCCACCAGATGGCCAAAGGCATTGCGCGTGTCGAAGCTTGCCTGCCCGATATTTACGAGCTGGCCCAAGGCGGCACAGCCGTGGGCACCGGCCTGAACACCCGCAAGGGCTTTGCCGAGAAAGTCGCAGCCGAGATCGCGGCAATCACCGACCTGCCCTTTGTCACCGCCCCCAACAAGTTCGAAGCATTGGCCGCCCATGACGCGATGGTCATGTTCTCGGGCGCGCTGAAGACTGTTGCGGCATCCATGTTCAAGATTGCCAACGACATGCGCCTTCTGGGGTCCGGACCGCGCTCTGGTCTGGGCGAATTGATCCTGCCGGAGAACGAGCCGGGCAGCTCGATCATGCCGGGCAAGGTGAACCCGACGCAGGCCGAAGCGCTGACGATGGTATGTGCCCACGTCATGGGCAATGACGCCGCCGTCGGTTTTGCCGGATCGCAAGGTCACTTTGAGCTGAACGTCTACAACCCGATGATGAGCTACAACGTGTTGCAATCCATGCAACTGCTTGGCGATGCTGCGGGCAGTTTCACCGACAACATGGTCGTCGGCACGCTGGCCAATGAGCCGCGGATCGAAAAGCTGATGAAAGAAAGCCTGATGCTGGTGACAGCACTGGCCCCGACAATCGGCTATGACAACGCCACCAAGGTCGCCAAGACCGCGCATAAGAACGGCACAACCCTGAAAGAAGAAGCAATCGCGCTGGGATTTGTCGACGCGGAAACCTTTGACCGTGTGGTGCGGCCCGAAGACATGATCGGCCCCAAATAGGATCGTTTCATGAGCACGCCGATCAACCTGAACAAAGCCCGAAAGGAGCGCACCCGCGCCTCCCGCAAGGCCCGCGCGGATGAAAATGCTGTGCGATTTGGACAGACCAAGGCGACAAAAGACGAACTGAAGGCGCGCGCCGAAAAAGACGCGCGCCTTCTGGACGGGCATAAACGCGAAACATGAGCGGGCGCCCTGTCAAACATTCCGTCACCCTTAAGGGACATCGCACGTCGGTGTCGCTTGAGGATGAATTCTGGAACGAGTTTCGCGATCTGGCTGACGAAATGGACATGCCGATCAATGCGCTGGTGGCGCAAATCGACGAAGCGCGCGGCATGGAAATGGGGCTTGCCTCTGCCATCCGGCTGTTTGTGCTCCGCGCGTTAAAGGATCGTTTACCAAACGGCGAATAGGGGCGAGGATGCACTGCCTGTCCTCACCTCTGACCACCCAAGAATGGATAATTGACCTTTTCAGCGCGCGCGCGGCTGCGACCGGCAGTGTCGTTCGACAAAAAAAGCGCGACATCGAACGCAATCTTGGCATGAAAGAATTCAAGGGCGCGCTGCGCAGGCGAGGTTTTCGCGCCATCGAGAATGCCGGACAGATCGTGATTTTCTGTAATCACGAACCTGTCCGCGCAATCCTGTGATCGTTTTCTTTCAAAGAAAACGGTCGGAAACTTTGAAAGTTTCCGTTTTGTTAGGCGACCGATGCGTCGAAAATCTTGCCGATATTCGCGCCCAAGGCCGCGTTGAAACCGTCATCCGTCATTTTCACGTTCAACCCTTCGGTCAAGGCGCGTGAAAAGCTGGCGATCATCTTGGTGTTCCGCCCCAATCGTGCGCAGGCCTCGTCCGTTGAATAGCCCCCCGACAACGCCACGACCCGCAGCACATTGGCATGATCCGCCAGCGCGTCATAAATGCCTGCCTTTTCCGGCAAGGTCAGTTTGAGCATGACAATTTCGTCCGCCGTCAATGTCTCGACGTGACGCATCAGGGCGCTGGCCAGCATCTCTTCTGCTTCTGCCTTGGTCTGCGACTGGATGTTCACCTCAGGCTCGATGATCGGCACAAGTCCGGCGGCGCAAACCTGCCGCGCCACGTCGAACTGTTGGGCCACGACCGCTTCGATCCCCGCCTCGTCAGCCGCGTGGATAACCGAACGTTCCTTGGTGCCGAAAATGCCCGCCTGCGCGGCGCGCGACAGCAATCCGTCCAGCTCGGGCATAGGTTTCAGCACCTGCACACCATTGGCTTCGTCTTCCAAACCTTTGTCAATTTTGAGAAACGGCACAACACCGCGATCTTCCCATAGCAATTGCGCCACCGGCTTGCCGTTGATTTCCCCGTCCATGGTGCGTTCGAACAGGATCGCACCGATCACTTTTTCAGAGGTAAACGCATCCGCCAGAATGATACGCGCACGCATGTCGTGCATCGCTTGAAACATCTCTGCGTCACCGTTGTAATCGCTTGGCTCAACGCCATAAAGGCTCAGCGCCTTGGGGGTGGACCCGCCGGACTGGTCGAGCGCTGCAATAAAACCCTTGCCGCTTTCCATCTGCGCTTTTTGTGCTGCGTTAAGTGCCATGGCTGGTGATCCCCGTGATTTTGATTCCGCTTTCAGGCGTGTCTAATCCAAACCGGCGACGGATGATAGAACCTACCGCCGTTCCAGCCGCAACCAGATGCCCTTGTCCGACCGCACGGTCAGATGCGCCAAGGGCACCGGCACACGCGCAGGGTCAGCAACCACGCGGAAATCCCGCAAAATGCGCGACAGAATCAAGGGCCCCTCGACCATAGCGAACCCGGCCCCCGTGCACACCCGCGCACCAGCCGAGAAGGGAATATAGGCCTCGCGGCTGCATTGCTTGCCATTTTCGGTCTGCCATCGCGCCGGATCAAAGCCGTCAGGATTGTCCCACAGCCGTTCGTGGCGGTGCAGATGCCACGGGCTGAGCACAATTTGCGATCCCTTCCCCACATCGCGGTCCCGAAACCGTTCGGGGCAAGATGCCTCGCGCACCATCATCGGCACCGGCGGATAAAGGCGCAGCGTTTCGCGAAAAACATCTCGGCTGAGCCGCAGCTTAGACATCACATTGAAATCGCAATTTTCCAGCGCCTGCGCTTCCGCCGCGACACGGTCCTGCCATTCAGGATGGGTCGCGAGCAAATACAGGGCCCAAGCCAGGGCCGAAGCGCTGGTTTCATGCCCCGCCAGAAAAAAGATTGCGACCTGATCAACCATTTCGCTTTCGTCAAAACAGGCCCCTGTGACCGGATCTGCCGTGGTCATGATCTTGGAGGCCAGATCGTCGGGCGCGGTGCCCGCTGTTATATCTTGCGTGCGTTGATGGGTCAGTTCGGTGATCAAAGCGCGGATTTTATCGGCGCTTGCTTTGGTTCCACGGCGGAAAAACCGTGGCATCCAGCGCGGCAGCGGAATGAAGGCAGCGAGGTTCAGCAGGGGCTGCGAGCGCTGATAGACGCGGAATTCATCAAACACCGCCCGCGCGATGTGATGTTCTATGGGGATGGAAAACAGCGTGCGACAAATCACATCGGCGGCCACATGACTGGTCACTGCCTCAATCTCCAAATCCTCGCCAACGCGCGGTTCGATCCGTGCCGCTGCGGCTTCGGCCGCCGCCCACATGGCGGGAAATACCTCCCGCAGACGCCCGCCCTCGAATGCGGGATCAATGATACGGCGCTGGCGTTTCCAGGTTTCGCCATTGCTCACAAACACGCCCGTGCCCAGCAGCGGGCGCAGCCCTTCACTGACCCTTTGTGACTTGGGGAAATCATCGGGGCGATCTTTCAGAACTGTTTTGATCAATGCCGGCTGGTTGATCAGATAGCTGCGGAAAAACGGCGTTTTGAATTCCGCCATCCACGCCCGATAAAGGCGCGCAGGCTGGGCGGACAGAATGTCGGCGCGAAACAGTTTGGCATATCGCCAAAGCGACACTTTGCGCGGTCGGCTGGGCGGTTTGGGTGGCAAACTCATGCGGCAATCGACGTGTATTTGCTGACCGCGCGGTCGATGCGCGATTTGCTCGGCGGACGATCTGCATAGCGATCCGCCAGCGTCATAGGACCGGCTGTGATCTGAAAATAGTCGTAATCCTTGGGCCGGTCAAAAGCGCAAAGATATTGAAAATGCAGCCGGAAAAACCGCCAACGCAGTTCTTTCCAACGCTTCGGGCTAAGCGTCTGGGTGAAAGCCGCTGAAAACACCAATGGCCATTTCTTGTCCGTCGGAGCAACACCGGAGACGGAAACCGGATCACAAAGAGCAAATGAACACCCGTCCCCGGGGGCGGTCACATCCACCCATGTCACTTCATCCCGTGCAGAAAGATAACGCAGATCAGCGCGCAAGCGATGAGCATCAGACAGGAAAGACACCATCGGTACGACCTGTCCCAAAGACAGAAAAGACAGCGATGGACCGCTAGCAGGCACCCTGCCCTGACGGATCAGGTCCGCAAGAATCGACACCCCCAGATGCGCGCCGGAAGAATGGCCAACGACCAGAACTTCGTCCGCGTCGCTTTGCAGGGCGGTTGCGATGGTCTCGGTGAATACCGCAATCCGCGCGTCCAACTCTGGCGGATTGGCCCCTTTGGACGAGGCTGAATAAGAGTAATCATGCATCAGGTAATAGGCGTAAAACTTGCCGTCCAGCTTTTTGAACCAGCGCAGCAGGGCGACACCGCTGATCAATCCAACGGAAGCTGCCACTGCGGTCCCGCCTAGGGCGGCATCCTCTGGCCCTGTCACCAACCCCACAGCCAGCGCTGTAATATATCCCGCCAGTTGCCCGATGGCCCAGCCCAACATCACAGCCAGCGCCAGCTGCAAAAGCAACATCCCCACCGGATAAAGCGCCGCGATCACTGGCCCTTTGCGCAGCTTCATCAACCGCCACAGGGCACCGGACCCGATATAGATCCAAGCCGTGCGGAGCAGCTGTAGGTAGGTCGCAGGGATAGACGTGCTCATGCTGTCGCGCACGATGTCGGACCAGACAAGGACTTCGACATCGCAATGCACCGGTGCCGCATCGATAACCGCATCCACAGACCAGCCGTAGTTTTCGCCAGCCGGTTTTGCCGTTAACCCGATCTCATAACCAGAAATAGCCGCCTGCGCTGCGCTTTCGCTGCGGTACAACTCGCGGTAGCGGCGCGGGTGAATCGGATCATAGCCCGGGATGTAAAACACCCGGCGCTGTTTCACGCGATCTGTTGATGTCTTGCCCATAGCGCCCTCTTTGCCCATACCCTAGCCGCGAATTTGGACAAGGGTAAGGCTTTGACGGTGCCGAATTACCCCAACAATCCAAGCGCCGGAAAGGTATCAAGCAACCAGAAGGCCAAGGTGGTAAAGGCACCGGTCACCATCATGATCCCGACGACCACCAGCAACCCCCCCATCACCCGTTCAATGGTTTTCATGTGGCGTTTCAGGCGGTTCATCACCCCCATGGCGCGGGTAATGAACATTGCGGCCAGCAGGAATGGAATACCAAGACCCGCGGCATAAACGCCAAGCAACAATGTCCCTTTGGCCAAAGATGCCTCGGAAGCGGCCAAGGACAGGATCGCCCCCAGTTGCGGACCAATGCAGGGCGTCCAGCCAAAGGCAAAGGCAAGCCCAAGCACATAAGCGCCAAAGCTGGAACCACCTTTGTCACCGGCATCCAGACGGGCCTCTTGATCAAGGAAAGGGATGCGGAACAGCCCAAGGAAATGCAGGCCGAAAACAATGATCACCACACCGGACACTTGTGCAAAGAGCACCTGATTTTGCAGGAAAAACGCCCCGAAGGCCGAAGCCGTAAACCCAAGGATCAAGAACACCGTGCTGAGCCCCATGACAAAGAACAACGCGGCGATCACCGCCTTGCGCCGGCCCGCGTCCTGCGTGGACATATCATTCAGGGAAACCCCGCTCATATAGGCCAGATAGGGCGGCACGATGGGCAAAACACAGGGGCTGAGAAAGCTGACAACACCCGCGATCAGGGCGATCAACATAGCAGGCAGCAGGCCCGCATCAATGAGTTCAATACCAAACATGCCCTCACCCTTAGCGGGGATGCAGGGCGGCGTCACGCGGCCAATGGTCACAAGACTGTGGACGCGGTGTAACATCTGGCGTACTGCGCGGGGCATGGAAACACATGACCTTGATGCCACGGGCCTGCTGTGCCCCCTCCCCGTGTTGAAACTGCGCAAACGATTGGCAGCGTTGAAGCCCGGCGCACAGATTACAATGCGCGCGGATGACCCCGCAGCCATCATCGACGTGCCCCATTTCTGCGCCGAATCCGGCCATCTGCTGGTTGAAACGCGCGAGGAGGGTGCGGTGCAGGTCTATCTGGTGCGCAAAGCCGGTTAACGGCCCCGTCTTCCAAACAAAAACCATAACCAGACACAAACCATAAAGGCAGGCCACATGGGCCTGCCTTTATCGTTTTAATACGCGGGAAAGCTTAGCGGCCCAATGACCACCAGCCCTTTTTCTTGGGCTTCTTCGGTTCTTCCACTACCGGCTCGGGATCAGGTGTCGCAGCAACCGGTTCAGGCACTGGCGCGGATGCAACCGGCACCGGCTCTGCCGCAACCGGCGCAGGCTCTACAGCTGCCGGTGTTGCCGGTTCTTCCGCAGGCACAGCGGGGGCAACCGTTTCAGCTTTTTCCTCAACCTTCGGCTTTGGTTTCGCACGGCTGGCGCGCGGTTTCCTCGGCTTTGCTTCCTTAACCGGCTCGGCCTTCTCTTCAGCTGGCGTTTCTTCGCCAGAAGCTTCCTCTGCGGCTTTCGCCTTTTTAGAGGCCGCAGTCGTACGCTTGCGCGGTTTGGGTTTGGGCTTTTCCGTGGCTTCCACAGCTTCCGCTACAGGCTCGGACGCAGAAGCATCCGCATCTGCTACAGCTTCCGCAACCGTTTCTACGTCGGCTTTGGGCTCCGCCTTGGGCTTGCGGGTGCGGCTGCGCGAGGTCGGCTTTTTAGGCTTATCCTCGACGGCTTCATTGGCGTTCGCTTGTGCTGGTGCGTCGGCTTGTGGCGCATCGGCCTGCGCTGCATCGGCTTGTGCGGCATCAACATTGGCAGCGTCAGCTGGTGCGGCGTCGTTCTGTCCGCCATTCTGATCCGCGTCATCCGAACGGTTTTCGCCGTTGTTCTTGCCACGGCCCCCGCGGCTGCGACGGCGACGGCGCTTGCGCTTGGGTTTGCCATCGGCATCCAGCTGCTGTTCACCATTGTTGTCGCGACCGGAGTTCTGGGATTTCTCTTGCGTGTCTTCGGCCTCTTCTGCAGCGGCCAAGGCTTCGGCGGCCTCTGCGGCTTCGGCTTCGGCCTCGTCAATCTGATCCATCAGGGATGTATCAACCGACACCACATGCGCACCGGCGACCGGCACATTACGGGTTGCGGTTTTGAACTTCTCCATCGAGAAATTCGGGCTGACCAGATGCGGGTCCCCTTCGATGCGCACGGCCATGCCATAACGCGCCTCGATCTGCGCGACATGTTCGCGTTTGGAGTTCATCAGGAAATTTGCAATGCCCACAGGGGCCTTGATCAACACTTCGCGGGTGCGGCGACGGGTGCCCTCTTCTTCCATGTGGCGAATGATCGACAGGGCAAGGTTGTCGTCCGACCGGATCAAACCGGTACCGTGACAGGCCACACAAGGCTGTGTCGTGGCTTCGATCATGCCGGGACGCAGACGCTGGCGCGACATTTCCATCAGGCCAAAACCCGAAATCCGGCCCACCTGAATGCGCGCGCGGTCGGTCTTGAGCTTGTCCTTCATCATCTTTTCGACAGCCGTGTTGTTACGGCGTTCGTCCATGTCGATGAAGTCGATGACGATCAGGCCCGCAAGGTCACGCAAACGCAGCTGGCGTGCCACTTCGGCGGCTGCCTCAAGGTTTGTTTTTGTCGCGGTCTGTTCGATGGACCCTTCTTTGGTCGCGCGGCCAGAGTTGACGTCAATCGCCACCAGCGCTTCGGTCACGCCGATCACGATATACCCGCCCGAGGGCAGCTGAACCGTCGGGTTGAACATGCCGGCAAGGTAGTCTTCGACCTTGTAGCGCGCAAACAGCGGCAGGTTTTCCTCATAGCGTTTCACGTTTTTCGCGTGCGACGGCATGATCATTTTCATGAAGTCCTTGGCGATGCGGTAGCCGCGCTCGCCCTCGACAAACACCTCGTCGATATCGCGGTTATACAAATCACGGATCGAGCGTTTGATCAGGTCGCCCTCTTCGTAGATCTTGGCGGGCGCGATGGATTTCAACGTCAGCTCGCGGATTTGCTCCCACAGGCGCTGCAGATATTCATAGTCGCGCTTGATCTCGGCGCGGGTGCGCTTGGCACCGGCGGTCCGCACGATCAGCCCCGCGCCCAAAGGCACAGTGATTTCGTTGGCAATCTCTTTCAGCTTTTTGCGGTCAACGGCGTTGGTGATCTTGCGGCTGATGCCACCGCCCCGTGCGGTGTTGGGCATCAAAACGCAGTACCGGCCGGCAAGGCTCAGGTAGGTTGTGAGGGCAGCGCCCTTGTTGCCGCGCTCTTCCTTAACGACCTGCACCAGCAGGATCTGGCGCATCTTGATGACTTCTTGAATCTTGTAGCGGCGCGGCCGTGGCTTGCGCACCGGCCGGATGTCTTCGCTGTCATCCTCATCGGCAACGGATTCGATGCTTTCGTCCTTGGACGTGGCATCTGCTGCTTTGGCTTCATCCTCGCCGTCGGCGTCACTGTCGCCGTCGGTTGCGCTGTCTTCAGCTGCGCTGTCGTCCGATGTCGTTTCGCCAGCAGGCGTTTCGCCCTCTGCGTCATCCTCAGCGGTGACTTCGGGGGTTCCTACCGGCGTTTCCGGCACCCGTTCCATCGGCGAAGACGCCTCGTTTGCGTCCACTTCGACATCATCGTCGTCACTCAGATCAACGGTTTCCATGCCCTCGATCTCGGTCGAGGTCTTGGCGTCCGCCGACACAGCATCCTCGGCCTTGGGCTTGGAGCGGCTGCGCGAACGCGACCGGCGCTTTGGCTTGGGCTCGTCGTCATCCTTGGCTGCCTGCGCTTCGGCATAGGCGCGCTCTTCTTCCAGCAGCGCCTGACGGTCGGCCACAGGGATCTGGTAATAATCGGGATGGATTTCCGAGAAAGCAAGAAAACCGTGGCGATTGCCGCCATAGTCCACGAAAGCGGCCTGTAGCGACGGCTCTACGCGCGTCACTTTGGCCAGATAAATGTTGCCAGCTAGCTGGCGTTTGTTTTCGGATTCAAAGTCAAATTCCTCGACCTTGTTTCCATCAACCACAACAACGCGGGTTTCTTCCGCGTGGGTGGCATCGATAAGCATTTTCTTAGGCATGTTTTCACTATGCACAGCACATGCGCCAGACCAGCCCCCGGGGGAGCTTGTGACGTTGCGGTGTGACTTGTCAGGGCGATGGGTGACGGCGCCAGTACACTGTACAGCGAAACGGGGCCTGAAAAGGCCAGTCCGTTCCTGCTCGTCGTTCCTGCGCGCGTCATCGCGGTTCTTCTCCGATGCGATCATGCCGGTCCGGCCCGCCGCATCCATTATATACTGAACATCGTCATGGGCTTGCCCGTCCAACGTCAGTGGTTCTCTGGCCGTTTCCGGCCCAATCGGTCTGTTTGCGTGCCCAGCAAGGGGCTGCCACAAGCAGCGAAACTCTTAGCCAAGGACCTGTGACGCCATTGCGCGACATATCCTTGTTACACTTAGATAAGGGGATTGGCCTGCAGAACACAATGGGCAATGTTCTTTCACCTGCTCAAAACCGCAAATCGGACGGGGGTTGCTTGACAAAATCTGCCCGTTCAGGCTCATCTGGCCGCGCATAAGTGCGCCGGCTTGGGCTGGTGCATCCATCCACGTTGCACCATTTTAAAGACCCGAAGGACTTTCCATGCATATTCTGACCCGCTCCGTACTTGGCTTTTCCCTTTTGGGGCTTGTCGCTTGTGATGAATTGGCCGTGGCCAATGATCCTGTCGCCTTGGCCGAACTGCGGGGTCAGAAAAGCTGTGTTGCGGCTGTGGCAGGCGAAACCGGTGCTGCGAATGTGGCGATCAACACCACAATTCCCGTAATCGAACTGAACCGCTTTATCGTTGATGTGCCCGGTGCCAAAATGTGGACCTGTGTGACCGACGAAAACGGCAAAGCCATCGAAATCGTCGAGCGCCAGAACGGCTGACCTTTGGCCAACCGTTCCGGCACGCGTTTAGCCGGTGGCTACAGGTAATCCGACCGTTGCAGCCCGTACTTTGCCATTTTTTCGTTCAAGGTACGGCGCGGCAGGCACAGTTCATCCATCACCGATGAAATCGACCCTTTGTGACGGCGCATTGTGTTGTCGATCAGCATCCGCTCGAAGGCTTCAACATATTCCTTCAGCGGCTTGCCTTCGGTCGTCATCACCGGCTGCATTTCCTCGTGATCCGACATCAACAGCGATGCAATCGTGCCCGAGCCGCGGCGCGACTGCAAAACCGCGCGTTCCGCGACATTGATCAACTGGCGCACGTTGCCCGGCCACGGGGCCTGCAACAATTGCGCCGCTTCCTGTGCGCTGACCTGCGGTGTGTCACAGCCGTATTCCTCAGAGAACTGTTCGCTCAGACGGGTGAACAGCGTCAGAATATCCTCGCCGCGCTGCCGCAGCGGCGGCACAGTGATACGCAAAGCCGCCAGACGGTAAAACAGATCATTGCGCAACACATCTTCCGAGGTACGCCCCGCCTCTTGCAAGTTCGAGATCGCGACAATCCGCGTTTCCGCCGGGGTGCCCTGTTCGTTGATCACGCTCAACAAACGCGCTTGCAATGTCTCTGACAAAGCTTCGACATCTTCCAGAACCAGCGTTCCGCCCCGCGCCTCTTCGATGGCCGGCAACTGCGCATCTTCCGGCAACATCGGGCCGAACAAGCGCTTGCTCAGCATGTCCTCTTCCAACGCCCCGCAAGAGACCAGCACGAACTTCTTGCCCGCGCGCGACCCGACAGCATGCAGCGCATGCGCCACCAGTGTTTTACCCGTGCCGGTTTCGCCGTCGATCAGCACGTGACCGTCCGCCTGCCCCAGATCCAGGATATCTTCGCGCAGACGTTCCATGACCGGCGACTGGCCGATCAGCTTTTTCATCAACTGCCCGCCGTCTGACAATTCACGCCGCAAGGCGCGGTTGTCCATCACCAGACGCCGCGCATTGGTGGCCTTTTTCGCCAGCTCGCTCATCCGGTCGGGATTGAACGGTTTTTCCAGAAAATCAAACGCCCCCACGCGCATCGCTTCAACCGCCATCGGCACATCGCCGTGCCCCGTGATCATGATCACGGGCAAGGCACTGTCGCTGCCCATCAGCTTTTTCAAAAACTGCATGCCGTCCATCCCCGGCATCTTGATGTCGGAAATCACGATGCCCGGATATTCCGGCCCCAGCGTTTTCAACGCATCTTCGGCTGATCCGAACGTTTCAGTGTCATACCCCGACAAGGCCAACCACTGGCTGATCGACTGACGCATGTCCTGTTCGTCATCGACAATCGCAATCTTCATCGCCTGAGCCATAGTTTACTCCGCTGCTTCTACTTTGTTCTTTTCGCCCATGATGGGCAATTGCATCTCAAAGACCGCCCCGCCCGCCTGTCCGTTGCGCGCTGTAAGCCGTCCGCCAAGGTCGTTGACGATGCCCGAGGAGATGGCAAGCCCCAAGCCGACACCGTCCCCCGGTTGCTTGGTGGTGTAAAACGGTTCGAACAGCGCGTCGAGATCAGCAATGCCGGGACCGTTGTCGCGTACCGTCAAAGTCGCCGTTTCACCGGCTGACAGGATGATCTCAACCTGCGGGTTCCGTTCGGATTTGGTGGCGTCCAGAGCATTGCGAAACAGGTTCACCAAAACCTGTTCGATCCGCATCCGGTCGCCCATCACGATCACCGGTTCATCGGGTAGAATGCGCACGATTTCAACCTGCCGCTGGCGCAGCTGCGGTTCCATCATGGACATCGAGGACGCGAGGGCCGCACCCATATCTACAGGGGAAAACGCCTCCTGTCCCTTACGGGCATAGGATTTCAACTGGCGCGTAATCGCGCCCATCCGTTCGATCAAATCGTCAATGCGTCCGAACGACGACAGCGCCTCGTCAGGCCGGTTGCGGCGCAGCAATAATCGCGCCCCCGCCAGATAGGTCTTCATCGCGGCCAAAGGCTGGTTCAATTCGTGGCTGACCGCCGCCGACATTTCGCCCAATGCCGCCAGTTTGCTGGATTGCTCCAGCGTCTGTTCTGCCACCGCCAGCGTTTCCTGAACCCTTTTGCGCTCAGCGATTTCCCGCTGCAAGGCCACGTTCAATGCGCGAAGTTTGGCCGACTCGCGCTGGAAGATCGCCAATCGCCCCGCCGTGCGCCGGCTGAGAAAATAAAACGCCAAAGCCAGCAGAATCGCAAACCCCATGACTTCCAACGCCAGAACGGCATTCACCCGTTCGCGCACACTCTCATAGGTGGTAAAACTGATCATACGCCAACCACGAAAGGCGATCCGGTGTTCCAGACGCATCACCGCTTCGCCCTGCAAATAGGCGTCGGCCGGCAGCGCGGTCCAATCGGCCGTGGCCTTGATCGCGCGTTCGATCGCGGATTGAGGCGAGGTATTAACAAGGGCTTCAGCCTCGCTTAACCCGCGCCAGCGTGGTGACGTGCCCAGAATGATCTCTCCTGCGCTGTCCATCACGATCACCGCATCGGAAATACCGGCCCAGGCACGTTCGAACTTTTGCAGATCCACCTCGACCGCAATCACGCCCAAGGTGTCGCCGCCCGCCTGAATGCGGCGGGAATACACAAATTTGTACCCGCCCCCTTCCAGCTTGATCACGCTGAAAATCGTGACATTCGCGCGGATTGCATCCACGAAATAGGGCGCTGATTTGTGCAGCGATTGCAAACGGTTACGATCCGTTGCTGCCACAGTGCGCCCGTCGATATCGTATAACATCAAAGACGCGGCACCGATCTCTTCGACAAAGGAAATCAAGCGCTGGGTCGACAGGGAATAATCCGCCTCCTGCAAAGCAATGATCAACGAGGGATCGCGCGCCAACAGCTGCGGCACAATCGCGTTCTGGCGCAACTCGGCCATCAGGTTGCCGCTATAAAGCGCGATCCGCAGCTCGGCGCGGTTCCGTGTGCTTTCGGTGAACCGGTTGGTCAGCAGGTTGTTGGTGACCGAAATCACCACCACCGCCAGCACAAGGATCATCCCGATCGCCAGACGCACGCGCCACGATATGGTCAACGCCGGTTTGCTTATGGAGGAGGTCTCGCTCATGCCGCCACCCTACTCAGGGCGCGCGACGCACTCAAGTCACGCGGTGCTCAGCGCCCCTGCCAATGCGCGAAAGAGCGCCTGTCCGTCGGTGCCGCCATGGCCCGCGTCTGCCGCCCGTTCGGGGTGTGGCATCATCCCCAACACGCGCCGGTTCTGCGACAGAATGCCGGCAATATCCGCCTGCGCCCCGTTCGGGTTGTCCGTGTAGGTAAAGGCCACGCGGTCCTCGCCCTGTAGACGCGCAATCGTGTCGGCATCGGCAAAATAGTTACCGTCGTGGTGCGCAATCGGAATATCTATGACATCCCCAACCGAATACCCTTCGGTATAAGCGCTTTGCGCGGTCTCGACCCGCAAACCCACGGTTTTGCAAATATACTTCAGCCCCGCATTGCGCAGCAACGCGCCGGGCAACAGACCGGTTTCCGTCAACACCTGAAACCCGTTGCAAATGCCCATGACATAGCCGCCGCGTTCCGCGTGTGCCTTTACCGACTTCACAATCGGCGACTGCGCGGCAATTGCGCCGCAACGCAGATAATCGCCGTAGGAAAATCCACCCGGAACACCCACGATATCAACGCCTTGCGGCAACTCGCTGTCCTTGTGCCACACCATATCAACCTGACATCCTGCGGCCTCGAAAGCCACCGCCAGATCGCGGTCGCAATTGGACCCCGGAAACACAACAACTGCGGCACGCATCAGGACATCTCCACCGAGTAGCTTTCGATCACCGTGTTCGCGAGCAGCTTTTCGCACATCGCGTTCACATCAGCTTCGGTCGATCCTTCAGCCAGATCCAGTTCGATCACTTTGCCCTGACGCACACCGTTCACGCCATCAAACCCGATGGCCCCGAGCGCGTGGCGCACCGCTTCGCCCTGCGGGTCCAACACACCATTCTTCAACATCACATGCACCCGTGCTTTCATAGCGCGTCCCCCAGCTTCATCTTGCTACTAAACTCAATCCCGCGGTCCGCCACGGGATGTTCCGGTATCAATTAATAAGTGTCGGTTTGGTCATCGGCGTCGAGGATTTGGGCATGACGCCCAACCGCTTGGCCACTTCCGTGTAGGCATCCGTCAATGACCCCAGATCGCGGCGGAACACGTCCTTGTCCAGCTTCTGACCTGTTTCGATGTCCCACAAACGGCAGGAATCGGGGCTGATTTCATCTGCAATGATCAACCGCTGGAAATCGCCATCATAGACCCGACCGACTTCGATCTTGAAATCCACCAGTTTGATGCCGACGCCGAACATGACACCCGACATGAAATCATTCACCCGCAACGCAAGGCTCAGGATGTCTTCCATGTCTTGCTGGCTGGCCCAACCAAAGGCCGCGATATGTTCTTCGGTGACCAAAGGATCGCCCAGCTTGTCGTCTTTATAGCAATATTCAACGATGGGGCGCGGCAGCTGTGTGCCCTCTTCGATGCCAAGACGTTTGGACATTGTTCCGGCCGCATAATTGCGCACGATGATCTCAAGCGGCACAATCTCGACCTGACGCACCAGCTGTTCGCGCATGTTCAAACGTTTCATGAAATGCGTCGGCACGCCGATCTGATTCAGACCCTTCATGAAATACTCGGACAGGAGGTTGTTCAGCACCCCCTTGCCTTCGATCACGTCCTTCTTCTCGGCGTTGAACGCGGTGGCATCATCCTTGAAATATTGGACAATTGTCCCGGGCTCTGGGCCTTCATACAGGATTTTTGCTTTGCCTTCGTAGATCTTTGTGCGCCGGGCCATGGGCGTCCTTTCGGGATACGGGTCGGAGGGACTCTCCGGCGCCTGTTATCGCCCTCTTAATCTATGCCCCCCTCTGCTGCAAGCAATCGCAAACATCTTGTTAAAAACCACCGGGGTACACATCTGTTATTCACCTTAACCGCAAACAGGAGTGCATTTGATGCCATCTCTCAAAGACCGCGAAAACGCTTTTGAAAACAAGTTTGCCCATGACGCAGAAATGCAGTTCAAGGCCGATGCACGGCGCAACAGGCTGTTGGGCCTTTGGGCGGCAGAGCTGCTGGGCAAAACCGGCGAGGCCGCAGCGGATTATGCGCGTGAGGTTGTGAAATCCGATTTTGAAGAGGCCGGTCACGAAGATGTCTATCGCAAGGTATCCGGTGATCTGGGTGACAAAACGGACGAAGCCACCCTGCGCGCCAAGATGGCCGAACTGATGGCGCAAGCCAAAGCGCAAATCGCGCAGGAAGCCGACTGATCCTGACAAATTGATGCGGTTTCTCCTCGAATAGAAACCGCATTTCGCCCGCGCGCGCCCCAAGCGTTAACGAATTGGACGGCCCGCCCCCGCTATCCTGCCTGTGGGGGACAAGCTTGGGGAAGATCGGGTATGAAGCGACAGTTTAGGGCTGCGTCTTGGACCGCAGTCGGGCGGATATCTGCGCCATTCCTGATCATGGGTGTCAGCCTGTGGATGTTGGCGGATGTGCTTGATCCGCCCCTCTTGTCCAGCCTGCCAGAAACGATTGCTGCCTTGCCGCCAGGACTTTTTCTGCTGGCCGCTACGCTTTGCGGCATCAGCCTATGGGCGGTGGCACGCTATGACGGTTTGGCACATCGCCATTTCCGCACCCGCGTTGATCCGGCACTGGCGCGTCAAAGCGGTCTGTGCGCCATTGCCATCGCGCAAACCGTCGGGTTCGGCGTCTTCACAGGGGCCGCCGTGCGCTGGCGCATGCTGCCCCACTTCGGGCTGAAGTCCGCAATGCGCCTGTCGGTCTTTGTCTCTGTCACTTTCATGAGCGCACTGGCGTTTCTGGCGGCCCTCGCCTGTTTGATCCTGCCTGCGCCCTCTTGGGCGTTCTTGCCTGCTGTTGTTATCGCAGCCGGCCTCCCCTTGACCCTGATCACACTCAGCTTTGCGCCGGTTTGCGCGCGCATCAGACACCACATGCGCATTCCCAGCCTGCAAGCGGTGCACGCCATTCTGGGCTGGGCGGGTCTGGACGTGCTGGCAGCCGCCCTTGCCTTTTACATCCTGATCCCTGCGCCGGATCTGGGGTTCGCCGCCTTTTTGCCGGTGTTCCTGCTGGCCCTTGCCGCTGCCATGCTGTCAGGTGCGCCGGGGGGTGTGGGCCCCTTCGAACTAACCTTGATTTCCTTGCTGCCGCACGTCGCACCCGCCGATCTGATCACCGCGGTCTTGGTCTTTCGCGCGCTCTATTATGCCATTCCCGCTATGCTGGCGGTTCTGTTCGTCTTTTGCACAAAACATGCCCCGCCGGTGATCCCCGCCCCACCCGTTCCAAAGGGTCAGCAATTGGCAGAGCTTGGCGTATTGGCGCAGAATGGCGGTATCATCCGACATCACCGCACGGGGTCTTATGCGCTGTGGTTCACGCAACAAACCGCAACCCTGCTGTTTGATCCCGCAAGCGGACGCCCGCAGGCTTCACTGGCGGATCTAAAGGGCCAAGCCGCAAGTCACGCCCTAAGCCCCTGCGTATATAAGTGCGGTGCCCGCACCGCCGTTGCCGCCCGCAAAAGCGGATGGTGCGTGGTGCAGGTTGCGCAGGACTGTGTGATCAACCTGCCTGCCTTTGACCTGAACCACCCCGACAAACGCAGCCTGCGTCGCAAATTACGCAAGGCGCAAAAGGCCGGCGTCACGGTGACACGTGCCCCATCCGGCACCCTGCCCTTACAAGCGATGGCCGCAATCGACACCTTATGGCAAACCGCCCAAGGTCCCGCACGTGGCGGCACAATGGGCCGTTTCTGCCCTGATTATCTGGCGGTGCAAGACGTCTATCTGGCGCATCTGGACGGGCAGTTGATCGCCTATGCCAGCTTTCACAGCGACCCCTCCGCGCCTTGTCTGGATCTGATGCGCCATTTGCCCGATGTACCACAAGGCACCATGCATCTGCTTGTGAAAACCGCCATTGATGCCGCCCGCACTGAGGGCAAACCGGCGCTCAGCCTTGCCGCCGTGCCCTATATGCCGGCGTGGTCGAAATACAGCGGGCCGTTTCGCCGGTCCTTTTCCAATCCAGGACTGCGCCAGTTCAAGGCAGGTTTTGCCCCTGTCTATGTTCCGAAATACGCAGCGGCCCCGTCAGCAGGATCGCTGGTCCTTGCCCTTGCCGACATCGCCAGCGAGGTGCACCACCCCCGCCCGTTGCCGACTTTCGGCCCTGCTCATAAACAACATGAAGAATATGAGGTTGCCTTGGAATGCCCGCCGTGGAAGGGGGAGCCTAATTCCTAAAGACAGGCGTACCCCATGAGCAATGCATTCACCGATCTTCTGGCCGAAAAAGGCACACTTCTGGCCGATGGCGCAACAGGCACGAACCTGTTCAACATGGGGCTGATGTCCGGTGAGCCACCGGAGTTCTGGAACACGGACGAACCTGCAAAGATCCGCACCCTGTATAAAGGGGCTGTAGATGCGGGCAGTGATTTGTTTCTGACCAATAGTTTCGGGGCGAACGCCTCGCGGTTGAAACTGCATAACGCGGCAAAACGTGCCCACGAACTAAGCCGTGTTGCGGCTGAAATCGGGCGCGAGATCGCGGATACCGCTGGCCGCAAAGTGATTGTTGCGGGTTCCGTTGGACCAACGGGCGAAATTATGGAGCCGGTCGGCACATTGAGCCACTCGGTTGCTGTCGAGATGTTTCACGAAACCGCAGACGGGCTTAAGGCGGGGGGTGCCGATATCGGTTGGCTGGAAACCATCAGCGCCGCCGAAGAATACGCCGCCGCCGCCGAAGGCTTTGCATTGGCGGGGCTTCCGTGGGTTGGCACCATGAGTTTCGACACCGCAGGGCGTACCATGATGGGGCTGACCTCCGAAGGCATGGTGGACATGGTCGAAGGGTTGGATAATGCGCCGCTGGCGTATGGGGCCAACTGCGGCACGGGCGCATCCGACCTGTTGCGCACGGTTTTGGGTTTCGCGGGCAAAGGCAGCACACGGCCTATCGTTGCCAAAGGCAATGCAGGAATCCCGAAATACGTCGATGGTCATATTCACTATGACGGCACACCCGAATTAATGGCACAATATGCTGTGATGGCCCGCAACTGCGGTGCGTCCATCATCGGCGGCTGCTGCGGGACCATGCCGAACCACCTTTCGGCCATGCGTGAAGCCCTTGATACAACATCGAAAGGCAGCGCGCCCGAGCTTGCCGAAATCGTTGCCGCCTTGGGCGATTTTTCATCGGCTAGCGATGGCACAGATGGCGAAGGCCCCGTGCGCGCGCCGCGCAAAGGACGGCGTCGCGGATAAGCTGCGGCCCCTGCCAAATCATTTATATCGGGCGGTGCACGCCGCCGCCCGATATTAAGGCGACAACCATGCGTTCAGGTATTGTGTTAGCCTGCTGTGCATCGGCTCTTCGCGATTGATTGCACAAAATTGCAGGCCAATGCACTGAACAGCAAAGGCCTGAATGCCTTCTGCAAGAATAAGTGGCGAGACATCCTTGCGAAACGGTTTTTCCGTCAACCAACGGATAAAAATCACAACCTGATGCTCGAAGGTCCGGGCAATCGGGCCGATCTCCTCTTTCGCGGCCGCACCCGAGTGGCGCAGGATCACATCAAAAACATATCTCTCGCTGCTCATGAAATTCATCAGCGGCATCAGCCGTTTCACGAGTTCATCCACACTGTCCGGCGGTGCCATTTCCTCAAAAGCATCAAGGTAGGTTTCGATCTCCTGACCGATCAGAAGATCCATCAGAACGTCTTTGTCCTGAAAATGCGCAAAAAAAGTGCCTTTTGCGACGCCTGCTTCGTGAACCACATCCTCCACGCGCATCGCGCCATAACCTTTTGACGCAATCGCCTTTTCTGCGGCTTCGATCAGCTTGGCGCGTGTGGCCTGACTTCGTTTTTGGACGGGTTTGCTCATGGGGCGTTCCTACAGAAATTAATGACCACGGTCAATTTATGATTGACCGGGGCGAGTCACTCAAATATGACCGCGGTCAATAAATTTGAAATCGTTAGGAAAACCCATGACCAGCAAACGTATATTTGTCTTAAACGGCCATCCCGCCGCCACGTCCCTTACCAAAACCATGGCGCAAACTTATGCTGCGGCCGCCCAAAAGGCCGGACATGAGGTCCGCATCACCCATCTGCATGATATTGATTTTGATATGGATTACGGGTTCGCGGGGTATGCGCAGCACAAACCCTTGGAGCCTTGCCTTGAGGCCGTTCAGGCCGACATCGAATGGGCCGAGCATGTGGTGTTGACCACGCCGATGTGGTGGGGCGGCCTGCCGGCCAAGCTTAAAGGGCTGATCGATCGGGTCTTTCTGCCGGGATGGGCCTTTGACACCAGAAAACGGACACTCGGGATGCCGCAACCCATGCTGAAAGGGCGCAGCGCAAGGGCGATTGTTCTTTCCGACACGCCCGGTATTTTCTTTTCCCTGTTCTACCGAAACGCACTGTTGCGCCAGATCAAGGGGCAGATATTCCGGTTTGTCGGCTTTAAACCGGTCAAAATCAGTCATTTCGCACCGGCGGGCAATGCCACCCCCGAAAAGGCGAATAAGTGGCTGGGTAAGGTCGAAGCCATCGCGCGCGAAGGCGCTTAGCCCTATCCCAGCGGGACGACATCACGTGTTTCTTTGCTGCAATTCCCTTTAGGGACAAAGAAGCCCCAAGTCGTCCCGCTACAGCAACGACAATTGCGCCCCCGGCAGAACCGGCGCACGAAACAGATCGCAGCGCATCGGTGGCGCATTCGATTTCAGGCCCAAGCGTTTGATCGCCAAAGCAAACCGCTGGGCCACCATATCCGCATAAGGTCCCTCGCCGCGCATCCGGCGGTGCCACGTGGCGTCATATTCCTTGCCCCCGTGCATTTCGCGCAGCCGGCTCATGATCCGTGCGGCGCGGTCAGGATAATGCAGTGCCAGCCATTCCTGCACCAATGGCGACACCTCTTGTGGCAGGCGCAACATGATCCAGCTCGCGGTGCGAGCACCTGCATCTTTGCCAGCGGCCAATATCGCCTCAAGCTCGGGATCGGTCAGGGCCGGAATCATCGGAGACGCCATGATCCGCACGGGTATCCCCGCCTCCGCCAGCCGCCGGATCATCACCAAACGACGCGCCGGCGCGGGCGCGCGCGGTTCCATCAATCGCGACAGCTTTGCATCCAGCGACGTGACCGAAATGCCGACACGCACCAGACCGCGCTGTGCCATCGGGGCCAGAATATCAATGTCGCGTTCGATCAAGCTGCCCTTGGTGACAATGGCCACCGGATGGGCCGCATCTGACAGCACCTTCAGGCAGTCGCGCATGATTCCATGTTGTTTTTCAATCGGCTGATAAGGATCGGTGTTCGTCCCGATGGCGATCGGTGCCACCTTGTAGCGTTTCGCCGCCAATTCGCGCTGCAACACCGCCGGGGCGTCGGGCCGTGCAATCAGTTGTGTTTCGAAATCAAGCCCCGGTGACAGCCCCAGATAGGCATGTGAGGGCCGCGCAAAACAGTAAACACAGCCATGTTCGCAGCCGCGGTAAGGGTTGATTGACCGGTCAAACGGCAGGTCCGGCGAGCGGTTATAGGTGATGACAGACCGCGGTGTTTCGATCCGCGTCTGCGTGCGCAAAACCGGCAGGTCGTCATCGCGCTGCCAACCGTCATCCACGGCCTCGCGGGCATGACGTTCAAAACGACCGGCGTCATTACTGACCGCCGCGCGTCCTTTTATGCGGTACATGTTTTCTTCACGATCCATATCCCAAAATAGAACAAACAAAGAACGACCGAAAGGGAAAACGGCACCTGCCCGTCTATCCCCCTGTCCATATGCACAAAATTCATGATCAACGTGAGAAGAATGCGTCGCACATACCCCGCCCGATGTCGCTATTTGCGTGTCAATTTGGTGTGTTTCGTGACAATAAGAAACATGGGCCATGCGCCAGCACGATACGCATAGAGGAAATGCCAATGTCCGAAGAAGACGAAATCATCCTGTCCGAACTCGACGACGAAGAACTTGTTCAACAGATGTTCGACGACCTTTATGACGGCCTCAAGGAAGAGATCGAAGAAGGCGTGAACATTCTGCTGGAACGCAAATGGGCCCCCTATGATGTGCTGACAAAAGCGCTGGTGGGCGGCATGACCATTGTGGGGGCCGATTTCCGCGATGGTATCCTGTTTGTGCCAGAGGTGTTGCTGGCCGCCAACGCGATGAAGGGTGGCATGGCCATCCTGAAACCTCTGCTGGCCGAAACCGGTGCGCCCCGTGTGGGCAAGATGGTGATCGGCACCGTCAAAGGCGACATTCACGACATCGGCAAGAACCTTGTCGGAATGATGATGGAAGGTGCAGGATTTGAAGTTGTCGATCTGGGCATTAACAACCCCGTCGAAAACTATCTGTCAGCGCTCGAGGCCGAAGACGCTGATATCCTTGGCATGTCCGCGCTTTTGACCACAACCATGCCTTATATGAAGGTTGTGATCGACACGATGGTCGAACAGGGCATCCGCGATGATTTTATCGTGCTGGTTGGCGGCGCGCCCTTGAACGAAGAGTTCGGCAAAGCCATAGGCGCCGACGCCTACTGTCGCGACGCGGCCGTTGCGGTGGAAACCGCGAAAGAATGGGTGGCCCGCAAACACAATCAGACCCAATCGGCCTGATCATGCTGCGATAACGCATTTACGGGCCTCGCTGAAACGCGGGGCCTTCTTTGTTCCCCTTGCTGCCCCTAGGTTGATTGCGAAGAGGAGACCACATTGCCCTTTCGCCTATTCGCCCTGATATTTGTCAGCGCTCTTGTCGCGGCAGCCGTCACTGTCTGGCTGGTGAGCCTTGGCCGGCCTGCCCTGTTGGTCGCGGCGATCCCCGCCTTTTTGATCGCCGCCCTTGCCTACAGGACCCTGCGCCGATGATCCCCACAGACGCCCAATTGACCGAAGAAGGCCTGCCGCTCGACATCGCCAAGGGGCGCATCCTGCTGATCGCCTGCGGCGCTCTAGCGCGCGAAATCATCGACCTGAAAGCGGCGAATGGTTGGGATCATCTGGATCTGACCTGCCTGCCCGCCAAATATCATCTTTACCCTGAGAAAATCACTCAAGCCGTGCGCGACAGCGTCAACAAACACCGTAACGCCTATTCAGAGATTTTTGTGGTCTATGCCGATTGCGGAACCGGTGGTCTGTTACAGGCCGCTTGCGATGAAATGGGCGTGCAAATGGTTGCCGGACCGCATTGCTACAGCTTTTTCGAGGGCAATGACGCTTTTGCCGAAAAGGCGGATCGCGAGTTCACCAGCTTTTATCTGACCGATTTTCTGGTGCGCCAGTTTGATGCCTTCATCTGGAAGCCCATGGGGTTGGACCGCCATCCCGATCTGCGCGATATGTACTTTGGCAACTATGAAAAGCTGATCTATCAGGCCCAAACGGATGACCCAGCGCTGACTGCCAAAGCACAGGCATGCGCCGCGCGGCTTGGCCTGCCGTTCGAGCGTCGGTTTACCGGTTACGGCGATCTGCACACGGCGCTGGCAGACCTGAGCACAACCCAAGGTGACATTCAGAGTTGATTGATCGCCTAATTGGCGTAGTCTGTTAGCATGGACCCGATACGACACACGGTTGAGGACGCGGAAACACTGATCGCCAAAGGCTATTTCGAGGCGGCAGCACAGCGGCTGGATCGGGCGATTGAACGCTACGGCGCACGCCCTTGGCTTGTTGGTCTGCGCCACAAACACCGTCTGGAACACGTGCCGACCGGCCAAGCGGCACAACCACAATCGGCGGGGGATACAAATTATGCCAGGCTCTCAACGGCATCCGCACAGCCCTACCAAGTTCAAAGCCTTTCGGATTGGCCGCCCTTCCAACCGCCCCTGCCACCGGACGTCGGGGCCTATTACATGTTCCACGACACCATACCGGATCAGCCCCCGCAGCCGGCGCGCCGCTTGTATCGCATCCCCAATGCCACACTCAGTATTGATCGCACCCGCGGCCGGCTTTCGGGGTTCTACATCTTCGATGAGGAAGGCAACCACCTGCCCGAGTTGTCCTTCGGCACGACGCCCTTTCGTTTGCGCAGCGGTATTCACAACCTGCACCAGCCGGTCGGTTTCATCGACGACCGGTTCTCCAAATTCAACGTTTGCCATCTGTGGTTCGACAAACTGCCGCGCATCTTTGAGCTGCGCGAGGGAGCCCCTGATCTGTCGCAGTTTCTGATGACAACGGACACCAGCTATACCGCTGAAATCATGGAGACTTTGGGGATTTCGCTTGTCAGTCACAGCGGTTTTACCGGCCCCGAAATAACCCTGCGCATGCCCGAACTTGTGATCAGTTCGAATTCGGTGCGCACCGCACATCCCGCCCATCAGTGTTACCGCCACTTTGCCCGTCCTGTCGCCGCCCTGAACACGGCGTCCCTTGCCCCCAAAACACCGACCAGACGGATTTATATTGACCGCAGCGCTGCGGCGACACGCCGTTTGATCAATGCAGACGCAATTTGGGCCGTGCTGCAAGCGCGCGGGTTTGAGGCGCTGCGGCTTGAAGATCTGTCATTCGCCGAACAACGCAGTGCCTTTGCCAATGCGCAAGCGGTGGTCGGTGTGCACGGCGCGGGACTGGCGAATGTGATTTTCTGCCAAACCGGCACGCCGGTGATTGAAATCCTGCCCGCCACCTATGCCACGCGCGCGTTCTGGTATGCCGCCGCGTATTTTGGCCTGAGCTATCGCCCCCTTGTCGCTGCCCTGTCGCCAGATGCAGCCCCAGTGGATTATGCGCGCTTTGTGCAAAAACGCGACCAACAGAACCGTGCAGACGTCTATGTCGATCCGGCCAAACTGTCGGCGCATCTGGACCGCGTTCTTCAGGTGGCGGATTAGGTCGCGGCTGCGGTCTCCCGCACCCGTTCAATCATCGCGCGCAACCCGTTGGAACGCTGGGCAGAAAGGTGATCGTTCAAGCCCAAACGCCCCATTTCGGCGCGCGCATCGACCGCCAGCACTTCTGCGGGGGTCAGCCCGTTATAGAGAATCCGCAGCACCGCGATCAGCCCCGACACGATCATCGCATCGGACGCACCGTCGAAATGCAGCTTGCTGTCTTCGACTTGGGCATGCAGCCAGACCTGCGAGGCGCAGCCGTCCACCTTGGTCGCAGGGACGCGCAACGCCTCTTCAAGCGCCTCCATCGCCTTGCCCTGATCAATCACATGGCGGTAACGGTCTTCCCAATCGTCCAGAAATTCAAAATCCTCGACAAGCTCTTCAAACGCGGCATTGGCCATCTGTACACCTCTTTCGACTTGCCCCAGACCTAGGAGCGCAACCGGCAAAGGTCCAGCCCCCTTCCCAAGGCCCACATGATAGGGTACTCAAATCCCGAGCAGATTTTCCAAGGCGGCCCCCATGCGCAAGACAATTCCACTCCTCCTCGCAACGACCCTTGGCTTGGGTGCCTGCACCACGCTCAGCGAAAGCCGCGTGAACCCGCTGAACTGGTTCGGCCAGTCGCGATCGGAACCGGTGGCACAGGTCGTTAATACGAACCCGCTAATTCCCAGAAGCGGCGGATTGTTTGCCAATAGACGTGCGGCTGATGCGGTTTATAACGGGCGTCCCTTTGAACAGGTCACCAATCTGACGATCGAACGTGTCCCCGGCGGTGCGGTTATCCGCGCCACAGGTCTGGCCGCCCGCCAAGGCATTTATGCGGTGCAGTTGACGCCTGAAAACGAGGAAGAGTTGCCGGTAGACGGTGTATTGACCTACCGGCTTGAAGGGGTGCGTCCGACGGCCGCGACGGCCATCGGGACCAAACCGACACGCGAAGTGATTGCAGCGCGTCACGTAACCGACCAGCAGTTGGCAGGTGTGCGGCGCATCCGCGTTGAGGGTCAACTCAACGCGCAGGTCGCCAGACGCTAAGCGCGGTTACTTCGCCGCTGTCACGATGATTTCAACAGTGAATTCCGGCTTGGCCAATTTGGCCTCGCCGCAAGCACGTGCGGGCGCATGGCCTTCTGGCACCCAAGCGTCCCAAACGCCATTCATCTCGGCAAAATCATCCATGCTGTGCAGCCAGATGACGGATTGCAGGATGCGCGTCTTGTCTGATCCGACTTCGGCCAGCAGCGCGTCAATCTGATCCAGACAATCCTGCGTTTGCTGCGCAACAGAGGCACCAGCAGTGCCGACCTGACCGGCCAGATAGATCGTATCGCCATGGGTCACAATCTGGCTCATACGTTGGTTGGAATGATAGCGCGTGATCTCGGACATCGTATTTTCCTTGTTTATCAAAATATTGGGCTTAGGTCTTAAACCTCGACCACTTGCACATCGTTGCCGTTCGCCGTCAGCGCAATCTTGCCCTCGCACAGGCGCAACGCATCGGTGCCAAACACCTCAAGCCGCCAGCCCTTCAAGGCCGGCACATTGCGCATGCCCCCCGCGATCGCATCCAGATCAGACGCCGGTGCGATCAGTTTCGCCGCAACGCCGGCCTGTTCGGTTTTCGCCTTCAGCAATACCCGCAACAGGTCAGCCAACGCAGGGTTGACCTGCAGTTTTTCGCGGCTGCGGTCGGGTTTTGGCAGGTCTTCAGGCTTTGCTTTTACGCCCTTGGCGATCCCGGCCAGAATACCTTCGGCGATGTCGCCCTTCCGGGCTTCGCGCAACAGCAACCGCGCACGGCTTAGTTCTTCGTGGTTGGTGGGTTTCAGACTGGCCAGTTCAACCAGCGCATCGTCCTTATACACACGGTTGCGCGGCACATTGCGTTTCTGCGCGTAATCCTCGCGAAAGGCCGCCAGTTCGCGCACAATGCCAAGGAATTTCGGCGAATTCGTCCGCGTCTTGACCCGTTTCCATGCATCTTGCGGCGCTGTGATATAGGTGTCGGGCGAGGTCAGGATGGTCAGCTCTTCCTTGACCCAACGCGCCCGCCCGCTTTCTTCCAGCTTTTCGGCCAGAAACTCGTAAATCTGGCGCAGATGCGTCACGTCGGCCAGCGCGTATTTCTTTTGCGCTTCAGACAAGGGGCGGCGCGACCAATCGGTGAACCGCGATGACTTGTCTACGCCCTCATGGCAAATCTTGCGCACCAGTGTTTCATACCCCACCTGTTCGCCAAAGCCGCACACCATGGCCGCGACCTGTGTGTCAAACAGCGGTTCAGGAAAGACCTGCGCATCGACAAAGAAAATTTCCAGATCCTGACGTGCCGCGTGAAATACCTTGACCACAGATGTGTCGCGAAACAGATCATAAAGCGGTTCAAGTGAAATACCGTCAGACAAGGGATCCAGCAAAACCGCGCCGGAATCGTCAGTTCCCGGCATCGCCAGTTGCACCAGACAAAGCTTGGAGTAATAGGTCCGCTCGCGCAAAAACTCTGTATCTACAGTGACATAGGGGTGCTGTGCGGCCTGCGCGCAAAATTCAGCGAGGTCGGCGGTTGTTGTTATTGTTTTCATGGTCTCACTTCGCGAAGAAAAGTCTGTCCTGTCTATCCTGAATAGCTACATCACAGGAAAATGATTGACCAGTCAGCCTTGCAACAACAACGGCTTGCGGTTGCCTGCAGCAAAGCGGCGCAATACGGCAGGATAAAGCTGGTGTTCCAGCGTGAGCACCCGCGCCGCCAGCGTTTCAGCGGTGTCTTCGGCGGCGATCTCCAAGCTGGCCTGCCCAAGGATCGGCCCGTCATCCAGCGCCGCTGTGACCTCATGGACCGTACAGCCGTGGCGCGCATCGCCTGCATCCAACGCGCGTTGGTGCGTGTGCAAGCCTTTGTATTTAGGCAGTAACGACGGATGGATATTGATCATCCGGCCCGCCCATTGGTCCGTAAACCCCCCCGTCAGTTTACGCATGAAACCGGCCAGACAGATCATGTCAGGCGCATGCGGGGCCAAGACGGCGCTGATCGCTTGCTCAAACGCTGTGCGATCCCCCGCAAAGGGACGGTGATCCACCACTTCTGTGGGAATGCCGCGCGCTTTTGCCCATGCGATCCCGCCGGCATCAACCTGATTTGAAAACACAACACAGGGCCGCGCGGGGTGGTCTTGTGACGGAGGTGCGTCCGGCGCTGTCATATCTTCGACCAGCGCCCGCATGTTGGACCCGCCACCGGACAGGAAAATCGCAACCCGTGTGGTCAAAGCAGACTGCCCTTATAGGTGACCCCTGCCCCTGCAGTGATCCGACCCATTTCAAAGGCATGATGACCGTCTGTTGCAAATGCCGCCTTTGCCGCGTCGACCTGATCGGCGGCAACAACGGAGATCATGCCAACACCGGAGTTAAAGGTTTTAAGCAGTTCGGCCTCGGCCATGCCGCCCGTGGCTGCCAACCATTTAAAGACCGGCGGTAAATCCCATGCGGTCAGGTCAATCTCGGCCCCCAGACCTTCGGGCAGAACCCGTGGCAGGTTTTCGGTAAGCCCCCCGCCGGTGATATGGGCCAATGCCGCGACGCAATCGCCCCGCAAGGCCGCAACCGCACCTTTGACGTATAGTTTTGTCGGCGTCAGCAGCGCCGCACCCAGCGTGCCCTCGCCCCACGGACAGGCATCTTCCCACGCCAGACCGGAGGTTTCGACAATCCGGCGCACCAGTGAATACCCGTTGGAATGCACACCATCGCTGGGCAAGCCCAACAAAACATCCCCCTCAGAGACATCGCGCGGCAACTCCGTGCCCCGCTCCATTGCACCAACAGAAAAGCCCGCCAGATCGAAATCACCGGCATGATACATCCCCGGCATCTCGGCGGTTTCGCCGCCGATCAGCGCGCAACCGGACAGGGCGCAGCCCTCGGCGATGCCTTCGATGATGCGCGTCGCCTGATCCAGCTCCAGCTTGCCGGTTGCGAAATAGTCGAGGAAAAACAATGGTTCAGCCCCTTGGCAGACCAGATCGTTGACGCACATCGCCACCAGATCAATGCCAATCCCGTCGACATTGCCGGTGTCAATCGCGATGCGCAGCTTGGTGCCCACACCGTCTGTGGCGGCGACCAGCACTGGGTCGACAAACCCCGCAGCCTTCAGATCAAACAGCGCGCCGAACCCGCCTAAACCGGACATGGTGCCGGGCCGCGCGGTACGTTTTGCCGCCGGTTTGATCCGCTCAACAAGCGCGTTTCCTGCGTCGATATCGACGCCTGCATCAGCGTAGGTCAACCCGTTCTTTGTCATGCGTGATCCCCAGTGTTCAGACAATGACGCCGCGATACCCTATCAACCCCAGCCAAGCAACCACGCGGGTGCCGACAAATGCGCGCGAGAACGAAAAACGGAGGGCACATGGCCCCCCGTTCAAATGCTTTGCCCGAATGTGCGCCGGTTCAGTCGGAAACCACCTGAAAATCCACACGCGACTGCGGCAGCCCCGGTTCGCCGTCTACGTTGACCGCGTAAGAGGGCGCGCCGACCAAAATCCGGCCTTGCGTGTAGCCCGCCGACAACAAGGCATTGCGCATCGCCAAGGCCCGCAGACGACCCGTAGAAACATTTTCGCGATTGCCCGCACGATCAGAGTGTTGCCCGACAATGCGCAGCCAAGCGCCGTCACATTGAGCCACTTCAGTAGCAAGTGCGATCACCGCGCCCATTTCACCCGCAGGTGCAATGATCGACCCCGGTGCGTAGTACTGGCGCGCCAACGCCGCTTTGGTTGCCAGCTCCGCCACGCAATCCGCCGCGACAGGTTCCTGCCACGGCTTGGCGGAAAAGTTCACGCTGGCTTTCTGTGCCGACTGAACAATCGAAAACTCGACACGACGGTCGTAATAGGCGGCCGTTTTCTCGCCCCTGACATTGGAGGGGCGCGTATCGCCAAACCCGACTGCCGCAAAACCGGCGGTGTCGATGCCAGAGGCGGCCAGACGGTTGATCACCGCTTCCGCGCGCTGCTTGCTGAGCACCTGATTTGAACGCGAATCCCCTGACGGATCGGAATGGCCTTCGACCTGCACGCCGAATCCGGGGCAGTCTTTCAGGACCATGCCAAGCAAACGGGCGGCAGACAGGCCTGCTTCCTCGGCGGACAGGCCACCCGTCGGGAAATATATCCGGGCGGAAGCGGCCAATTCACCCAGTTCCTGTTCGCAATTGTTCGCCACCGCCAGATTCGCCTGCGCTGAAGCAAAGAAATCTGCCGCACTATCGCTGTCAAACGGCGCAACCTGAGCGGCAGGCGCAACCTGCGGTGCCGGTGCGACCTCTAGCAGATCAACGGGTGCGTTTCGCGTCACATCAACCGAAGCGGTATCCGCTGTGGCAGGATCGACGTCGGTGGCAGCCGCCGTCGTATCGATCGGGTTGGCCAATGCAGCGACCACCGAAGCGTTGAACTCCGCAAGCCGTTGTTGTTCAAACTGCGCGTCTGTGATTTCGGTCTGCTGTCGGTCTGATCCGAAAAACGAAAAACCGTTTTCGCGGTCCAGAAACCCCGTTGCGACCAACACAATCGCGGCTGTCGGCGCGATCCAGACAATATTCTCCTTGAGAAATGACATTCTTCTTTAGTCCCCCCACTAAAATCTTCAGTTCTTTTGTTTTTAATCAGCAGCACTCACAAATACACAACCTGTAGTGTAGGGTCCCGGGCGATTGGTCAAGATAAAGTAGGCAAATCAAGGGAAAAGTGCCAATATTTTCGGCGGGATCACCCGTTTGAGGTGGGTTCGATGGCAGGGTCAGGCAAAACCACATTGCCACCCTCAAATTGCGCCGCCCCGACGGTTACGGCGCAAAAACACGTGCCAAGCCTTGACGAAACCATTACCGCAGAATACCCCCAGCGCCATGGCGGGCCTGTAGCTCAACTGGTTAGAGCAGAGCGCTCATAACGCTTTGGTTGCGGGTTCAAGTCCTGCCGGGCCTACCATTTCACCGCCAGTTCGCCGCTGCCCTAACGGGGTGCAGCTATCGATTGGCACTGACGTACCAGTTCACCGTCATTTCAACGACCGTATCACCGGACGAATCACGGATATCTACCTGCACGTCAAATGCGACTTTACCCTCCGCGCTGATTGCTGCCATCAAAGCCGCACCGTCCCGCGACGTTTTGGCGTGCGCTGTCAGCTTGCCCTTGGCCACCTTTTTGAACGCGATACTGGCAACAGCTGCAACAGGGCGCATGTTCAGGATGACCGGAGCCAGCGCCCCCGCCATCGCTGCACCGGATGCCGCCTCGCCCAGCGTGAACATCGCGCCTGCGTGCATCGACTGGATGTGGTTGGACACTTCGTCGCGCTGGTCCAGTTCCGCGCTGGCCGTCCCATCCGCGATCTCGAGCAGTTTAACGCCGACGTGGTTGGCAAATGGCACAGCAGTGTCGAGGTGGGATTTGATCATGTCGAATGGGGTCACGGGATGCTCCTGTCGTTGTTGCGCGCAAGGTGACGGGTTCACCTGAGCACTGCAATCCTTCCGCAGGGTCGCTGCGGTCTTTCAATACAGGCGCATCCTAGCGCGCGATCACGATGTCGGCCCGCAACCCGCCCATGCGGCGCGATTCGCCCAGACGCAGCACCCCGCCATGCGCACGCGCAATATCGGTCGCAATCGCCAGACCCAGACCAACACCGCCGCCCAGATCCTGATTGCGCGACGGATCAAGACGGGTAAAGGCGCGCGTGGCTTCGGCGCGCCGGTCTTCGGGGATGCCCGGCCCGTCATCCTCGACCCTGAAGCGCAGCGTTTTATCGGTCAGCATCACAGACACCTCCGCCCGCGCGCCGTACCGCACCGCATTGGAGATCAGGTTGTCAATCGCCCGCCGTATCGCCACCACCCGCAATTTAACCGTGCCCCTGCCGTCCCCTTCACGGTCAAGCAGGACAACGTCACGTCCACCGCGTTGCGCTTCGGTCACGATCTCGTTGACAAGGTCATAGGGTGTCACGTCCTCCGGCGTACCCTCGGCCGCCCCTTTGGCAAAATTCAGGAATTCATCCAGCATGCGCTGCATGTCATCCACGTCCTGCATCAAGGGGTCGGCCTCGTCGTCCTCAAGCATCGACAGGCTAAGCCGCATCCGTGTGAGCGGCGTCCGCAGATCATGGCTGACCCCCGACAACATCAAGGTGCGCTGTTCAATGTGACGCTCGATCCGGTTGCGCATGTCAATAAAGGCATTGCCGGCGCTGCGCACCTCGACCGCACCTGACGGTGAATAGGGTTCATGCCGGCCCCGCCCGAAAGATTCAGCCACCTGAGCCAGACGTTTGATCGGCCGCAACTGGTTACGCAGATAAACAAAGGCGATGAAAGTCATCAGGAAGCCGAAGAAAATGGTGTAAACAAACAGCTGGTGTGGATTGCTTGCTGAAATCCGACGCCGGTCAAAGGAGATTTCCAGCGGTCCTTTTTCCGTCTGCACAAATACCCGAACGAGGTTGCTGTTGTTCAGATCCAGCGCCTGAAACCCCGCCAGATGATCCGCTAGACGTCTGGCACTGACCCGCCCCGAATAATCATACCACCGCATCCGGTTGCCCGCTGGCAGGTCCGCCTTCTCCACCGGTGTCACATCAATGGCCAGCGCCCCCAACTGCGCCGCGACTGCGGCGGGTACGCCCGCGCGATTTGGTGCGTCCTCGACTACTTCAAGCACCAGCGCCAGTTCACGCAGCACCGTATCGGTCATCTGATGGGTCACGCCCTCAAAATGGCGCTGCGCAAACAGCACGGTGACAACCAGCTGGATGATCACAACCGGCAACAGCAGGATCAGCGCGGCCCGCCCGTAAATGCCGCGCGGCATATAGTGTTTGAGCCAGAGGAAGGACATGAGGTAGAGCTTAGCCACCACGCCCCCCTAGTGAAAGGCCAAACCATGCTGCCCCCTGACGACTTTGACCCCGCCATTGGCATTGCCGAAGATCTGGAAGCCGGTTTGCGCAGAATCGTCGCGCCGAATCCGTCGCCAATGACCTACCGTGGCACGAACACCTATCTGCTTGGCACGCGCGGCCTTGCGGTGATCGACCCCGGTCCCGAGGGCGCGGCTCACCTACAGGCGATTCTCGATGCGGTGGGGCCGGATCAGAAGATTACCCATATCATCGTGACCCACACCCATCTTGATCACTCCCCCCTTGCGCGTCCGCTGGCAGATGCCTGCGGTGCGCCCATCTATGCTTTCGGGGATGCCACCGCGGGACGTTCCGCTGTGATGCAAACACTTGCAACCGGCGGCCTGATCGGTGGCGGCGAAGGCATCGACGGCGATTTCACCCCTGACAACCTGCTTGCCGATGGCGCGGTTTTGCAGGGCGACGGATGGCAGCTCGAAGCGCTCCACACGCCCGGTCATATTGGCAACCACCTGTCGCTTGCATGGAAAGACGCCTGTTTTACGGCAGATCACGTCATGGGCTGGGCGTCGTCGCTGGTTTCGCCACCGGACGGTGACCTGACGGATTTCATGGCCTCCTGCGCGAAACTGGCCGCGCGCGACTGGCGTGTTTTCTACCCCGGCCACGGGGCCCCCGTCACCGACCCTGCCGCACGTCTGGATTGGCTGATCAGCCACCGCATGTCGCGCGAGGCCGCCATTTTGCGGGCGCTGGAGTCAGCCCCCGCCACTGCCCGCACCATCGCCGAGCAGGTCTACGCGGGAACGCCCCCCGCGCTGCTAGGGGCCGCAACCCGCAATGTTCTTGCCCACCTTGTTGATCTCACGGGAAAATCCCGCGTTTCCCCGCTCGGTCCGCTGCATGCAGAGGCCGAATTCCAGCTCGCCGTAAGGTAAGGCAAAAAATATCTGACATTCGTACCAAAACCCTCTGGACGCCGCAAAACACTTTGGCTATTACGCCCTTACCGTTCCGACGTAGCTCAGCGGTAGAGCAGTTGACTGTTAATCAATTGGTCGTAGGTTCGATCCCTACCGTCGGAGCCATAAAAAGCCACTGAGCTCAATAGCTTAGTGGCTTTTTTGCTTTTCAGATATTGCAGGTCTCAAACCCGATGAACAAACGTCGAAGAACGAACGGCGTCCGATAGCTTCACGAGGTCGCCGGCCACACGCGTTGGCAGCCGATACCACGGGTTATGGATCATCCTGACGGCACGGTGCACCAGCACCATCCATCGGAGTGCCTATTCTTAACAGACACACTGTAGCCGACACAAAACCGCGCATCGGTTCAGTCGGATTTCAAACGGGCAAAAAAATCGGACGCCCCCCAACTGCAAACGGCACTGGGACAGGTGCCCTTTTGCTTAGGCCATTTCAACCGCAATCGCAGCCATCTGCATGATCGCATCGCGCGAGTCGGCCACAGCGATGAACCGTGCGTTGTGGCAGAATTTCGCGCCCTTCACGCCGCTGGCGTCTTCCAATGCTTCATTGGTCAGGCCGGCCCAAGCGGCAGGCAGATCAGCGCGTTGCTCAAACGTGTCCTTGGACAGCTTGATACCGCCAATCGTCCACTCCTCGCCGCGCGGGCAAACGACGAACAGGATGTGATCTGCCCCTGCCTGATCCAGCGCAGCTGCATAGGGCATGCCCATTGGCAATTCCAGAATGGCAGAGCTACCCGCCGCAGCGATGGCATCCAGAACGATGCTCTGCGCGCGGGCCTTTGCGGTCATGTTGCGGATCTGCGCTTCGATAAAGGTGCTGACGATCGGCAAGGCGGCAACGAACGCATCGTCATCCGCCGTGGGTGATGTGTCGTCAAACACAGGCTTGAGGCTGCCCAGGAGCGCAGGCAGGGTCAGCCCGGACAAGGGCCCCGCCACGGAGGGTTCAATCGCGCCATTGTCCAGAAGGTCGATCGGCAGGACAAATTTCGAATCAAACTTGGTATGGATCGCATCAATATCCTGCGCAGGCACCGACAAAGCAGCCAGATAATCGCGCCCGTATTGCGCCCAGATCAACCCGAAAGAGCTGTAGGGTTGCCCGTCTTCACGCAAAGGGCTGGGCCGCTGGTGGTGATCAAATATTTGCGCTTCGCTGTCATAGGCACCGCCCACATCATAAATGATCTTGTCAGGTGCAGGTGTCAGCCATTGGCGATCCCGCGTGCGGCGCAGCTCTGCGTCAGGGAAAAGCCGGGTCAGGATGGCGGAAGACAAAAGTTCATCGGCGTGAAAGCCACCGGAATGGGTGACGAGGTAAGCAATGCTCATGGAAGCGCTCCAATAGGGTCAAATGGCACAGGCGGCGCGCGTGCCCCCCCTGATCGGGTCAGGGTCAGCCTTTCTCAGATGTGACGGAGCAGAGCAAGTCTTGGTTGGGCGAGAAATCGCGGTAATCTGCTGTGGGATCTGCTGGATGCCGCTTGAACCCCGCGCCGATGCAGGCCAGCTTGCTGGTATGACATTGAACATTTCATCCGACGACCTTACGGTTACGATTCTGCCTCGGGGGGCCACGCTCAACGACATCCGGTTGCGACAGCAAAACCGCCCGCTTGTTTTGGGCTTTCGCGATGCGCAAGATCATCAGAGAATTCCGGTCTGTGCCGGTGCGATCGTCGGCCCCGTTGCGAACCGCATCACAGGGGGTAAGATCGAGATCGATGCAACTCCCTATCAAATGCCGCTGAACGAGGCGGGGCGCACGTCCTTACACTCGGGACCTGCCGGTTTGCACACGCTAACGTGGGACGTGATTGAACATAGCAGCAGCCTGCTGAAACTGGCGGTTACACTGGCTGACGGGGATCACGGGCTGCCGGGGCTGCGCCGGATCACAGCGCAATACAGCCTTGAAGGCCCTATTCTGAGGCTGGAAATGACGGCCACCACCGACCGGCCCACGCCGATGAACCTTGCCCATCATCCGTATTGGAACTTGGGCGGCATGGACATCGCTGACCACCAGCTCCAGCTGGCCGCCGACCACTATCTGCCAACCGACGCACACAGCCTGCCCACAGGGCATATCGCGCCAACATCGGACACGCTGTTCGATTTCACGGAAGCCAAACGCATCCCGCTGTCCCCTGCCCTTGATGTGAATTTCTGTCTATCCCTGCCCGTCACTGCCGACCCTGCCCCCTGCGCCACGCTGACCGGCCGCGACGGCACCCGCCTTGATGTCGCGACGACAGCTGCCGGTTTGCAGGTCTATGGCGGCGCATTTCTGCCCGATCGCAAGGGTGTCTTGCACGAGGCCAAAGACTTGCGTCCCTACGGCGGGATTGCCCTTGAACCGCAATGCTGGCCGGACGCCCCGCACCAGCCGCATTTCCCGCAGATCACGCTGCGCCCTGATGAGGTCTGGCAGCAAATCACAACTTACAAGATCTCTCCGCCGCCAACTTCATAACACTTAGCTAAAATCCGCGACAAAGTTTTGCCACATTTCCGCCCCTTTGGGGCCCAGCTTTTCAGGCAGCTTGGCTGTATTGGCTGGTCTTTCACCCATCCGGCCGCAACTCAGGAGCAGCCCGATGGCACGCCTAGACACCACAAAAACACCTGCCCCCCCCGCCCCGAAACCTGTTTCAGGGGCGCAAGCCAGCCCGCCAAAGCCAAACCCGAAGCCGGTTTTCACGGATTACGCCAGCCTTTGACGCCAGCGTTTGACGGGTGACACCGCGGCACGAACCACGATAGGTTTGCCTGCATGTCGACACCTGTTTCCACCATCCGCAACCTTGGCCCCGCTTTCGAGGCCAGTTGCACGGCAGCCGGTATCAAAGATGCCGAAACGCTTCGCGCCTTGGGGCCCGACGCGGCCTATGCCAAAATCCTGCGCACAGGCACAAAACCACATTTCATCGGTTATTACGTGTTGGTGATGGCGCTTCAGGGCCGTCCCTGGAACGATTGTAAGGGCGACGAAAAAGCCGCCCTGCGCAAAAGGTTCGACACCTTGAAAGCGGTCAACAAGCCAAGTGCACAAAATGCGCTCGACCAGTTGCTGGATGATATCGGCGTGCGCAAACCCTGATCACGCCGTAAGTCTCCCAATAAAAAAGGCCGCATCGCTGCGGCCCCTTTCAAATTTTTCGCTTTTAGATCGGCAGGCTTAGCCCACCAACTCCAGACCGGAGAAGAAATACGCGATTTCTTCGGCAGCGGTTTCTGGTGCGTCAGAACCGTGAACGGAGTTTTCGCCAACGCTTTCAGCGAATTCGGCGCGGATTGTGCCGGCGGCTGCGTCTGCTGGGTTGGTTGCGCCCATAACTTCGCGGTTTTTCGCGATGGCGTTTTCGCCTTCCAGAACCTGTGCAACGATTGGCGCGGATGCCATGAATTCGCACAGTTCGCCGTAAAACGGACGCTCGGCGTGGACTTTATAGAACTCGCCCGCCTGTGCCATTGTCAGGTGGATACGCTTGGATGCGACAACGCGCAGACCTGCGTCTTCGAATTTCTTGACGATTGCGCCGGTCAGGTTGCGCTTGGTTGCATCTGGTTTGATGATCGAGAATGTACGCTCTAGGGCCATGTGGCTTGCTCCTACGGGGGTTAATTTGGCCGCTCCCTAACATGAGGTTTGGCCCATGAAAACCCGCGATTGACGCTGCCCTCGCATTGCGGCACACCCCGCCCATGTTACGCATCTCAGAAATCAACTATTCCGTCGAAGGTCGCCCTCTGTTCGAGGAAGCCTCCGCTGTCATTCCCGAAGGTCACAAAGTGGGCCTTGTCGGGCGCAACGGTGCGGGTAAAACCACCCTGTTCAAGATCATTCGCGGTGAACTGGGCCTTGATGCGGGGGAAATCACCCTGCCCTCGCGCGCCAAGATCGGCGGCGTGGCACAGGAAGTGCCCTCCTCCGAGACATCGCTGCTTGATACCGTGTTGCAGGCTGATACCGAACGCGCCGCCTTGATGATCGAATCCGAATCCGCCACCGACCCCGGTCGCATCGCCGATATTCAGGCGCGCCTGTCGGACATTGATGCGTGGTCCGCCGAAGGCCGCGCCGCCTCAATCCTCAAAGGTCTGGGGTTCGAACCCGAAGACCAGCTGATGCCCTGTTCTGCCTTTTCGGGCGGCTGGCGCATGCGCGTGGCGCTGGCCGGTGTGCTGTTCGCCCAGCCCGACCTGCTGCTGCTTGACGAACCGACCAACTACCTTGACCTCGAAGGGGCGCTCTGGCTCGAGGCCTACCTCGCCAAATACCCCCATACGGTCATCATCATCAGCCACGACCGCGGCCTTTTGAACCGCGCGGTGAACGGCATCCTGCACCTCGAAGACCGCAAACTGACGTTTTACCAAGGCCCCTATGATCAATTCGCCCGCCAACGCGCCGAACAACGCGCGGTGCAGGCGGCCATGGCCAAGAAACAACAGCAACGCCGCGACCACATGCAATCTTTTGTGGACCGGTTCAAAGCCAAGGCCTCAAAAGCGAAACAGGCGCAATCCCGCCTGAAGATGATCGAAAAGATGGACATGATTTCAACGCCTGAACAGGCGGCGAAACGTGTGTTCACCTTCCCCAAACCCGAAGAACTCTCGCCACCGATCATCTCGATCGAAAACGGCTCTGTGGGGTATTCCGAAGGCAATCCGGTTCTGTCGCGCCTGAACCTGCGCATTGATCAGGACGACCGGATCGCCCTTTTGGGGCGCAACGGCCAGGGCAAATCGACACTGTCAAAACTGCTGTCCGACCGGCTTGTTCTGATGGATGGCAAGGCGATCAACGCCAATAAATTGCGCATCGGCTTCTTTGCCCAGCATCAGGTCGACGAACTGCACGTCAATGAAACGCCGCTGCAACATCTGATCTCGGCTCGCCCCGGTGTGCTGCACTCGAAACTACGCGCCCAGATGGCGGGTTTCGGCCTTGGCCCCGATCAGGCCGAAACCGAAGTGGGTCGCCTGTCGGGCGGTCAAAAGGCGCGCCTGTCCTTGCTGCTCGCCACATTGGACGCGCCACACCTGCTGATCCTCGATGAACCGACCAACCACCTTGATATCGAATCCCGCGAAGCGCTGGTCGAGGCGCTAACCCATTACTCGGGTGCCGTGATTCTTGTCAGTCACGACATGCACCTGCTGTCGATGGTCGCCGACCGCCTTTGGCTGGTGTCGAACGGCACCGTGGTCCCTTATGAAGACGATCTTGAATCCTACCGTAAACTGCTGCTGACCCCGACGAAACCGGTCAGCAAAAACACCAAGGTCAAAGAAAAACCGAAAGAGAAACGCGCCAGCCGCGAAGACATCCTCGCCCTGCGCTCCGAAGTGCGCAAAGCCGAGGCCCGCGTTACCAAAATCAACGAAATGCGCGACAAACTGGCCAAAAAACTCGCCGATCCGGCACTCTACGAAAGCAGCAAGATCGGCGAACTCGAAGTCTGGAACAAAAAATACGCCGAAGTCATGGACGCCCTCTCGCGCGCCGAAACCCTCTGGATGCAAGCCGAAGAGAAACTCGAAAAGGCCTCCGCCTGAACCTCCTCTTTTTGGCCTTAAATGCTGCGGGGAATCGGTCTTTGACCGATGGGGCAGAGCCCCTTAAAACAAAAGAATGGGCGCAGCCCACAACTGGATCGCAACGGGATCGACGCTAACATGACCCTCGACACGGCCTATATGATTACCGCCCTCGTCACGATGTTCGTGGTGATCGACCCCATTGGCATCGCTCCGCTGTTTCTGGCCCTGACTTCGGGCATGACACCGGCAGAGCGCAGGAAAGTTGCGCTTCACGCCTGTCTCGTGGCTGGTCTTGTCCTTGTTCTCTTTGCCTTTTTCGGTGAGGCCGTGCTTGGCTTTGCCGGCATCTCCATGCCTGCCTTCCGCATCGCGGGCGGCATCCTGCTGTTCCTGACCGCCCTCGACATGTTGTTCGAACGGCGCACCAAACGCCGCGAGGACCGCACCGAAGGCGAGGAAATCGACGATCCTTCCGTCTTCCCGCTTGCGATTCCGCTGATCGCCGGCCCCGGCTCCATCGCCTCCATCATCCTTTTGATCGGCGAAAAACCGGGAGGTGAGGGACTGATCACCGTGCTTGGCATCACCGCCCTGACCCTGATCGCCTTGGGTCTGACGCTTATGGCCAGCAGCTATCTGGACCGGATCATCGGCAAAAAGGGCATTGACGTGATCACCCGTATTTTGGGCATGTTGCTGGCCGCACTGGCCGTGCAATTCGTGCTCGACGGCCTTGCGGCGTTTGGTTTCGGTCCCGCTACGGGCTGACTTCGGCACCGCGCGTTCCTATATGTGACGGACAGTGGGACAAAGGGAGCATCATGGGAAATTTCGACACAGGAAATCTGATCTATCTGGTCGTCCTACTGGTGATGGTGGCGGGCTGGTTTTTCATGCAATCGCGTGACGGGCTGAACAAGACCCTGCAATACGGCGCAGTCTGGGCGATGATCTTTATCGGCGGTGCCGCCGCCGTTGGCTTGTGGCAAGACATCAGCCGCGACGCCCGCACCCCCCAATTCAGCGTCGCTGGCAGTGACCAGATCGTGGTACCGCGCGCCCGTGACGGGCATTATTACCTGACAGCACAGGTCAATGACGCCGCCGTGCGCTTTGTCGTGGACACCGGTGCCACCGACATGGTGCTAACGCAGGCGGATGCCAAACGTGCCGGCCTTGATCCCGAAACGCTCGCCTATCTGGGCCGCGCCAATACGGCCAACGGCGAGGTGCGCACCGCCTTTGTGCGTCTCGAACAGGTCCAATTGGGCGAAATCGTCGACCGTGATGTGGCGGCCGTGGTGAATGAAGGGCAGATGGAACAAAGCCTGCTGGGCATGGGCTATCTGCAACGCTGGGGCCGGATCGAAATCGCCGGTGGCGAATTGATCCTGACGCGGTAGGATCGCCCGCGGCCTTTCTTTCGGTCGCGTCTGCCTTATAGTGGTGCCTGACTTTGCCTCTTTTCTGTAACTGACCCCAAAGGCGACGCATGACACCCCTCTCCACAGCCCCGCAATTGCGCAGCGAACGGTTGGTCCTGCGCGGCCCCGAACGGGATGATCTTGCTGCGCTCACCCGTTTCATGACCAGCGCACCCTCCATGCAAGCCCAAGGAGAAACCGTTACGCCGGAACAGGCGTGGTTCGGATTTTTGACCGGCGTCGGCCATTGGCAATGGCATGGTTTCGGCTTTTTCACCGTGGTGGAACAGCACACGGGGGATCCGGTCGGTCGTGTCGGGTTGCTCAAGCATTCGAACTGGCCCGACATTGAACTGGCATGGCATCTGTTCGAGGGCGCAGAGGGCAAAGGCTACGCCACCGAAGCCGCCCGCGTCGTCAGACACTGGGCGCGCGACGATTTGGGATTGGACAAGCTCTACAGCTACATCGATTTCAACAATACCCGATCGCAGGCGGTGGCAAAGCGGCTTGGCGCTGTCACGGATGGGACGCGTGCCCCCCACGAACCGCAGGCCGAGATCTGGGTACATCCAATGGGCAATAACGGCGGGTCTCAAACGCCGTAACAGCGGCCCCGCCGAAACCGACGCGGATTTGAAAGGTCGGATTGTTCCGCGCACCGCCGGTGGGGCAAAGCCCCGCTAATCCAGCCCCCTTCAAGTCTGCGCCTTCTTCTCCCAACGTCCTGATTCCTCTGACCAATATTGGGCCGACGCGCCTGCGTCTTTCAGCGTTTTCCACTGGCCACGCGCCACGTTCAACGCGGATTCGTCGTCGCCGTCGAACAGCACGCAAACCCGCTGCAACGCTGCGACTTCTTCGGCCGTGACCGGCGCGCCGTGCACCGACATCACGCAATCGGGCGCATTGGCCGCGGTGTTCTGCGTGGTCAGCAGGACCGGTTGCAGGGCATCATCGTCGCCCCCCGCCATGGCATGGGGCAGAAAGTCCTCTTCCGGCCCCAACCACAGAACCCGATCAAGATCCGCCAAGGCCTGCTTATCCGTGCCGCGCACCGCGACGGTCCAGTCGTTCTCCAGCGATTTGCCAAGCAACATCCGCAGGGTTTCGACCAAAGGCCGCCGCGTCAGGTGGTAAAAGTAAGCAGCCCCCATCGCCTCTATCCCTTTTCGAACCGGTCGCGCACCAGCCGGTTCAGCGCCGCCACGCCCCAACCGGTCGCCCCCGCCGGTGCCAATACGGTCTCGGACTTGACCGATGCCACACCGGCAATATCAAGGTGGATCCATGGCGTCTCGTCCTTAACAAACCGTTTGAGGAACTGCGCCGCCGTGACCGATCCCGCGGCCCGACCGCCGATGTTTTTCATATCTGCAATCCGGCTTTTCAGCAGCGCGTCATAGCCTGCCCCCATCGGCATGCGCCACGCGCCTTCCCCTTCGACCTCAGCCGCCTTCAGGAAAGCATTGCACAGCGGATCATCGTTGGAAAACACACCGGCGTTTTCGTGGCCAAGGCCCACAATAATCGCGCCGGTCAGGGTCGCCAGATCAATCATCGCAGCTGGTTCAAACCGCTCCTGCGCGTACCACATCACATCACAAAGCACCAAACGGCCTTCGGCATCGGTGTTGATCACCTCGACTGTATCCCCCTTCATCGACGTAATCACGTCACCGGGGCGCACCGCGTTACCCGACGGCATGTTTTCGACCAAGCCCACCAGCCCGACAACATTTGCCTTGGCCCCGCGCAGCGCCAGTGCGCGCATCACACCAGCGACAACACCCGCGCCGCCCATGTCCATGGTCATATCCTCCATGCCGGCCCCGGGCTTCAGGCTGATACCGCCCGTGTCAAACACCACGCCCTTACCGACAAGCGCCAGCGGAGCATCGCCCTCAGCGCCGCCGAGCCATTGCATGACAACAACCTTGGACGGGCTGTCGGACCCCTGCCCCACACACAAAAGCGTGCGCATTCCAAGCTTTGCAAGCTGTTCTTCATCCAGTACCTCAACCTTGAGACCCAGTTTTTCCATGCCCGCCAACTGGTCCGCGAACTCGGTTGTCGTCAGGACATTGGCTGGTGCATTGGTCAGGTCACGGGTCATAAACGCGCCCTCGGCAACCGCCATCAAGGGCCCTGCTGCCACCTCGGCCTCATCGGGTTTGCTGCACATTGCAACCACCGCACCGCCACGCTCCTTGGCGTCGGTTTTATGATCGTCAAAGCCGTAATCCCGCATCGCCAGACCAAAACAAACCTCGGCGACATATTTCATGTTGGCCGCGATCATCAGCAGATCCGCCTGCCCGCGCCGCTTGGCCAGTGCCGCGCCGGCCTTGCGGGCCTCGTGCACGTCGGTGCGCCGTGGCAGATGCACAATATCGACCGCTTCGGCCGCCATGCCCACGGGAAATTCCAACGAAAAGGCATCGCCGGCTTTGGACTTGGCGAATTTCGGCCCATCCATCAACCGCTGCACCGCGCCGCGTGTCAGCTTGTTCACCCGCCGTGCCCCCGCATCCAATGGCCCTTCGGGTGCCACAAAAATGGCAACGCGGCCTTCCTGCGTAGCAATCTGGTCGATATCAGTAGCGGCGAAGGTGATTGGGGTAAGTGGGGTCATGATTGGGCCTTTGTTTGCGAATTTCCACAAGACCTAGCGTGAAGGGCCACCCATGACCAGTTAGCAGTTTTCCCCGCCCATATTTTGCTTTAAAGATTGCGGCTAAACAGACCAAACCGGCGGGTTTGGGGCCAATGGAACCTTTGGGGGGCGCGCGTGGCACGACTAGACCGCTATATGCTGTCACAGCTTTTGCTGCTCTTTGGCTTTTTCGCCCTTGTTCTGGTTGCGCTGTTCTGGATCAACCGCGCGGTTGTATTGTTTGACCGGCTGATCGGCGACGGGCAATCGGCGCTTGTTTTCCTAGAGTTCACGGCCCTTGGCCTGCCCAAGTTGATCACCACGGTCCTGCCCATCGCCACCTTTGCAGGTGCGGTTTATGTGACCAACCGGATGTCTTCGGAATCCGAATTGACGGTACTGCAATCCACCGGTTCCAGCCCCTGGCGGCTGGCGCGCCCCGTCTTCATCTACGGGCTTTGCGTCGCCGGTATGATGAGCGTGCTCAGCCATTTTCTGGTACCTATGGCGCAGGCCGAACTGAGCCAGCGTGAAAACGAGATTTCGCAGAACATCACCGCCAGCCTGCTGCGCGAGGGGCAATTCCTGCACCCCACGCAGAACGTCACCTTCTACACCCGTTTGATCGACAGCAGCGGCGTGCTGCGCGATGTATTTCTGTCAGACCGGCGCGATCCCGCCGAAGGTGTGATCTATACTGCCGCCGAAGCCTATCTGGTGCGCAACGGCGAGGGCACAACCCTGATCATGGTGGACGGGCTGGCGCAGCGGCTGAACAAGGTCGATACGCGGCTGGCAACGGCCAAATTCCGCGACTTCTCGTTTGATATATCCAGCCTTGTGAACCAAAGCACAGTGGGGTCGCAATCAGTGCCCAATCTGGTTTCACCGCGCCTGATGATGGATTGGGATTCGGTGTCGGCCCTGACCGGTGATGCAAAAGGCGTCATAGCCGAAGAATTGCACGCGCGGTTTGCGCAATCCCTGTTTTGCATCGTCGCGGCGCTTGTCGGCTATGCCACTTTGCTGACGGGTGGATTTTCGCGGTTCGGGGTCTGGCGCGAAATCGCGATTGCCTTTGCCCTGCTGATCGCCATTGACGGCATTCGCGGATCACTGGTTGATACGGTGCGCGAAGATGCCAGCCGCTGGCCGCTGCTTTATCTACCGTCCCTGATCGGCGCGCTGCTGGTCAGCGGCATGCTGTGGCATGTGGCGCATGCCGGATGGCTGCACAGCCTGCGACGGAGGCGGTCAACACCATGATCCTGCATGTATATTTCGCCCGTCGTTTCGCGATTACCTTCCTGCTGATCACCACGGTGCTGTTTGCGCTGGTGATGCTGGTCGACGGCGTCGAACAGGCGCGCAAGTTCAGCGGGCTTGATCTGGGCTGGCAGCGGATCTTGGGTCTGACGTTTCTGAACGCCCCGCAAACCATCAACCTGATCTTGCCGCTGATCGTCATCCTCGCGACGATCACGCTGTTTATCTCGCTGGCGCGCTCGTCCGAAATGGTGGTGACGCGCGCGGCGGGTCGCTCTGCCCTGCGCGCGCTCATTGCGCCGGTGTTCGTGGCCTTGATGATCGGGATCATGGCCGTGGGGATGCTGAACCCCATTGTTGCGGCAACCGGCAACCGTTATTTGCAGCTTTCCGAAAGCTACCGTGCGGGTGGGCCTTCTGCCCTTTCCATCAGCGACGAAGGCTTGTGGCTGCGTCAGGGCAATGTCGACGGGCAAACTGTCATCCGGGCGTGGCGTTCTAATGCGGATGCCTCTGTGCTCTATGATGTGACGTTCATTTCTTACGACATCGAAAACGGGCCCGTGCGCCGGATCGAGGCCGCAAGTGCCGCCCTGAAAGACGGGGAATGGACGCTGAACGAAGCCAAGTCATGGCCGCTGACCCCAGGCGTGAACGCCGAAGCCAACGCCCAGTTCTTTGATGAACTGCAAATCCCTTCGTCTTTGACGCTGGAACGCATCCGCGAGAGCATCGGCAAACCCGCCGCCGTGTCGATTTACGATCTGCCGACCTTTATCCGCCAATTGGAACAGGCCGGTTTTTCGGCGCGACGCCATCAGGTCTGGCTTCAGACCGAATTTGCACGCCCCCTTTTCTTGATGGCGATGGTGCTGGTCGCCAGCGCCTTTACCATGCGCCACACGCGTTTTGGTGGCACGGGCGTTGCCGTGCTGACGGCGGTCCTGCTAGGGTTCGGCCTGTACTTCATCCGCAGCTTTGCGCAGATACTAGGGGAAAACGGCCAGATCCCTGTGTTGCTGGCCGCTTGGGCACCGCCTGTGGCTTCGGTCCTGCTGGCGCTTGGCCTGCTTTTACATGTGGAGGACGGGTGATGTTGCGCCCCCTTTTAATCGCCCTTGCCCTGCTTTTGCCCGCAGCGCTGCTCGCACAGGACACCCCGCAAGGCGCGGCAATTCTGGTCGCTGATGAAGTGTTTATCGAAAGCGATCGCACGCTGGTCGCCCAAGGCAATGTCGAGGCGTTTCAGGACGGCACGCGCTTGCAGGCTAAATCCGTGCGCTACAACCAGACCGATGGCAGTTTGGTCATTCAGGGCCCGATTACCCTGACAGACAACGGCGAGACGCTGATTTTTGCCGATGCCGGTCAATTGGAGGCCGACATGCGCAACGGCATTCTGACAGGCGCGCGCATGATCCTGAACCAGCAACTGCAATTGGCCGCTGCACAGGTGGACCTTGTCGAGGGCCGCTACAGCCAGCTTTCCAAAGTCTCCGTGACCTCCTGCAAGGTTTGTGACGATGGCAGTGCACCGCTTTGGCAGATCCGCGCAAAACGGGTGATCCATGACCAGCTCGAAGACCAGCTTTACTTTGACGAGGCGCAGTTTCGCATCCTGAATGTGCCGGTTTTTTACGTGCCGCGTCTGCGTCTGCCCGGCCCCGATCTGGAACGGGCGACGGGTTTCCTCGTGCCGTCGAGCCGCACGACCTCGCAACTGGGCACAGGCCTGAAAATCCCCTATTTCATCAAGCTGGGCGATCACCGCGACCTGACCCTGACGCCCTATATCTCAAGCGTGACGCGCACCCTTGAATTCCGCTATCGGCAAGCGTTTCGCCAAGGGCGCATCAGCTTCAACGGGGCCTATACCCGCGATGATCAACAGCCCGGCAAGCGGCGTGGGTACCTGTTCGGGAGCGGGAGTTTCGATCTGGCGCGCGATTTCAAGCTGACGTTCAACATCGAAACCACGACCGACCGCGCCTATCTGAATGAATATGGCTATTTCGTCGAAGACCGGCTGGAAAGCCAGATTACCGCAAGCCGCGCCCGGCGCGACGAATTCATCCGTGCCAGCTTTTACAACTTTGAAAGCCTGCGGGCCGATGACATCAACGACAACCTGCCCACCGTGGTGCTGGACGGCGAATATGAACGCCGCATCTTTCCGCAGGCAATCGGCGGCGAGTTGCGCCTACGCCTGCAAGCCCACGCCCACCGGCGCAATTCGGATAGCGACACAGACGGACCGGACGCCGATCTGGTGACCGACGGGCGCGATGTGGCGCGGCTGCACGGTCAGGCCGATTGGCGCCGCCGCTTTACCTATAGCAGCGGTTTGGTGGCGGATCTGCAGACCGGCATCAGCTTTAACTTTTTTGATATCACCCAAGATGCGTCTTATGCGCAAAACCATTCTGACATCGTGCCTACCGCCGCTTTGGCGTTGCGCTATCCCATGCTGCGCCGCGAGGCCGCAGGCGCGACCCAACTGCTTGAACCTGTGGCGCAAATCGGCTGGACACGCGGACGCCGTCTGGACGTGCCCAATGACGAAAGCACCCAAGTGGAGTTTGACGAAGGCAATCTGTTGTCCCTGTCCCGCTTTCCCCGCCCCGACCGGCGCGAACGCGGCACAGTGGCGGCTGTCGGTCTGAACTGGTCGCGCATAAACCCGCAAGGCTGGGACAGTCACATTTCACTCGGTCAGGTGTTTCGCAGCGACAGCGATCCTGATTTTTCCGTCACCACGGGTCTGGGCGGCGTGTCGTCCAACATCCTGTTTGCCGCCCAGATCGTCACCCCGAACGGCCTGTCCCTGTCGGGCCGCAGCCTGTTTGACAGGAAGTTCAACTTTGCCAAGGCCGAGCTGCGCGGCAACTGGGGTTTCAGCCGCGGCTCCCTTGCCGGAAGCTATGTCTGGCTGGACGAGGACGCCGCAGAAGACCGCGACGAGGCCGTTTCGGAAATCCTGCTGGCCGGACGGTACGAGATTAACGCCAATTGGGAAGTCAAAGCGGACTGGCGTTTCAACGTCGCCGACGACCGCGCAGCCACTGCCGGCCTTGGCATCAGCTACAACAACGAATGTGTCGGCGTCGATCTCTCGGTCGCGCGCAGCTATTCTTCATCAACGGCGGTTGAGCCTACGACCAGTTTGGGGTTTAACGTCGGCCTAAGGGGCTTTTCAGCCACGTCGGGCAATCAAAAATATAGTCGCTCATGTCAAAGGTGATCCAGATGAAATTCTCAGCAGTGGTTAGGGGCCTTGCCCTTGCAAGCGCGATTGTCCTTGGGGGCCAGAGCGCAGAGGCGCAGAACCTGTTCGCCCCCGCCGCCCGTATCAATGACACGGTGGTCACCGAATTCGAGGTGCAGCAGCGCCAGCGTTTCCTGCAATTGCTCAACGCCCCCGGGTCGGATCGCGACACAGCCCTGCAAGGGTTGATCGACGACCGGCTGCGGGCCGTGGCCGTGGCGCAGGCCGGGATTTCCCTTACCGACGAAGGACTTAACGAGGGGCTAAGCGAATTTGCATCCCGTGCCAATCTGACACTGCCCGAGTTCACCAAAGCGCTGGAACAATCCGGTGTGTCGCGTGAAACGCTACGCGATTTCGTTGCCAACTCACTGGGCTGGCGCGAACTGGTGCGTGCACGGTATTCCCGACAGGCCAGCGTTTCCGAGGATGAGATCAACCGCGCCCTTGGCAACACCCGTTCCACCGGATCGGGCTTGCGGGTATTGCTTTCCGAAATCATCATCCCCGCCCCGCCGCAGCGCGCCGCACAGGTGATGGCCTTGGCCGAACGCATCGCCCAGTCCCAATCCGAGGGCGAGTTTTCCCGCTACGCCGCGCAATATTCCGCCACCGCGTCACGCGGGCGCGGCGGGCGTATGCCATGGACCCCGCTTGAGCAACTGCCCCCCACGCTGCACCCGCTTTTGCTGGCGCTTGCCCCCGGCGAAGTAACGGCTCCGCTGCCGATCCCGAATGCGGTGGCCCTGTTCCAGCTGCGCGGCATCGAAGAAAGCGGCAAACCGGCCAAGACCTATTCCGAAATCGAATACGCGGCCTATTACATGGCCGGTGGCCGTTCCGAGGCCACATTGGCGCAAGCCGCCCGCCTGCGCGACGAGGTCGACACCTGTGACGATCTTTACGCCGTTGCCAAGGGCCAGCCAGAAGAGGTGCTGGATCGCGGTGCCAAAGCCCCCGCAGATATTCCGCAAGACATCGCCTTTGAGCTCGCCAAGCTCGACCGTGGCGAGGTTTCCACAGCCTTGACGCGGGCGGACGGGAATACATTGGTGTTTCTGATGCTGTGTAACCGCACTGCCGCGACCAACGCCGAAGCCACCCGCGACGACGTGATCAGCGCCCTGCGCCAACGTAAATTGCAGGGGTTTGCGAACCTTTATATGGACCAGCTGCGCGCCGATGCGCGTATCGTTATGCAATGAGCCGGCCTGCCCTGCCGGTCGCGATCTCTTGCGGTGAACCCGCCGGCATCGGACCGGAAGTCGCCGCCGCCGCTTGGGCCGTTTTGGCCCATGAAGTGCCGATGCTATGGCTAGGCGACCCGCGCCATCTGCCCGAAGGCACGCCGCACCGCGTCGTAGCGGACCCTAGCGAAGCGGTTGGCCCAAGCCCGGATGCCCTGCCCGTTCTGGCGCAGGACTTTGGCGCGCCGTGCCGTGCCGGTGTGGCCGATCCTGCCCATGCGGCCCATGTGATCAACATGATCGCCCGCGGTGTGGCGCTGGTTCAGGAGGGCACAGCCCTGGCGGTGTGCACCGCACCGATCCACAAAAAGGCGCTGAAGGACGGCGCAAATTTTGCCCACCCCGGCCATACTGAATATCTTGCCGCCTTGGCCGGTGTCGAAGATGTCGTGATGATGCTGGCCTCTGATCAATTGCGCGTGGTACCTGCCACGATCCACATCGCGCTGGAACAGGTGCCGTTGCAGCTGACCCCGAAATCCCTGCGCCATGTCATTGAAATCACCCATGCGGGTCTGCGGGATCTGTTCGGCATTGCGGCACCGCGCCTTGCCATCGCCGGCCTGAACCCCCACGCGGGCGAAGGCGGCACGATGGGCACGCAGGAACGCGACTGGATCACTGATCTGGTCACACAGATGCAAGGCGAAGGCTATACCCTGAGTGGCCCCTTGCCCGCCGACACGATGTTTCACGCCGCCGCACGCACGCGATATGACGCGGCGATCTGCATGTATCACGATCAGGCGCTGATCCCGATCAAGACACTGGATTTCGACAAGGGCGTGAACGTCACGCTGGGACTGCCTTTCATCCGCACTTCGCCCGATCACGGCACCGCCTTCGACATTGCTGGCAAAGGCATTGCAAATCCGACCAGCATGATCGAAGCGATCCGCATGGCGCACCGCATGGGACATTCCGCATGACCACCATCGACAGCTTGCCGCCCCTGCGGGATGTGATCGCCACCCACGGGTTGTCGGCGCGCAAGTCGCTGGGCCAGAACTTCTTGCTCGACCTGAACCTGACCGCAAAAATTGCCCGTCAGGCTGGCGATCTGACCGGTTGCGACGTGCTTGAAATCGGTCCCGGCCCTGGCGGGCTGACCCGTGGTCTGCTGGCTGAAGGGGCGCGCCATGTCCTGGCGATTGAAAAAGACCCGCGCTGCCTGCCTGCACTGGCGGAAATCGGTGCGGCTTATGATGGCCAGCTGACGGTGATCGAAGGCGACGCGCTTGAGATCGACCCGCTGAAACATCTCACCCCGCCCATTCGGGTCGCGGCAAACCTGCCGTATAACGTCGGCACCGAACTGCTGGTGCGGTGGCTGACACCGGCGCAGTGGCCGCCGTTCTGGCAAAGCCTGACCCTGATGTTCCAGCGCGAAGTTGCGGAACGTATCGTCGCCGCCCCGGGATCGAAGGCCTACGGCCGGCTGGCCCTGCTGGCCCAGTGGCGGGCGGATGCGCGCATCGTCCTTCACCTGCCACCCGAAGCATTCACCCCGCCGCCAAAGGTGTCATCCGCCGTGGTGCACCTGAGCGCTTTGGCCGAACCGCGTTTTCCTGCCGATCCGAAGATCCTGAACCGTGTCGTTGCCGCCGGCTTTAACCAACGGCGCAAAATGTTGCGCGCCTCGCTGAAAGGCGTCGCACCGGACATCGAAGACCGGTTGCAGGCGGCTGGGATCAAACCCACCGAACGCGCAGAGCAGGTTTCGCTTGAGGCGTTCTGCGCCCTTGCCCGCGAAGTTGCTAAAAAGTGAGAGCTCTGGCGGCGCTGGTCATGGCCCTGACCCTCACTGCCTGCACCGCGACGGGTCCCGAAAGGGGCAGCGCAGCACAGATCGCAGCGCTTGCACAAAGCCTGCGCCAGATGTCGCCGGCCGTAGACCCGCGCGAAGCTGACAGGGCGGCGCGGATTTCCTATCAGACGGCCTTTGCCCTCGCGCAAACCTATCAAATCACCGACCACCCGTTGATCCATAACAGCAAGGTAAACGCGGGCACCAAACCACGCGGCCTGTGTTATCACTGGGCTGAGGATATGCAGGCACGCCTGCTTGCTGAAGAGTTCAGGACACTGGACGTCACCCGCGCGATCGCTAACTCCGACAGCCTGCTTCTGATCGACCACAGCACCGCCGTCCTTATCCCGACAGGGGCCGCGCTGCACGACGGGGTGGTGGTTGATCCCTGGCGCCATGGCGGGAAATTGTTCTGGGCACCGGTAGCGCAGGACCGCCGCTATGATTGGCTGCCCCGTGCGCAGGTGCTGCGCGACAAGGGCCGTATTCACTATGTCCACCGCACCGAGGGGTCACTGGCCGCACCGCCCGTCGACTAAGGTCTGAACTTGACCAAAGCGGGATCCAATCGCCCCGCCCCCGACAAATGCACCAAGAAACAAAAAACCCCGCGCGATGGCGGGGTTTTCGTATTATTCTGCTGCCTCTGGCTGATCGCCGCTGTCGCCTGCATTCTCGGGCTTGGGCTCGGCTTTTGCTTCCGGCTTGGGCTTGGGTTTGCGTCTTGGCGCGCGCTTTGGCTTTGGCTTGCTTTCGGGCGTTTCCACCAGACCGCTGTCGCCATCCGCGTCCGCCTCGACCACTGGCTGGTCTGTGACTGGGGCGGCTTGCGCACGTTGCTCATTGCCGGCCTGCTGGGGTTGCCCGCCTTGTTGTGGCTGCCCACCCTGGCCTTGATTGCCACCCTGATTGCCTTCGCGCTCCTGACGCTCGGCACGTTCGCGGTCGCGTTCCGCCTGACGTTCGCGGTTCTGGCGCTCTTGTTCTTCGCGCCGCTCGTCCATTTCGCGCTGCGCGACTGACAACATCCGCAAATAATGTTCCGCATGTTGTTGAAAGTTCTCGGCTGCAACCCGGTCATTGGACAGCTGCGCATCGCGGGCCAGTTGATTGTATTTCTCAATCACCTGACTGGGCGTGCCGCGCACCTTGCCTTCAGGGCCGGAGCTGTCGAAGACGCGGTTGACGACATTGCCGCCCTGATTGTTGTTATTGCTGCGGTTGCGGTTGTTCTTGGACCGGCCCCGGGATCTTGTGGATTTCATGAAGGAATATCAGCCTTTGGTGCTGTTTCGCTATTGGTAACCGATTGCGCAAGGCGCGGGCATGATCGGTCGAGAAAATGTTGGGTTAAAAACCGCGCGGGACCGCCAAAGGCATCCACCGCTGCAACATCCTTGAATAACCACGCCAAGGCCCTTACGGCAAGGGCAAAACCGCTAAATTTGTGCAAAAGTGCAGATTTACGCCGGTTGCGCTGCGCAAACCACACGGGGCCGTGCGTCCAGATCATGTGCCAATTCGACACTGGCCCAGCCTGCACGGCTGAAAATGTCACAGACCGCCGCCCCCTGTTGCCAGCCGATTTCCACCATCACCCGCCCCTCGGCGGTCAGATAGGATTGGGCAGTCTCAGCGATGATCCGGTAAACCGACAAGCCATCCAGCCCGTCTGTCAGCGCCATCTGCGGTTCGTGATCGCGCAATTCAGGGGCAACATCGGCCATTTCGGTGGCAGCCAGATAGGGCGGATTGGAAACGATCAGGTCAAAGCGCCCCTCGACCGCATCGAACCAGTCCGACTGGATGATTGCAGCGCGCTCCGCGACACCATGCAGCACGGCGTTTGCGCTGGCCTGCAGACAGGCGGTTTCGGATAGATCCGCCCCTACACCGGTTGCCTGCATGCGCTCTGCCAGCAGCGTCACAAGGATACATCCCGATCCCGTGCCAAGGTCCAACACCCTGTCAAACGGGGCAGCAAGCGCCAGATCAACCAGCGTTTCGGTTTCGGGGCGCGGGTCCAGCACTTCGCGGCTGATCCTGAAATCCCGCCCGTAAAAGGCGCGCGATCCCACCAGTTGAGACACCGGCACACGCACTGCGCGCAGAGCGACAAGTTGTTCGAATCGTTCGGCAATTTCCGGTGCAATCTCTTCGGGCGCGATCAGTGTCACCCGCGCGGCATCCACGCTCGCCGCATGCGCCAGCAGCAGGCGCGCGTCGCGCGCGGGGTCCGGCACGCCCGCCGCACGCAGACGCGCAGCGGCGGTCGCCATGGCCTGTGCCGCTGTGCTCACCCGTTCATCTCGGCCATCAGGCGCGCCTGTGCGTCTGCGGTAAGCGCGTCAACGATTTCGTCCAGATCGCCCTGCATCACCGCATCAAGACGATAAAGGGTCAGGTTGATCCGGTGGTCCGTCATCCGCCCCTGCGGGAAGTTATAGGTTCTGATCCGTTCCGAGCGGTCCCCCGAGCCGACCTGCGATGCACGATCGGCCGAGCGTTCGCTGTCCATCCGGTTCCGCTCCATGTCGTAAAGCCGCGCCTTAAGCACCTGCATCGCTTTATCGCGGTTGCGGTGTTGGGACTTTTCCGAGGACGTCACCACAATGCCTGTCGGAATATGGGTGATGCGCACCGCAGAATCGGTGGTGTTCACATGCTGACCGCCTGCACCTGACGAGCGCATTGTATCAATGCGGATGTCATTGGCGTTTATCTCTATGTCCACGTCTTCGGCTTCGGGTAAAACCGCCACAGTTGCCGCCGAGGTATGGATACGCCCCCCCGATTCGGTGGTCGGCACCCGCTGGACACGGTGCACACCGCTTTCATATTTCAACCGGGCAAAGACGTTCTGGCCAGTGATATGCGCCACGACTTCCTTGACGCCGCCCAGTTCGGTCATCTGTTCTTCGATCAGATCGAAACCCCAACCGCGGCTTTCGGCGTAGCGCTGGTACATCCGTAACAGGTCCGCGGCAAACAAGGCCGCCTCATCCCCGCCCGTCCCCGGTCTGATCTCGAGCATCGCCGGTTTCGCATCCGCCGCATCCTTGGGCAGCAAGGCCACCTGCAAAGCCGCTTCTGCCTCGGGCAAGGCCGCCTTGATACGCGGCATTTCTTCCTGCGCCAGTTCTGCCATTTCGGGATCGGCCAGCATCACCTGTGCCTCGTCCAGATCGCGCAGCAGCTGCATGTAAGCATCGATCTGGTCGATGACAGGGCGTAGATCGGCGTATTCCTTGGCCAAGGCGGCAAAATCCGCGCCGTCAGAGCCAGACGACATCGATGCCTCCAGAAACTGGAAACGCTGGGAGATTTGTTCAAGCCGGTCCAATGGTATCATGCTGGCATGCTGTCGCTGATAGAAGTGCTTTGGTCAAGAGCTGCATCGTGCTATGGTGAGCACATGAAACGCCTTTGCCTCCTTGCGGGCCTCATGGCCCTGCCCGCCGCCACGGCAGCTTTTGCTGATGCGACTTACCCTAATGGAAAAACGGTGGATTGTTACTGCACCGACCGCAGCCATAACCGTGTCGAGCTCGGCGAAACGATTTGCCTGCAAGTCGACGGGCGGATGTTTATGGCGCAATGCCAGATGTCGCTGAACGTGCCGATGTGGCGCGAAGTGCAGGAAGGGTGTCTGTCTTCGTCACTTGAGCGCAGCAAGCCAGCCCTTAATCCGCTTGGCGTTAACCCCAAGATCTGAACGACCGAAACGGGCCCGCCCGAAGGCTTCGAGGTAACGTTCCCCTTTCGGCGTTTCGTATATGCCAAAGGTGGTGTAGTCGGGAAATCCCATCCATTTCGTACGGGTGACATAGGTGATCTGCCCCTCTTCCACCGATCCCGCAAGCAGCTGTGTACGCGGCGTTGCGGCGGCGGCATCGGCCAAGCTGCGCAATGCGTCCTGACCGTCCTCCTCCATAACCTTGCGCCAGACATAGCCGCCCGTGCGCAGCTCGGTGGCAGTATCAACCGGTTTCGCCTGACGGTGGAACCGCGCCGGATCGCTCGGGGCCAGCCGGATGTAGGCCAGCGGCACGACAATAACGATGATCACGATCCAGAATAACATGCGGCGCATTTCCTTTAAACCTTACACGGTTTTGCCTTAGCGGTATGTCACGCCCGGCAAGACACATAACATCTCGTACAGAATATTCGCGCCGGTCAGCGCGGTATTGCCCGAGGTATCATAGGGCGGCGAAACTTCAACCAGATCACCACCGACCACGTTCAAACCGCGCAAGGCACGGATCAACTCCATGGCTTGCGGTGTGGTCAGCCCGCCGATTTCCGGCGTCCCCGTGCCGGGAGCATAAGCCGGATCAAGGCTGTCGATGTCATAGGTGATATAGACTGGCGCATCGCCGACATCGCGCCGGATTTCAGAGCCCAGACTGGCAAGGCTGCGGCCCCAAAGTTCCTGCGCCAGAAACTGCTGGAACCCCCAACCGGCGGCTTCTTTGAAATCCTCTGCCGAGTATCCGGTACCGCGCAAGCCGATTTGATAGGTTTTTGAGGGGATTATCAGCCCTTCTTCATGTGCCCGACGGAATACCGTGCCGTGACATTCACGTTCACCGAACATCTCGTCATTCACGTCGGCATGGGCGTCTACATGGACCAAGGCCACGGGCCCGTGCCGTTTGGCCATGGCGCGCAGGACCGGCAGGGTGATCGAGTGATCTCCCCCGATCGCCAAGGGCATGGCATCCGACATCAGGATGCTGTCGTAGCTTTCTTCAATGATGCGCAAACTATCGCTGAGCGAAAACGTATTGATCGCCAGATCACCGATGTCCGCCACCTGCAAACTGTCAAATGGGGCCGCCCCCGTGCCCAGATTATAAGGCCGCAGCATCGCGGATTGCGCGCGCACTTCTTTGGGACCGAACCGCGTGCCCGATCGCCACGAGGTGCCAATGTCCAGCGGAATGCCCAAAACGGCCACATCCAGCCCTTTCAGGTCATTCACCGCAGGCAGGCGCATGAACGTGTTCGGGCCGGAAAACCGCGCCAGATCGTTGCCGCTGATGGGTTGGTTTTTCTCACTCATTTCGCACGCATCCTGTATCCGAGCAGGCACAGGATTTCGGTCGCGACATGCGCCCCCGCAATCGCCGTGGCCCCTGTGGTGTCAAACGGCGGTGATACCTCGACGATGTCACCGCCCACGATATTGATCCCTGCCAGATCCCGCAGCATGATCGCCGCCTGTGCGCTGGTCAGACCGCCCCAGACCGGTGTGCCGGTACCGGGCGCAAACGCCGGATCAAGCGCGTCGATGTCGAATGTCAGATAACAGGGCCGGTTGCCCAGTATTTCCTTGATCCGCATGACCGCTGCTTGCGGTCCACGCTCATGCACTTCGCGCGCATCAATCGTCGCCACGCCCAGATTATCGGGGTTTGTGGTTCTGATCCCGACCTGCACAGAGGTTTCGGGGTCCACAATCCCTGATTTTACTGCTTTGTAGAACATGGTGCCGTGATCAATCCGGTCCATATCGTCATCCGGCCAAGTGTCGGAATGCGCATCAAAATGTAACAGACTGATCGGACCGTATTTTTCCGCATAGGCCTTGAGGATGGGAAAGCTGATGTAGTGATCGCCGCCCAAAGCCACACTTGCCGCGCCAGCATCCAGTATCCCCTTGATATGGGCGGTCAATGCGGCAGGAAATTTCGACGTATGCCCGTAATCAAACGCCAGATCCCCATAATCCGCGATGGCAAATTCGCTGAGTACGTCAAAGTTCCAGCCATAGGGCGGATCGTAGGGTTGCAGCGCGCTGGCCTCGCGGATGGCCCGTGGTCCAAGGCGCGTACCGGGCCGGTTCGTCACCGCCTGATCAAACGGCACCCCCGTCACGGCAATATCAACACCGGTCAGATCCTTGGTGTATTTACGCCGCAGAAACGATGTGGCCCCGCCAAAAGCATTTTCGAAACTCGCACCTTTCAGATCATCGCGCGTAAACGCCTGATCGACCTGACTTGCTGCATCTTCTAACGCCATCCTATGCTCCTGTGACAGGCTGCGCCCGTTCTACCAAACGCGCGAAAAACGAGGCACCGATCGGCGCGATCTCGTCATTGAAATTGTATTTCGCGTGATGCACGCCTGCGCCCTCGCCCTGTCCCAACATCAGATAGGCACCGGGGCGGGCTTCCAGCATGAACGAAAAATCCTCGGCCCCCATGACGGGTGCGAAATCTGCCTCGACGCCCGCGTCGCCGGCCACATCGCCCGCAACAGCAACCGCGAAATCGGTTTTGGCGGCATCATTGACCGTCGGCGGGTAGCCGAATTCGAAATCTAGTTCGGCCTGCAAATCGTAACTTGCGGCATGCCCGTCCACGATGGCCTGCATCCTGCGCACCACCATGGCCTGCACCTCTTTGTCAAAGGTGCGCACCGTGCCGTTGATATAGACCTCTTCGGGGATCACATTGTCGGTTGTGCCAGTATGGATCTGCGTGGTCGAGATCACCAACTGCGCCGCAGGGTCGGTATTGCGGCTGACAATTGTCTGTAAAGATTGCACAATCGCACAGGCCGCCACTACGGGGTCAACACATTCATGGGGCCGCGCACCATGTCCGCCCTTGCCGGTCAAGTTGATTGTAAACGTATCCGCCGCCGCCATGATCGGTCCCGGCGTGGTATGGAACCGCCCGAATTCCAACCCCGGCGCGTTGTGAAGCGCATAGACCTGTGCAATCTCGAAGCGGTCCATCACACCTTCCTGCACCATGATCTCGCCCCCCCCAATGATTTCCTCCGCCGGCTGGAACAATAACGCTACGCGCCCCGCAAAATTGCGTGTCTCGGCCAGATACTTCGCGGCCCCCAGCAACATCGCCGTGTGCCCGTCATGACCACAGGCGTGCATCTTGCCTGCATGGGTGCTGGCATAAGCCACGCCAGTTTCCTCATGGATCGGCAAGGCGTCCATGTCCGCGCGCAGACCAATGGTCGGCCCCGCGCCCTGCCCGTTGATGATCGCAACAATCCCCGTTTTGGCGATACCTTCGTGCAATTCGTCCACGCCAAATTCACGCAGGCGTTCGGCGACAAATGCCGCGGTCTGATGACACTCCAACCCAAGCTCGGGAATGGTATGCAGATGTTGGCGCCAGGCTGTCATATCAGCGCTGAAATCGGCAATGCGGTTGACTACAGGCATGGGCTGGACTCCTTTGGCGAGGTTGATCAGGGTGCATCTGACACCAGACAGGACAAAGCTGCAATGGCCCGCGACCAAAATCATGACCTTATCAACGACCCTGACGGCGGCATCGAACGGCTGTTGGAAATCATGCGCTGTCTGCGCGATCCCGACACGGGGTGCCCGTGGGATATCGAGCAGGATTTTGACAGCATCGCCCCCTATACCATTGAAGAAGCTTACGAAGTCGCGGATGCCATCGAACGCAAGGATTGGCCTGAATTGGAGGGGGAACTAGGCGATCTGTTGCTTCAATCGGTCTATCACACCGCCATGGCAGAGGAAGCGGGACACTTCACCTTTGCGTCGGTGGTGCGCAATATCTCGGACAAGATGGTGGCGCGCCATCCGCATGTCTTTGGTGACGAAAGCCGCGATAAATCCGCCGCCCAACAGACCGCCGATTGGGAGGCGATCAAAGCCGCCGAGCGCAAGGACAAAGCGCAACAAGGCGCGCTTGAGGGGGTCGCAATTGGACTGCCCGCCTTGCTGCGTGCGCATAAACTGCAAAAACGGGCCGCGCGGGTGGGGTTTGACTGGCCCACGGTTGATGATGTGATCGCCAAAATCACCGAAGAAGCCGCCGAACTGGTCGAAGCGCGCGACACGCTGACCCAATCCGAAGTCGCAGAGGAATTCGGCGATTTGATGTTTGTCATGGCCAATCTGGGCCGCCATCTGGGGCTGGAGCCCGAAGAAGCCCTGCGTGCCGCCAATGCCAAATTTACCCGCCGTTTTGCGGGCGTGGAGGCGAAACTGGCGCAGCGCGGTAAAACGCCGGACCAAAGCGATCTGGCCGAAATGGATGCGCTTTGGGAAGCTGTCAAAGCGGATGAGCGGGCAGCAGCCGCCAAAGATTAAGCGCCCTTTCGCTAAATCGCCAAAGCGCCTATCTGACACGCAAAGAAGGACAAATACCCATGCAGCCACGCAAAATCATCATAGACACAGACCCCGGACAGGACGACGCGGTTGCGATCCTCTTGGCATTCGCCAGCCCCGAAGACCTCGAGGTGCTGGGCATCACCTGTGTTGCAGGCAATGTGCCGCTTGACCTGACATCGAAAAATGCACGCATTGTCTGTGAGTTAGCAGGTAAAGCGGATGTAAAGGTTTATGCAGGGTGCGACCGCCCAATGGGGCGCGCATTGGTCACTGCGGAACATGTGCACGGCAAAACCGGACTTGATGGCCCTGATCTGCCTGACCCTGTGATGCCGCTTAGCGAGGGGCATGGCGTTGATTTCATTATCGAACAGCTGCGCGCACATGAGGTGGGGCAAATTACGCTATGCCCCTTGGGGCCGCTGACCAATATTGCGACAGCCTTTGAAAAAGCCCCTGACGTCGTCGATCGCGTCGCCGAGATTGTTTTGATGGGCGGCGGCTATTTCGAGGGGGGTAACATTACACCCACGGCAGAGTTCAACATTTATGTCGACCCGCAAGCCGCTGATATTGTATTCAAATCTGGCGTACCTATTGTAGTCATGCCGCTTGATGTTACGCACAAGGCGCTGGTGACAAAACCGCGCAATGACGCGTTTCGGGCATTGGACACGCCTGTCGGCATCGCTGTGGCGCAGATGACTGATTTTTTCGAACGGTTCGACAAGGAAAAATACGGCTCCGAAGGGGCACCGCTGCATGATCCCTGTGTCACCGCCTATTTAATCAAACCCGAACTGTTTTCTGGGCGTCACGTCAATGTGGAAATCGAAACCCAATCCGAACTGACCATGGGCATGACCGTGGCCGATTGGTGGGGTGTTACCGACCGCGAACCCAACGCATTGTTCATCGGCGATCTGGATGCGGACGGCTTTTTCGCTCTGCTCACCGAACGATTGGCGCGGCTGTGAGCGCCGCCCTTACCCTTGCCAAACCGGAGCATCTGGACAAGCTGGTCACGCTTTGCGCTGCTTTCCATGAAGAGGGAGGCATCACCCAAACGGACGAGGCCCGCCGCGCGGCTCTTGGCCCGCTGCTGGACGGCTCGCCCTATGGTGCGATTTATCTGATCGGTCCCGCCCGTGCGCCCATCGGTTATCTGGTGATCTGTTTCGGCTGGTCCGTTGAATTTGGCGGCTTGGACGCGATCCTGGACGAACTTTATGTACGGCCCGGCGTGCGCGGGCGCGGGATTGCGACCGAAAGCCTGATCGCCCTGCCACGCGCCTTGGCCGAGGGCGGGTTGCGTGCGGTTCATCTTGAAGTGGACCGCGAAAACACCGCCGCGATTAAGCTATACAAACGCGCCGGATTTGCACCGCGCGAGAATTACATGTTCATGTCGAGAAAGCTTTGAGCCCATGCGCATCCCATTTGACAACAGCTATGCCAACTTGCCCGATGATTTCTATTCGCGACTTGAACCCACGTCAGTTTCCGCCCCCAAACTCTTGGCGTTTAATGAAAATCTTGCCGCACTGCTGAACATTGAACAAGGGGGGCCTGCCGACATCGCAACGACCTTTGGGGGTAACGATGTACCCCAAGGGGCCGCTCCGCTCGCGCAGCTTTATGCCGGACACCAGTTTGGCAACTATAATCCGCAACTTGGTGATGGCCGCGCGATCCTGTTGGGTGAAGTCATTGGCACCGACGGCATCCGCCGAGATATCCAGCTGAAAGGATCGGGACCGACCCCTTATTCCCGCATGGGCGACGGCCGCGCATGGCTGGGGCCGGTACTGCGCGAATATGTGGTGTCCGAAGCCATGAACGCCCTTGGCGTGCCCACGACCCGCGCCCTTGCGGCCGTGTCCACCGGCGATCAGATCTGGCGGGAACAAGGGGCCCTGCCCGGTGCGATCCTGACCCGCGTGGCGCAAAGCCATCTGCGCGTCGGTACGTTTCAGGTCTTTGCCCATCGCGGCGAAGTCGAAAATCTGCGCATCCTGATTGATTACGCCATCCAGCGACACTACCCGCAAGCGACCGGCCCGATGGACCTGCTGCGCGCGGTCTGTGCAGCGCAGGCCGATCTGGTGACCCATTGGATGTCACTCGGGTTCATCCACGGCGTGATGAACACCGACAATTGCGCGATCAGCGGCGAAACCATTGATTACGGCCCCTGCGCCTTTATGGACACCTTTCACCAGAACCGTGTCTTCAGTTCCATCGACACCCAAGGGCGCTATGCCTTTGGCGCGCAGCCCGGCATCGCCGTCTGGAATATGGCGCAACTTGCCACCAGCCTTGTGCAAGCCTCCGACGACAAAGATGCCGCCGTCGCGGAAGCGACCGAGATCGTGCATGCCATGCCGCATCTGCTCGAGGAAAACTGGCTGAAGCGGTTTGCGGCAAAAATCGGCATTTCCACACCGCGATCTGACGACACGGCCTTGATCGAAGATCTGATGGGATTGATGCAAAACGATGATGCCGATTTCACCAACAGTTTCCGCGCATTAGGGACCGACACGGCCCAAGACCAGTTTACCAATCGCGAAGCCTTTGAAAACTGGCGCGCCAAATGGCAGGACCGGATCAAAGACGAACCCGACCCGCAAGCCATTATGCAGACGGCGAACCCTGCGATCATCCCGCGCAACCACCGCATTGAACAGATGATCGAAGCCGCCGTTGCGGGCGACATGGCCCCGTTTGAACGGCTCATGACGGCGCTTGCGACCCCCTATGTCGAGACCGATGCGGACCTGTCGCGCCCGCCGTCCGAACAGGAAATCGTGCCGGCAACTTTTTGCGGCACCTAAGCCGGGCTGCGTGGCTTGCGGTTAATTAAATAAATGCCGCTGGCCACCAGCACCAAGGCGGCCCAGACGGAGGGCGCGACGTCTTCGGACAACAGCAACCAGCCAAGAATCACCGAAAACACCGGTGACAGAAAGCTGAAGGATGCGACCGAGGACGCCGGATAGATCGTCATCAACCAGAACCACGCCAAAAATCCGAGGCTGGCGATGGCGACAATCTGGAACAGCAAACCGGCGATGTGGATGGGTTGGACATCGCGCAGCAAGGGGCCGAGAAACGGTGCCAGCAGCAACAAGATCGGGGCAGACACCAAAACCTGAAACATCAGCTGTTGCGCAGGCGGCACCTCGGACAGCGGTGTGATGCGCACGCAAACCACAATTCCGGCCCAACAAAGCGCACCCGTCAGCGCCAGCAAATCACCAGCCCAACTGACGCTGCCGCCCCCGCGATCGGCCAGCGCAATCGCCACCCCTGCCATCGCCAACAACAGTCCCGCTATTTTCGCCGGGGTCAGACGTTCACCGGGGAAAAACACATGGGCGATCAAGGTCAGCCAGACCGGCATCGAATAAAATATCACCGAGGCACGGCTGACGGTGGTGGTATCCAGCGCGGTAAAAAGGCACATGAATTCAAGCGCAAAAAACAGGCCCGAAACGATCCCGCCGGCCCACGCCGCGCGCGGCACGCTAAAGCTGACACCGCGCAGGCGCATCCAAAGATAGAGCACCAGTACCGCCCCGACAGAGCGCAGCCCCGCCTGAAACACCGGCCCGAACCCACCCGCAGTCACTTTGATCACGACCTGATTGAACGCCAGATGCAGCGCAAATGCGATCAGTGCCGCAGCACCGATGGCGTCCATATGATCCTTGCGTTCCATCGCTCCACTAGCGCGACTGGTAGACCGCGCGTCAATGCGAAAACATCCGCCGATGAGTGAAAGCCGCATATTTTCCCCTCGTGGCGAAGGAAAAACATGTCAAACTAAGTGCACTCAATGAAGGGGAAACCAGATGAGCTTGATGAAAACCTTGGCGAAAGTCGCTGTTGGTGTGGCCATGGCAAAAGGGGCCAGTGCGATGATGAAAAAGAACAGCGGTGCAAGTACGGCAGGTGCAGGCGGTCTTGGTGGCTTGCTGGGCGGTTTGACGGGCGGCGGTTCTGCGTCGGCCTCCGGCGGCGGGCTTCAGGATATGTTGGGCGGTCTTATGGGCGGCGGCGGCGCAGCGGGGGGCGGCATGTCCGGCGGGCTTGGCGGCTTGTTGAACCAGTTGGGCGGCAGCGGTGGCAGCGCATCGTCGGGCGGTCTGGGTGGTCTTTTGGGCGGTGGCGCATCTGGCGACGGTTTAGGCGGATTGCTGGGCGGTCTGGCCGGTGCAGCCGGAGCTGGCGGGTTGTTGGCCGGTGCCGGCGCGGCTGTGCAAAAGCGCCCCGAAACCAATGATCACGACTTTGGCGCGGTGCTGAATTCACAATTTGACGCGACACCCGAACCTGAAATCGAACCATCCCAAGAACAGGAAGCCGCTGCCGGTCTCATGCTGGCCGCGATGATCCAAGCCGCCAAATCCGACGGCACCTTTGATGACGCGGAAAAGGCCAAACTGCTGGACCAGTTGGGTGATGTTGACGCCGAAGAAGCGGCGTTTGTGCAGGCCCAATTGCAAGCGCCCGTCGACGTGGCCGCATTGGTGCGTGAAACACCTAGCGGCATGGAAGGGCAGATTTATGCGATGTCCCTGTTGGGGATCGATCTGGATACCCAGAAAGAGGCGCAATACCTGCACGATCTGGCACAAGGTTATGGCATGAAACCCGCGCAGGTGAACGAGATCCACGCGCAAATGGGGATGCCGTCACTTTATACCTGATACCTGATTTAGGTTTTACAAAACGGCCTGACGCCACGCGGTTCACGCGTGGCGTCAGATCTACGCTTTACGGTGCAGCCAACGGATCACCAAGATCAACGCGATGGCGACGCCAAAGGGTGGCATCCAGATGCCAGCCAGTTCGCCGGCAAACCAGTCTTTCGCGGTTACTGTGCGACATGCGCCCCCCGTCGGGTTCATACACATCGTGGTAAGAAAACCTGCGAAAAGCGGGGGCACCGTTACCAGCGCCACCACCGTTAGATAAAGAACGACCAAAGCCGCCTTGCGCATTACGCCGCCTGTTGGCCGCCGGCTTTACCGCCACCGCCGCCGCGCCGTCTGCGGTTGCCGCCGCCGGGCTTGCCAGCGCCCTGCCCGCCACCGCCGCCACCTTGCGGGCGACCACCGCCACCGCCGCCGGAGCGCCCCCGGCCACGACCGCGCGACTGCTTGGGCTTTTCTTCGATCTCCGCCCCTTCCCACGGACGGCCCGAGGCCACAGGGATACGGATTTTCATAACCTTCTGGATCGCGATCAATTCGCCCATTTCATCAGGCGCGCAGAATGCGATTGCGGCCCCGTCCTTGCCCGCACGCGCGGTACGGCCAATCCGGTGGACATAATTGTCAGGCACATTCGGCAGGTCGTAGTTATAAACGTGCTTCACATCAGGAATATCAAGCCCGCGCGCCGCCACGTCCGTGGCCACCAGCACGGTGATCTGACCGGATTTGAAACCGGCAATCGCCCGATCGCGCTGACCTTGGGATTTGTTGCCGTGGATGGATGCGGCATCAAACCCTGCTTTCACAAGGTTCTTCATCAGCTTTTCCGAGCCGTGTTTGGTGCGACCGAAAACCAGCGCCCGCTCGCCCTTATGCTTGGCCATCAGTTCGACCAACAGGGACTGCTTTTCAGCCTTCGCGATAAAATGCACTTCCTGTGTAATCTTGTCCGCTGCCTTGCCCGGAGGCGACACTTCGATGCGGATCGGGTTGCGCAGGTATGTATTGGCAATCTCGTTCATCAGCTTGGGCATCGTCGCCGAGAACAGCATGGTCTGGCGCTCTTTCGGCATTACAGACGAGATTTTGCGCAAATCATGGATGAACCCCATGTCCAGCATCTGGTCGGCTTCATCCAGCACAAGAAAGCTGGTTTCATCCAGACGCACGGCGCGGCGGTCCATCAGGTCCAGCAGCCGGCCCGGTGTTGCCACCAGAATATCAACGCCGCGGTCAAGACGGTTGATCTGCGGCTTGATGCTTTGCCCGCCGACAACCATCTGCGCGCGCAACTGGGTGCCTTCACAAAAGCCGGCAAGGTTTTGCATGATCTGCTGGGCCAGTTCGCGGGTCGGCGCAAGGATCAGCGCACGCACCGATTTTTGTGAGGGACGTTTGGGTTCGGCCAGCATCTGCGCAATCAGCGGCACGCCAAAGGCGGCGGTTTTACCGGTTCCTGTCTGGGCAAGCCCCATCACATCGCGTCCGTTCAGCGCGTGGGGGATCGCTTGTTTCTGGATCGGTGTCGGGTTTTTCAAACCCATCTTCTTCAGGCGCGCCACCAATACCGGTGGCAGGTCCATCATGTCGAAATCGCTCATTTATTGTCTTTCTGCGCACGAAGTATCCCGCACGCTTTTGTGTCGGGCACCAAAGGCACCCCATGGGATCACGCGAAACCGGATCACAGGCAGAGGCCAATTGCCTGAACCTGTCCGTCGCGTTTCGCCCCACGCGTGATTTTGGGAACATCGGCGGCCTTGGTCAGCCGGACCACAGTTACGGGTCTGGCACTGCTCACGCGGCAGAAGGCTTCGCTTGGTCTTCACATGGGGTACTGCGCCGCATAAGTCAACCAGCCCCGCCAAATGGTCGAAAACTGGCCAATATCCGCAAAAGACCGGACCGCCGTGACCGCGAAACACTGGCACCACAAGAAAAAGGGCGCTACACGACCCCCACCTCACGATCCAAGGGCCGGTACTATGGGTAAATCCATCATCACACGCTGCGAAGGCATGGGCCTGCGCATGACGGGCCAGCGCCGCATCATCGCGCAGGTCATCGAAGACAGCGCCGATCACCCCGACGTCGAGGAACTGTATACCCGCGCGTCAAACCGCGACGCGGCCATTTCCATTGCAACGGTCTATCGCACCGTCAAACTGTTCGAGGAGGCCGGCATTCTCGACAAATTGGAATTCGGGGACGGGCGCGCGCGCTATGAAGATGCCGAACGCGACCATCACGATCATCTGATTGATCTTAACTCTGGTGCTGTGATCGAATTTGTCGATGCCGAAATCGAAGCGCTGCAAGAACGGATCGCACAGAAGCTCGGTTATGAGCTGCGCGGTCACCGGCTTGAACTTTATGGCGTGCCCATTAACAAGCCCGACAGCTAAGACCTTGCCCCTGCCCGCCAAACCCGTCATCTGAGTTCTCGACAGAGTGACGTTTCGCAACACGCAAGGAAACCCGATGGACAATATACGCGGCGCAGTGCTGATGGTGCTGTCGATGCTGGGGTTTGCTGGCGAAGACATGTTCATCAAACTGCTTTCGGACGCCGCAAGTGTCGGGCAAATTCTGGTGATGCTGGGCCTTGGCGGCGCGACGGTCTTTGGCACCATCGTGGTGATACAGCGCAAGCCGCTGTTTTCGCGCGATATGATTTCGGCCCCGATTGGCCTGCGGGCCCTCGGCGAAATGATCGGCACGATTGCCTTTGTCTCGGCCCTTTCCCTGACACCGATTTCGAGTGCTTCTGCGATTTTGCAGGCCACGCCACTGGTGGTGACATTGGGAGCAGCCCTGTTTTTGAATGAACCCGTTGGCTGGCGGCGCTGGAGCGCGATCTGTGTTGGCCTTTTCGGGGTGCTGTTGATCATCCGCCCCGGCATGGACAGCTTTGAAGTCCTTTCTTTGCTCGCGGTTGTTGCCGTCTTTATGCTGGCGCTGCGCGATCTGGCAACGCGGCGCACCCCATCGACGATTTCGACAATGCAACTCAGCTTCCTTGGGTTTCTTGTGCTGGTCCCTGCGGGTCTGGGATTAATGCTGGCCACAGGAACGCCGTTTGTCCGCTTCGCTGGTACGCAATGGGTGTATTTCCTTTCGGCCCTGACCATCGGACTGTTCGCCTATTATGCGATTGTTGCCGCGATGCGGGTCGGCGAAGTTAGCTTCGTGACGCCCTTCCGCTATTCCCGTCTGGTGTTTGCGCTGGTCATCGGCGTGAGCGTGTTCAACGAATCCCCTGACGCGCTGACCCTGATCGGCGCGACGATCATCGTGGCGTCCGGCATTTACACCGTCTGGCGCGAACGTCGCGTGGCACAACGCAGCTAAAGCCAAAAGCAAAGTCCTTTCCCAATGCCGCTTGTCGGGGTAAGAACCCCCAACAGCCATCAAAGGACAAATCAATGAGCACCATCGTCGATATTCACGCCCGCGAAATCCTTGACAGCCGGGGCAATCCAACCGTCGAAGTCGACGTGATCCTTGAAGATGGCACAATGGGCCGCGCGGCTGTCCCCTCTGGCGCGTCCACGGGTGCCTATGAAGCGGTAGAGCGGCGCGATGGCGATAAATCCCGCTACATGGGCAAAGGCGTGTTGGAAGCCTGCGCGGCTGTGAACGGCGAAATCGGCGATGCGCTGGTGGGGCTTGATGCCACCGAACAGGTCGAGCTGGACGAGATCATGATCGAACTCGACGGCACGGAAAACAAATCCCGTCTGGGTGCGAACGCGATCCTTGGTGTGTCCCTGGCGGCGGCCAAGGCGGCAGCAGATTTCTGCACCCAGCCGCTGTTTCGCTATGTCGGCGGCACGTCCGCGCGTGTCCTGCCGGTGCCGATGATGAACATCATCAACGGTGGCGAACATGCCGACAACCCGATCGACATTCAGGAATTCATGATCATGCCGGTCGCCGCGGACAACATCCGCGACGCCGTGCGCATGGGGGCCGAGGTGTTCCACACGTTGAAAGGCGAACTTTCAGCGGCAGGCTTGTCCACAGGTATCGGTGATGAGGGCGGCTTCGCTCCGAACATCAGCTCCACCCGCGATGCCCTTGATTTTATTCTAAAATCCATAGAAAAGGCGGGTTATAAGCCGGGCGAGGATATGTATCTGGCCCTCGACTGCGCGGCGACAGAATACTACAAGAACGGAAAATATGAATTATCCGGTGAAAACAAGAGCCTGAGCAGCGCAGAGAATGTAGATTACCTTGCCGCGCTGGTAGCAGATTACCCCATCATCTCTATCGAAGACGGCATGTCCGAAGATGACTGGGACGGCTGGAAAGCACTGACCGACAAATTGGGCGACAAGGTCCAGCTGGTCGGCGACGATCTGTTCGTGACCAACCCGGCGCGTCTGGCCGATGGCATCGCCAAAGGGTCGGCCAACTCCATGCTGGTCAAGGTCAACCAGATCGGCACGCTGACTGAAACGCTCAAAGCCGTTGATATGGCGCACCGTGCAGGGTTCACCAATGTGATGTCCCACCGCTCCGGCGAAACCGAAGATGCCACGATTGCCGATCTTGCCGTGGCTACAAACTGCGGCCAGATCAAAACCGGCTCGCTGGCACGCTCCGACAGATTGGCGAAATACAACCAGCTGATCCGCATCGAGGAAATGCTGGGCGAAACGGCAGAATTTGCCGGTCGCAGCATCCTGAAATAATTACGGAAAGGGGTGCGGCCTCGCGCTGCACCCTCACCCTATGTCTGATATCATCCTAACCCAAGCGACAAGCCCCGCAGATCTGGACGCCGTGCGTGACCTTTGCTGGGCGTACCGCGATTTCCTATTGTCCAATTCAGCCATCGACAAAGAAATCACCGAGACGTTTTACCCCGTCCCGAAATACACCACGTTAATGGCCCAATTGCCCGAGCTGCACGCCCGCCCTACGGGCATTGTGCTGCTGGCGCGTGACGCCGACGGCACCGCTTTGGGCTGTGGCATGACCCATGCGCTGGATGATGACACGTCGGAGGTAAAGCGGGTCTTTGTGAATGATGCCGCGCGCGGCAAAGGTGTGGCCGCGTTGATCTGCAATGCGTTGATCACCCAAGCCAAGGCGGACGGATTTACCCGCATCGTGCTCGACACCTCCAAAAGCCTGCACGCCGCACAACGGCTGTACCTGCGCTTGGGCTTCACCCCTTGCGGTCCCTACCAACCCATTCCTAATGATGTGCTGCCCGAACTGCTGTTTTACTCCCGCGCCCTCTGAACCCACACCTGACGGGGCCACCGTCCCATGGGCTTCATCTTGCCAATAAACTCAGCCCTGCCTTGCCCGCCCTCTATACGGCTTGCGTTCAACGCGGCGCGACCTAACCGTCTGGCAGACTGACGGTCCCGCCGCCCACAGCTGCTCGCACGCCCGTTGTCGTGGCGCAAGAGGTCGCCAGCCCCCGTGCCACCCGCACCGCCAGATAGGCAAAGGCCTGTGCCTCAAGCATGTCGCCGTCCAGCCCGATTTCTTCGATGGCCATCACAGGGCAATCCAGACTAACCGCCAGCATCTGCATCAATACCGGGTTGTTACGCCCGCCCCCCGTCACCAGCACCCGTGACGGTAGGCTTGGACAATGCTGCATCGCCTCTGCCACACCAGCCGCGCACATCGCGGTCAGCGTGGCAGCAGCGTCCGCATCAGACAACTCAACAACCAAGGCCACCATCTCGGCAAAATCATTGCGATCCAGTGACTTGGGTGGAATACGGGCAAAATACGGCTCTGCCAGAAACAGCTCCAATGCCCCCTGCTCCACTGTGCCTTTTGCCGCCAGTTTCCCCCCTTCGTCAAAGGCCATGCCAAGACGGCTTTGCATCAGATCGTTGATTGGCGCATTAGCGGGTCCGGTATCAAACGCCAGCAAAGCCCCGGCATCTTGGGGCCGTGCTACCGACGGATCCACCCAGGTGAGATTCCCCACCCCGCCCAAATTCAGAAAGCCGACAGGTTCGGTTAATCCGGCAAAGCGCGCACAAGCGTGGTGGAAAAACGGGGCGAGTGGCGCACCCTCCCCGCCGAGTTCGACATCCGCACTGCGAAAATCCCAGACCACAGGACAGCCCAAACGCTGCGCCAATGCCGCACCATCCCCGACCTGCAAGGTGCCCTGCTGTCTTGGCGCATGCGACAGGGTCTGGCCGTGAAATCCAATGATATCAACGCGCTCCATCGGATCTAGCAAGGCCACATGTGCGCGCTCCACCACCTCTGCCGCCGCCTGAACCGCCGCGCCCTGCCACTGACCAAAGCCCGCAGCGATCGTGCTGCGTTCATCAGCCGCGTAGCCGCGATAGGCGGTTGGCCCGAATTCCACAATGTCGTGCCCGTCTGTCACCAGAACCGCCGCATCCACACCGTCGAGCGATGTCCCCGACATCGCCCCCAATGCCCGCACCGGTCCGTCTTTGCTGATTGCCCTGCTCATACCCTGCCCCATACCTCGGGCCTTTCCCTTGGCGACCCTTGCGCCTATAGATGCCCCGCAAACCAAGCGTGAGGCAAGACACCATGACCTACCATCCCAAATCGGATTTCATTGCAGTGATGATGGAGCGCGGTTTTCTCGCTGATTGTACCGACTATCAAGGTCTGGACGATGCCTTTGCCGCGGGTGTTGTGCCCGCCTATATCGGCTATGATGCGACGGCCAAATCGCTGCACGTCGGTCACTTGATGAACATCATGGTGCTGCGCTGGTTGCAAAAGTGCGGCCATAAACCGATCACCCTGATGGGCGGCGGCACCACCAAAGTGGGCGATCCGTCTTTTCGCAGCGATGAACGTCCCCTGCTTGGCCCCGACCAGATCGGTGCGAACATTTCAGGCATGCAGCAGGTCTTTGCGAAATACCTGCAATACGGCGACGGCGCGACCGATGCCTTGATGTTGAATAACGCGGAATGGCTGGACGGTCTGAACTACCTTGATTTCCTGCGCGACATCGGGCGGCATTTCAGTGTGAACCGCATGCTCAGCTTTGAAAGCGTCAAATCGCGGCTGGATCGCGAACAATCGCTGTCCTTCCTCGAATTCAACTACATGATTCTACAAGCCTATGATTTTCTGGAGCTGAACCGGCGCTACGGCTGTCTGTTGCAGATGGGCGGGTCGGATCAGTGGGGCAATATCGTCAACGGGATCGACCTGACGCGCCGCGTGCTTGATAACGAGATTTACGGGCTGACCACACCCCTGCTGACCACGTCGGACGGGCGTAAGATGGGCAAGTCGCAAGGCGGGGCCATCTGGTTGAATGGCGACATGTTGTCCCCTTATGAATTCTGGCAGTTCTGGCGCAACACGACAGATGCGGATACCGGCAAGTTCCTCAAGCTGTTCACAGAGTTGCCCGTCGACGAATGCAACCGTCTGGGCGCCCTTGAAGGGTCCGAAATCAACGCGGCCAAAATCATTCTAGCCAATGAGGTCACCAAATTGCTGCACGGCGCGGAAGCTGCGGCCGCCGCAGAAGCCACCGCGCGGGAAGTTTTTGAAAAGGGCGGCGTTGGCGATGATCTTCCGACACTTACCCTGTCGACAGCCGATATCGGTGACGGCATTTCCATCGTGCAACTGCTGGTCAAATCCGGCCTTGCCGGATCAGGCAAAGAAGCCAAACGCCTGATTTCCGAAAACGGGGCCAAAATCAACGACGCCGCCCTGACCGATGCCGGCTTGATGGTGGATGCTGCAGCCCTAGCCACACCGATCAAGCTGAGCGCGGGTAAAAAACGCCACGCCCTCGTGCAAATCGGCTAAGCGTTTAACGCGGTTTTAACCAAAACACCGGCTTCATCGGACCCATGTTCGATGAAGCCCGCCCTGTCCTGACCCCGTTGATGCAAGACCCCGCATTTGCACATGCGCTGCATCTGTGCGGGCAAAGGCCGATGTTTCTGCCAGACGGCCTGATGCTGCTGCATCGCCGCATTGCCGGCGTCAGATTGTTGATGCTGCCCCGTGCCGCGCCACCGCATGATCTGGCCGCGCAGCTTCGGGCGATCGGATTGCACCGCACGCCCCTGATCCTGTCGCCACAAACCCCCTGCCCCATGCCGCGTAGCCTGCGGTTACGCAAAGGGGGTGATAGGGCAGTTCTGGACCTGTCGGGCAGCGACGAGGACAGGCGCGCAGCACTCCATCCAAAATGGCGCAACCAGTTGAAACGGGGCGAAAAGGCCGGGTTAAAGATCACCCGCAAACCTTTGCCCGCCGACCCTGATACAGAGATCCTGCGCCAAGAGGTGCGCCAGGCACAACAGCGCGGATATGCGAACTGGCCACCGCCCTTAACTGCGAGTTTCGCCGCTGCCGCCCCACGTCAAACCCACGTGTTTCGCGCCCATCACAAGGGGCGTGTGGTGGCCCATATGCTGTTTCTGACCCATGGAGCGTGCGCGACCTACCACCTTGGCTACATCACCGACACAGGCAAAGCCCTGTCAGCGCATAACCTGCTTTTGTGGCGGGCCTGCTGTTACTTTGCGAAACGGGGGGCCGCGCAACTTGACCTTGGGGTGCTCTCCGATGAGACGCCGGCCTTGGACCGGTTTAAACTGCGCTGCGGGGCCACACGGCATGCCACGGGCGGCACCCATCTTTACTGGCGGCCCTTCGCGCGGGGCTAACCGGCTGCGCGGTCTTCCAGATCTAGCCATTCCTCTTCCGACGCGGCCAGTTTTTCCTGACGTGCGACAAGCGCTTCCATCGCCTTTTTGAACTTCACCGGTTCGCGGGTGAACAGATCAGGATCGGCTAACAAACCCTCAACCTTGGCAATCTCCGCCTCCAGCCGCGCAATCTCTGCGGGCAAAGCCTCCAGCCGGTGCTTTTCGGTAAAGCTCAGACCGGTTTTCTCAGCTTTTTTGGGCTCTGCCTTGGCCACGGCAGGTTTTTTGGTCTCTGTTACGCTGGTCGCGAAATCATCCTGTCCGCGCTGCGTCAGATAATCGGACCAACCACCGGCATAAACTGTCGCGCGCCCGTCGCCTTCCATGGCAATGGTCGTGGCCGCCACACGGTCCAGAAAATCACGGTCGTGGCTGACCAGAATCACCGTGCCGTCATATTGGCCCAATAACTCCTGCAACAGATCCAGCGTTTCCACATCCAGATCGTTTGTCGGTTCATCGAGGACCAACAGGTTGCTTTCCCGCGCCATGATCTTGGCCAGCAACAAACGTGCCTTTTCGCCCCCTGACAAGGACCGCACCGGCGCGCGCGCCTGCCCTTCGTCGAACAGGAATTCCTTTAAGTACCCGACAACATGCTTGGGGTTACCGCGCACCAGAACCTGATCCGCCTTGCCCGACACCCGCATATCCGGATCACCGGTCAGTGATTCCCAGAGGGTCATATCCCCGTCGAGCTGTGCGCGCGCCTGATCGAACAGCGCCAACGCGAGGTTCGTACCCAGAGTTACCTCGCCCTCGTCGGGGGTTTCCTTGCCGATCAGCATGTTCAACAATGTCGTTTTGCCAACACCATTCGGCCCGACCAGCGCAATGCGATCCCCGCGCTGCACCTTCAGGGAAAAATCGCGCACAATGGTCTTATCGCCAAAGCGCTTGGTGATGTTGACCGCTTCCATCACCTTGCGACCGGATTTTGGCCCCGCCTCAAGCGCCATCGCGGCGGCACCTTGGCGGTTGATTTGTGCGGAACGTTCGGCCCGTAAATCCTGCAACGCCCGAACGCGCCCCTGATTACGCTTGCGCCGCGCCGAGATGCCCTCAACGGCCCACCGCGCCTCTGCCTTGATCTTGCGGTTCAATTTGTGGCGCTGGGTGTCTTCTTCTTCCCAGACCTGATCGCGCCACGCCTCGAAGGCTGCGAAGCCTTTTTCCTGCCGTTTGACAGAACCGCGATCAATCCAAAGAGTTGCGCGGGTCAATTCACGCAAAAACGCGCGGTCGTGACTGATAATCACAAAGGCTGTGCGTGTGCCTTTAAGCTCGTCCTCAAGCCAGCGGATCGCTTCAATGTCCAGATGGTTTGTCGGCTCGTCCAGCAACATCAATTCCGGCTCTTCCGCCATCAAACGCGCCAATGCCGCGCGCCGCCGTTCGCCGCCACTCGCAGTCGCCACGGGGCGTTCGGGATCAAACTTCAACCCTTCGCCCGCGCGTTCAACCTTGTACATTTCCGACAGCTCAAGCGTTGCTGACGCAAAATCGCCCAAAGTTTCATAGCCGCTCAGATCGGGGTCCTGTTCCATATAGCCGACAGAAACGCCCGGCCCTGCGATCACATCACCGCTGTCGGCTTCGACCAGACCGGCCATCACCTTCATCAGCGTGGATTTCCCCGACCCGTTGCGCCCAACAAGCGCGACGCGGTCGCCAGCCTGTACGACCAAAGACAGGCCTTCAAACACCGGATCACCCCCAAAGGTGAGCGAGATGTCGTTGAGTTGTAAAAGAGGTGCACGTGCCATGCTGTGCAGCTAAACGCGCCCTGTGCAAAGGTCAACGGACCCTGCGCTTCATCTTGCCAATTAACTCAAACCAACGCCCGCAACAGACTTTTGCGCGTATCAGGAATCGCTGCGATCTCAAGTCCGGTAAACACATGCAGCGTGTTCATCGCATGATCCACCACCGCATGATCACTGACCCAGCCCCCCATCATCAGATAGGTCCGCAATAGGGGCGGCATCCCCGCCCAGCCCTTGCGCAGATCGGGTTTACGCCGCAACCTTGCCGCATACCTAAAGACCTCAGGGGCCGTCACCTGCGGCGACCAACGCTCCGGTGCCAGATGGCGCGCGCGCAACAGCGCGAAAGCGTCAAGATGAACCGAGGTGTCGATGCCTGCGAATGACGCACAGCCAAACAGCAGTTGCACTTGTTCACGGTCCACAAAATCGGTCATCACCGCCCATGCGATGCGCAGAATATCGGGGTCCGGGCGATCAGGGGCGACGCAGAATCGCCCCAGTTCCAGCATTCGGCCCTTAAAGACCGCAAGCGTACCAAGCCCGTAAAACTGCGCCGCATAGCTTTGGTTCAGGCTGCCGCCGTCAAGCAACATCAGGCGGTAACAGCACACCAGCGTGCCAGCTGCGCGATCCTCAACCAGAATATGGGTAGATCGGGCATCGAATACATCGCCTTCCTGCGCCGCAGCAGGCCCGAAACACCGATGCCGCAAGGTGCGCATGGCCGCCATGTCCGCCGGCGAAATCGCGGGGCGGGCCACGTATTTTCCCTTTGAAAGCGTCTCAATCACGGCTGTTTCCCGGCCTGCAGCGCCGATAGGCGCAACAAGGGGACGCCGTTCATGCGTTTCTAGCTCCCGAAGGCTGTCGGGTTAAACCGTCCGATATTGCCCAGCAATTGACGCAGGAAACTGTTGTCGCTGACGGGCGATGAGGTCACACGGCGCGACAAGGGCACTACCTGCCCGCGTTCCAGCCCGAAACGTTCGACATTCTGCACCACGCCCGCATCGCTGAAACTGATGGCGACAACCTGCCGGTCGATTTCCTGCGGTGCCAACGGCCCGATCGTGCGCGTGCGCATCCGCACATAATAATAGCCCGACGTGTTCAACACACCCGACGATGTCGGCACGCCGACCTTGTCAGCCACGCTTTCGCGGGTGTCATTGCCCACTTCGATCAGGGCAAGATCCTCTTCGGGGGGAACATAGCCATAGTTGTTGAACTGCGGCGAACAGCCTGCAACGCCAATGACCAAGGCAAAAACCGCTGCATGAAGGGCGTGACGGCCCGTTCGGCGAGTGATACGCATATTGTCTGCCCTCTTGGCCATGGAAGTTCCGGCTTTTATTCCGCATACACCATGCTGCACCTTGTGTTCAAGAAACGAAAGTAGACCAGATATGGCGCACCTCCCTCCCAGCGACACCGCATTGCGCGTAGCAGAGCTGTCTCAGACTGCCGAAAACAGCTTTTCCCTGCGTCCCGACGGCGACGAATTAAAAGTCATTGCCGAAGAACTCGGCTTTTCCTCACTGCGCAAACTATCCTTTAGCGGGCGCATCAAACCGCTTGCCGGCAGCGACTGGACGTTAGAAGGACGTTTGGGCGCGACCGTTGTGCAGCCTTGTGTTGTCACGCTTGAGCCGGTGATGACACGGATCGACGTTGATGTAACACGCAACTTTATCAGCACCTTCGCCTATCCTGACGAACCGGAAGTCGAAATGCCCGATGATGACACCTCCGAACCCTTGGGCAGCTGGATTGATCCTGGTGTGGTAATGCGCGAAGCACTGGCGCTGGCCGCGCCTGATTATCCGCGCAAGGACGACGCAGAACTGGGACAGCTGGTCTATACCAAACCCGGCGAGGCCCCGATGACCGATGAAGATGCGCGCCCCTTTGCGGGTCTTGCCGATCTGAAAAGCAAACTGGAAAAAGGCGGCCATTAACCGATCCTCCCTGCGCTGAGAATATCCGCTTGCGCCTGCGCGTTTTAGCAGTATTTTGCCGCCCTCACCCCAATTAGGCCTTTCGTATTCCTAATTAAGGTTGGACATCACCCGCAGCTTTGCCTAAAGCGGCGACACGCCCGATCCGGGGTAAATAGAAACACGGGGCTTGGTCAGCGTAATGTGACCCCGCCCCCCGAATGACAAAGGCACCAGTCATGGCTGTCCAGCAGAATAAAGTTTCCAAGTCACGCCGCAACAACCGTCGTGCACATGATTCGCTTACCGCAGCGAACCCAGACGAATGCTCCAACTGTGGTGAGCTCAAGCGCCCACACCACGTTTGTGCGTCTTGCGGTCACTATGACGAAAAAGAAATCGTTGTACTGACAGAAGAAGTCGACCTGGAAGACGACGCAGCCTAAGCTGGGCTATCGTTCATTCAGATCATAAGGGAGCACGCGCATCCATGACGGCACCGACCGATCATATTGACGCGACCGCCCCTGCCCCGTCAGATGGGGCCCTTTTTGAGGGGCGCACCCTTATATCCGTGGATGCCATGGGGGGTGACGAAGGCCCGGCAGCAGTTGTTGCCGGGTGTTCTTTGTCTGCAAAGATCAATCCCGATATTGCCTTTATTCTTCATGGGGATAAGGCACTGCTTGGCCCCTTGGTGGATCGTGATCCCCACCTTTCGGGACGCTGTGACGTGCGCCATGCTGCCGGCGTGGTCAGCATGGATGACAAACCCAGCCATGTGGTGCGCACCGGCAAGGACACGTCGATGTGGGCCACGGTCGAATCCGTGCGCTCCGGCGAATCCGCTGTCGCCGTGTCATGCGGCAACACCGGCGCCCTGATGGCGATCTCGACGATCCGGCTGCGCAAGCTGCCCGGGGTCAACCGTCCGGCAATTGCTGTTCTTTACCCTTCTGCCAACAAGCAGGGGTTTAACGTGATGCTGGATGTTGGCGCAGATATCCGCGCCGATGCCGAAGACCTCTTACGCTTTGCGCTGATGGGCGCATCCTATGCCCGCAACGGCATGGACCTGCCAAAACCGCGGGTGGGTCTGTTGAACGTCGGCACCGAAGAACACAAAGGCCGCTCGGAGCTGAAAGAAGCCTACGATCTGATTCGCGCCCAGGAAGTCGAAGTCGGTTTCGATTTCGTCGGATTCGTCGAAGGCGGCGATATTTCGGGGGATCGGGCAGATGTGATCGTGACCGACGGCTTCACCGGCAATGTTGCGATCAAAACCGGCGAAGGCACGGCGAAACTGGTCGGCCTGCGCCTGCGCGAAGCCTTCAAATATTCGGTCCTGTCCAAATTGGCCTCGCTGCTGGCCTATACCTCGCTCAGGCGGCTTCAGCGCAAAATCGACCCGCGCCGCGTCAATGGCGGTGTGTTTCTCGGGTTGAACGGCACGGTTGTGAAATCCCACGGCTCGGCAGATGCAACAGGTGTTTCTGCGGCAATCAAACTGGCCGCGCAGCTTGCGCAGAACCAGTTCAACGACAAGCTGGCCGCGCGCATCGCAGCCACCCTACCGGTCGAGGAGACCCCTGAATGACCACACGCGCTGTTGTGATCGGTTGCGGGCACTACCTGCCCTCCCGCGTGGTAGAGAACGCCGAATTCGAGGCGACGCTCGACACCAATGACGAATGGATCCGCTCGCGTTCGGGCATCGAACGGCGCCATTTCGCATCCGAAGGCGAGACAACCTCGTCCATGGCCACCGCCGCTGCAAAAGCCGCGTTGAAAGATGCCGGGCTGGAAGCCGATGACGTGGACGCCATCGTGCTGGCCACCTCGACTGCTGATTTCACCTTTCCTTCTGCCGCTACCATGGTGCAGGACCAACTGGGCATGACCCGCGGATATGCCTTTGATGTACAAGCAGTTTGCGCCGGATTTGTCTTTGCCCTCAGCAATGCGAATGCGCTGATCGTCTCGGGTCAGGCCAAACGGGTGATGGTCATCGGGGCCGAAACATTCAGCAAGATCATGGATTGGACCGACCGCAGCACCTGTGTGCTGTTCGGCGACGGGGCTGGTGCGGTTCTGCTGGAAGCACAAGACGGCACCGGCGATGCCTCCGATCGCGGCATCCTTGCCACCGATCTGAATTCGGACGGGCGCCACCGCGAACTGCTGTATGTGGACGGCGGTGTCAGCACCGGCACCACCGGCTATCTGCGCATGCAGGGCAATCAAGTGTTCCGCCATGCTGTTGGCAAGCTGGCCGCGACCGCCACCACCGCGATGGAACGCGCGGGCATCGCCCCGCAGGATGTAGACTGGATCGTGCCCCATCAGGCCAACATCCGCATCATTCAGGGCACTGCCAAAAAGCTGGGCCTGCCGATGGAAAACGTTGTGGTCACAGTGCAGGATCACGGCAATACCTCTGCCGCATCAATCCCGCTGGCCCTGTCTGTGGGGCGTGAGCGTGGACAGATCAAAGCCGGCGATATGATCGTTACCGAAGCAATCGGCGGCGGGCTGGCCTGGGGGGCGGTTGTTCTGCGCTGGTAACCTGTGCAGCACGCCTTTGCATATTCGCATAAAGACGCCTGCCCAAGTCATTGATATTGACTCTTAAATTTGCCCGCCGTTATGGTGGGAAAAACCCGGGGGAAGTTGGATGACGAATAAAACCTTGACGCGTATGGACCTGAGCGAAGCGGTCTTCCGCGAAGTGGGTCTGTCGCGCAATGAAAGCGCGCAACTGGTCGAATCTGTTCTAGATCACATGTCGGACGCGCTGGTCAGTGGCGATCAGGTCAAGATATCATCGTTTGGCACCTTCTCTGTGCGGGATAAAACTGCCCGCGTCGGCCGCAACCCCAAGACCGGCGAAGAAGTGCCGATCAACCCGCGCCGTGTGCTGACGTTCCGTCCGTCGCACCTGATGAAAGACCGCGTCGCGGACGGCAACAAGTCCTGATCTGATGGCCAAGTCTGCGGATGCCTTTCGCACCATTTCCGAAGTCGCTGACTGGCTGGGCATTCAAGCCCATGTGCTGCGCTTTTGGGAAAGCAAATTCACACAGGTGCGTCCGGTAAAACGCGCCGGCGGACGGCGCTATTATCGCCCCAACGATATGTTGTTGTTGGGTGGGATCAAACAATTGCTGCACGAGGACGGCCTGACGATCAAAGGCGTCCAGAAAATCCTGCGCGAAGAAGGCATGAACCATGTCGCGGCCCTGTCACAACCGCTGGACGAGTTGACCCAATCGCTGCTCGACGAATCCCCGCCCACGCCCTTTATCGATGTGCCCGAAGAGGCACAGGAAGAAACCGGCGTCGTGCTGAATTTCGACAAGAAAACCCAGCCCGTTGAGGACACAGCGGAAACCGTCGCGCCCGCTGCGGACCCTGTCGTTGAAACGGCACCTGTCGAGGACACCGCCACGCCTGATGATGCGTCATCAGCCGATGCAGCTGCGGTCGAAACCGTAAAAGATGAGGCCCCTCAGACAGCACGGGCCGAAGGCGAAGCCGCGCCTGCTGTGGACAATGCAGCGGCACCATCTCAAACCGATGAAGAAGCGGGTCCAGCGGCTGACGTGCAGCCCGAAACCGTTGCTGACGTGCCAGAATCGCTCACTGCTGAAGATGCAAAAGATGCATCGCCTGCTGACGCGGCAGCGCATGTCTCACAGGAAGAAAGTGCGGAGGCACAAACGGAACTCCCTGCCCAATCCGCCCCACAGGACGGCGCGGCCCCCGAACCAGCGCAGACCTCGGCACCCGCGTCCGCCGACCAGCCTGAAGAGGCAGCCGAAGAGGCCGAAAGCGTCGAACCCGCGCAGGTGAACGAACATATCACCATTGTCGAACCTGCCCCGATGGCACGCCCCGAACCGGTTTTCGAAAAAGTGCCCCTTGTGGCGGACGAACTGGAAGACCAGCCCGAAACGGCAGAATCTACCGAAGGTGCCGCGGAAGAATCACCGGCCCCCGTAGACGCGACATCGGAAGAAACATCCCAGCCATCGCAGGATGTGGTTGAAGCGGATGAGGACGAAACCGCGACGGATGATCCCGAGCAGGAAGAATCTGCGCCCGCAGATGATGACACCGCCGCCCTGCCCGCCTTTTTGCGCCGGTCGGTGGCGGACGCGGATCAACCCGACGTTTCCGACAACATGCCGGTAGACGGTGCTACAGACGATTCTGTAACAGTCCAAGACGCGCCGGACGCCGACGCGGGGCCCGAACCCGCGCAAGCCCCGCACCCCGCAGCACCCAAACCGCGCGTCATCGACATGCCGGCGTTCACGCCGGAACATGAAATCAGCGCCGCGCCCGCAGTTTTAAGTGCGGCCTTTACCTGCAAGCAGTTGAACACGACGCAGGCCCGCAAAATTGCGCCCTTGCTTGAAAAGCTGACGGTTCTGCGCGATTCCATGGCTGCAACGCGACCCGGTGCACGACAGACAGGTGCAGCCTCGCCATCAAACGACTGATCCGATGCGCTTTGTGCCAATTCTCTCTTGCGCGGCTTCAAAGATCAGCTATGAACACCCCCATGTCGGGCTATGGCGCAGTCTGGTAGCGCGTCCGTCTGGGGGACGGAAGGTCGCAGGTTCGAGTCCTGCTAGCCCGACCAACCGACATACATCAAACGCTCGCAGCCCCTTGGGTGTGCGGGCGTTTGAGTTTTAACAAGGGATCCCCGAAATGAATGACGTCATGCAGGGTGTGATCCCCAATCAGCTGATCCAGACGATGATCGACGCCGGCGAAATTACCGCCCGCCCCGCGATCACGTCGGAACAGATCCAACCTGCCAGCCTTGATCTGCGCCTTGGCGATGTGGCCTATCGCGTGCGCGCGTCGTTTCTGGCGGGGCATGGCGCGAAAGTATCTGACCGGCTTGAAGAATTCGAAATGCACCGCGTCGATCTGAACGACGGGGCGGTGCTTGAGAAAGGCTGCGTTTATGTTGTGCCCCTGATGGAACGTCTGGACCTGCCCGCCGATCTGTCAGCCGTCGCCAACGCCAAAAGCTCGACCGGCCGTCTTGACCTGTTGACCCGTACCATCACCGACGGCGGCACCGAATTTGACCGCATTGCACCGGGCTACGCGGGCCCGCTTTACGCTGAAATCTGTCCACGCTCGTTTTCTGTACTGGTGCGCCCCGGCATGCGGTTGAACCAGATCCGTTTCGGGCGCGGCGATGCCGTGTTGAACGACGATGCGCTGCGCGCCCTGCACGACGTGACCCCGTTGGTCGATGGCGATGCGGTGATTGACGAAGGGCTGGGGTTTTCCGTTGATCTGAAACTTCCCGAAACGACGCTGGTCGGTTACCGCGCCAAACCGCATACGGGCGTGATTGATCTGGACAATATCGGCTATTACGAACCGGCAGAATATTGGGAAGAAGTTCACAGCAGCAACGGCCAGATCATTCTTGATCCCGGCGCGTTTTATATCCTTGTCAGCCGCGAGGCGGTGACAATTCCGCCGGACTACGCGGCCGAAATGGCCCCCTATCTGGCAATGGTTGGTGAATTTCGTGTCCACTATGCGGGCTTTTTCGACCCCGGTTTCGGCTATGCAGACGCAGGCGGTGCCGGATCACGCGGCGTGCTGGAAGTGCGCTGTCACGAGGCCCCCTTCGTGCTGGAGCACGGTCAGGTTGTGGGCCGCTTAGTCTATGAACGCATGTGCGAAGCACCTACACAGCTCTACGGCGCAGAACTGGCGTCAAACTATCAGGGCCAAGGCCTGAAACTGTCAAAACACTTCAAAGCATAAACGCAGGAAATCCCTGCGACATCAGGGGTTATTTCACCCGTCGCATGACCTTCATCGCCTGTTTCGCCTGCCGCGCCTGTTGGCGGGCGTGGCGTTGCTGGCGGCGCTCTTCGGGGGTCAGCTGTGGTGCGATCGGGTTGCCATAGTCATCCAGCGCATCGGGCGGCAATTGCTGGGCGTTGCGCCCTTGGCCCTTGCGGCGCTGGCCTATCTCGCTGGCCTTGTCAAAGCCCGCACTGACACCGCGACGGACCAATTGGTGCATCACCTGACGGATGATCATGTTGATGATCTGGTTCATTGACTGCTCCTCGCTTTGCCTCAATCCTCTATATAGCAAGGATTGCGGCGATTTTCAGGCCCTTCTTGCAAACCGGCGGAATTAATCCTCGAACAGTTCGGACTGGCCCTCGTTGGTTTCTTCGTCAATTCCGCCATCCCCCGGCACCGGCGCGTCGCCCAATGGCGCGCGGCTTTCCAGTAATCCGGCGGAACGCAGTTCTTTCAACCCCGGCAGGTCGCGCGCGTTCTCAAGGCCAAAGTGGTCCAGGAACCCTTGCGTCACAACAAATGTCACCGGCCGGCCCGGCGTCATCTTGCGCCGCCCGAAACGGATCCACTCCATTTCAAGCAGCTGGTCCACCGTCCCGCGCGATACGGAAACGCCACGGATTTCCTCGATCTCGGCACGGGTGACCGGCTGGTGATAGGCAATAATCGCCAGCGTTTCGATCGCGGCGCGGCTGAGTTTGCGGATTTCGACGGTTTCGTGTTGCATCAAAAAACCCAGATCCGCCGCCGTGCGCATCGCATATCCATCCCCGACACGCACAACTTGAACCCCGCGCCCCTCGTAGCGTTTGCGCAGATACACCATCGCTTCGGCCGGATCACAGCCATGCGGCATCCGTGCCGCCAGATCACGCAGGGTAATCGGTTCCGAGGTGGCAAAAAGCACGGCTTCGATCATGCGTTCCTGTTCGGCCATGGGGGGCGCTTCGAACAGGCTTTCTTCCGGTGTTTCAATCTCTTCAGCCACGCGGCGTATCCCTTTTTCGCAACTGGATCGGCGCAAAACTTTCGTTTTGCCGGATCTCCAGATGGCCCTCCTTTACCAGCTCCAGGGAGGCCGCAAATGTAGCCGCGGTCGCAGAGCGGCGCTTGACCGGGTCGCTTTCCCAGCCCTCGGGCAGATAGCTCATCAGATCGCCCCAGTCGCCCGCATAGCCGATCAATCCGCGCATCCGCTCCAAGGCCTGTTCCATGGTGAAAACCGCGTCACGGTCCATCACAAAGGGACGGAATTCGTCCTTGGTCCTGATCCGCGCATAGCCTTGCATCAGGTCCAGAAGGGTGGCGGTATAGGTGACCTTGCGCACCCGTTCGACTTCATGCGTCTGCCCCCGGGCAAAGAAATCACGCCCCAACTGGTCCCGCGCCATCAGCCGCGCCGCCGCATCGCGCATCGCTTGCAACCGCTCAAGCTGGAACGCCAGATGTGCGGCCAGCTCTTCGCCCGACGGGCCCTCCTCGGTGGGGTCAGGGGGTAACAGAAGGCGGGATTTCAAAAACGCCAGCCACGCCGCCATCACCAGATAATCCGCGGCAAGTTCAAGCCGCAGCGCCTTGGCCTTTTCCACAAAAGCCAGATACTGCCGTGCCAGTTGCAACACCGACACTTTGCGCAAATCGACCTTCTGCGTACGGCTTAGCGTCAGCAACAGGTCAAGCGGCCCTTCAAAGCCGTCCACGTCGATGATCAACGCCTCGGCAGCCATCCTTTCGGCGACCGATACCTTGTCTTCCTGGAATAGAGTTTCAGCCATGCACCGCCCCGCCCAAAAGCGCTTCAAACTCGCGCTCAAGGGCCGGAATGTCAACGGCGTCAGGTTGGGTGCGCATAGCAAGGGCGCGTTCGGCGCGGATCTGCGCCGTTGGTGTCATGCGCCCTGCCGCTTGCGTTACCGCACGCCTGTCTTCCAGCGACGCGTTGCAATAAAGCACAACATCACAACCCGCTTTGATCGCGGCGGCCGCGTTTTCAGAGGGCGTGCCGGACAGGGCTTTCATCGAAATGTCGTCGGTCATGATCAAGTTGTCAAAATCAAGATCATTACGGATCAGTTGCATCACCTTGGGCGATAAGGTTGCCGGTGTGTCATCAAGCGCCTCGTAAACCAGATGCGCGGTCATCCCCATGGGCAAGTGGTTCAACGCTTTGAAAGGTACGAAATCGGTCTGAAATAAATCATCCAATGGTGCAGAAACTGTTGGCAGATCAAAATGGCTGTCCATGGTCGCACGGCCATGGCCGGGCATGTGTTTCAGCACCGGCAGAACCCCGCCCGACAACATGCCATCCGCAGCGGCGCGCCCCAGTTGCGCCACGCGCACGGGATCGCTGCTGTAGCACCGGTTGCGCAGGAAAGCATGGGTCGCCGCCCCCGCGACATCGACCATGGGTGCGCAATTGCTATCAATCCCGACGCTGCGCAACTCTGCTGCGATGATCCGGTACATCAGATACATCGCCCGTGGTGCTTGCACCCCCGCCAAAGCGACCAGTTCAAGCGGCGGCATCCATTCGCGCCAATAAGGCGCACGCATCCGCTGCACCCGCCCGCCTTCCTGATCTATGGTGATAAGCGCCTCGCGCCCGACCGCCTCGCGCATCTCGTCGCAAAGCGCACGGACCTGATCGGGCGTGTCGATGTTGCGGGCAAACAGGATAAACCCGAAGGGGTCGGCGTCGCGAAACAGCGTTTTTTCGTCTGCCGTCAGGCGCAAACCATCCGCATCGATGATCGTCGCGCCAAAAGTCATCAGCGGGTCACGACCGGAATGCAATCGGCGTTTTCCGCAACCAGTGCCGAACAGAACCGGCGGGCATCCGCGATATCCTCAAAGCCCATTGCGCGCAGGCGATAGAACACCCGACCACCGCTGGTGGCTTTCTGTACAATGCGGGTTTTGCCCGACAGATAGACGTCGAAACGACGGCTCAACTGGTCCCATTGCTCGCGGGCCACTTCGGGACTGTCAAACGCACCAAGCTGTGCAAGCCGCGTACCAGCAGGCAAACTGGATGCCTTGACCTCGTTAGAGGTGCTGCCCGATGACACCACCGCGGCAGGCGTGACAGAGGCACGCACAGCGGGGCGTTTTTTAGGACGTTTGGACTGGCGCAGACCCGGTCCCGCCACAAGGGCCGCAACCTGTTCTTCGGCGGCGACTACTTCCTCAACGATCGAACTGTTGACGGACGCAAGCGTCTCTTCGGTCGAATTACCCAGATCGCTGATCGGCGCGACGCCGGCGGTCAATTGCGCCACCAGATCATCAACATTGCCGCTTTCAAGGGCGGCCGTCACCTCGTTTGCATCCAGAACGGTGGCATCTTCGGGCAGATTGGCGACCTGCGCCGCCTGTGGCCCTGATGTCACCATCGAGGCCGGCATCACCTGATCTTCCGCCGTCAAGTCAATCGGTTTAGGCGCAAGGATCAGCCGGTCCGCCGGTTTTGCCGCCGTGCCGACCGCCGCAACCGCATTCACAGACAGACCCTGATGGCTGGCCTTTTCACCACCCGGTTCATCGGGACGGATGCGCATTTCGCCGCTGGCCGCGCGGACCACGGGAATGCCGCTTACATCACGGACCAGCAGCTTGTAGCCCCATACCCCGATGCCCACGATAAGCGCAAAGGACACCACCGCCCCTGCCACATTTGTAAGTGTTGTCAAACTGTTGGACGGTCCAGTTGATCCGGCTACGGAAAGTGAATCGTCATAGTATTCCCCCGCCATGGGGGAAGACGTGTAATCTGCCATCTTTGCCTCATCGCCCAGCGGATACATTGCCCGATGGGTCCAGTTTTGGGGTTACCTGTGTGTCGGCGCGATCTGTCTTAACGCATCTCTTCTGCCGGTGTGACACCAAGAATACCAAGCCCTGCCGCAATTACAATCGCCGTGGACCGTGCAAGGGCAATTTTTGCCTGAGAGGTTGCCGGATCATCCTGAATAAAGCGCAAGGACGTCACCTCGTTGCCCTTGTTCCAATGCCCGTGCAGATCGGCCGCCAGTTCATACAGGTAAAACGCAACGCGGTGGGGTTCGTTTGTGCGCGCGGCTGTTTCAACCAGTCGTGGCCACTCGGCCAGCTTGCGCAGCACACCCAACTCGCTCTCGTGATCCAGCAGGCTCAGGTCCGCCGCTGCAAGTGTCGCATCATCGGTTGCGATGCCCGCCTCTGCCGCCTTGCGCAGCACGGATGCCACCCGCGCATGGGCGTATTGCACGTAGAACACAGGGTTCTCGCGGCTTTGCTCCAGCACCTTGTCGAAATCGAAGTCCAGCATCGCGTCGTTCTTGCGGGTCAGCATCACAAAGCGTGTCACATCGGGGCCAACCTGATCGACCACATCGCGCAGGGTCACGAACGTCCCTGCCCGTTTGGACATCTTGAAAGGCTCACCGTTCTTGAACAGCTTGACCAGCTGCGTCAGCTTGATGTCCAGCGGCACAGTGCCCCCCGACAACGCCGACACAGCCGCCTTCATCCGTTTGACATAGCCACCGTGGTCCGCGCCAAAGACGTCGATCAACAAGTCAAAGCCGCGCTGCACCTTGTCGTAGTGATACGCAATGTCCGGCGCGAAATAAGTCCAGCCGCCATCGGACTTCATCACCGGACGATCCACATCATCGCCATGCTCTGTCGATTTGAACAGCGTCTGCTCGCGCGGTTCCCAATCTTCGGGCTTCTTGCCCTTTGGCGGCTCAAGCACGCCTTCATAGATCAGGCCCTTGTTCTTAAGGTCTTCCAGCGCAGCTTCGATCCGGCCTGTGCCATAAAGCGACTTTTCGGAATAGAACACATCCATCTCGACACCCAAAGCTTTGAGATCGCTGCGGATAAGGTCCATCATCTTTTCAGTGGCAAATTCGCGGATATCACTGATCCACACCTGTTCGCCCTTATCCAGATAGGCATCCCCCACCTTGGCTTTCAGCGCCTCGCCGACTTCGATCAGATAGTCGCCCGGATAAGTCCCGTCGGGAAATGCAACCTTTTGCCCGTGCGCTTCTTGATAACGCAGATAGACAGAGCGCGCCAAAACGTCGACCTGTGCGCCGCCGTCGTTAATGTAATATTCACGCGTCACGTCAAAGCCGGCGAAATCCAGCAACGACGCCAGCGCATCCCCGAACACCGCGCCGCGCGTATGTCCCACATGTAACGGCCCCGTCGGGTTGGCCGAGACATATTCGACGTTAACCTTTTTGCCCTGCCCCAAGGAGCCACGACCAAATGCTGTGCCTTCGCTCAGTACCGTTTTTGCAATCGCTTGCCAGTTGCTTGGTGCAAGACGCAGGTTCAAAAAACCCGGCCCTGCGATTTCGGCCGATGTGATGCGCGGATCTTCGGCCAGCTTGCTTGCCAGCATTTCGGCAATATCGCGTGGCTTCATGCCCGCGGGCTTGGCCAGTACCATTGCGGCATTGGTCGCCATATCGCCATGCGCCGGATCGCGCGGGGGCTCGGCTGTGATGGGATCGAAATTCAACCCCTCCGGCAATGTTCCGGCGGACACCATTTGGTCCAAGGTGGTTGTGACAAGATCGCGGATTTCGGCAAAGATATTCATAGTCAGTTCCTTATTCGCTTGTGTCTCTATCACCTCAATTTGCGCACTCAAGCCCTAACGCGTTGCATCTTTGGTCAAGCGCGCGTGTTCTGCATAGGCATATCGGTCGGTCATTCCGGCAATGTAGTCACAAACCATCCGCGCGAGCGTGGTCTGATCTTGCGCCGCCTCTTCGATCTGTCTGGCCCAATGGCGCGGCAAAAGCGTGGGGTTTTCAAGGAACATCGGGAACAGGTCCTCGACGATCTTTGTAACCTCGGTCCGTTTTACCATAACGGAGGGCGCACGATACATTCGGCTGAACAGAAAGGCGCGGATTTCCTGCAAATCCCGCCACATTTGTTGTGAGAACATGATAACTGTGCGCCCCAAGCGCCTGATATCATGCGCAGAAGTTGCGCCGCTGCCCTCCAGGTTAGCGCGAGAGGTATCAATCACATCCGCCACCATCACACCGAACACCCGCCGCAAGGCTTCGTGTCTGCGCCGATAGCCATCGGTATCTGGATACCTCAAATCCACCTCTGCAAAGGCCGCGCCGACCAAGGGCAGCGCGATGATTTCCTCATCCGTGAACAGACCTGCGCGCAGCCCGTCGTGCAGATCGTGGTTGTTATAGGCGATGTCGTCGGACAAGGCCGCGACCTGCGCTTCGGCGCTGGCGTGGGTGTGCAGTTCAAGATCATGCAGCGCGTCATATTCCGCCAGAGCATAGGGCAAATCACCGGTCACCGGCCCGTTATGTTTGGCGATCCCTTCCAGCGTGTCCCATGTCAGGTTCAATCCGTCGAACTCCGCATAGTGGCGTTCCAACGACGTCACGATCTTGATCGCCTGCGCGTTGTGATCAAAGCCGCCGTAAGGGGCCATCGCCGCGTGCAGCGCATCCTCGCCTGTGTGGCCAAAGGGCGTGTGGCCCAGGTCATGCGCCAGCGCCACCGCTTCCGTCAGCTCCCCGTTCAGCCCCAAAGCGCCGGAAATCGTACGCGCCACCTGCGCCACCTCGATCGAATGGGTCAGTCGCGTGCGGTAATAATCGCCCTCATGCTCCACAAAAACCTGCGTTTTGTGTTTGAGCCTGCGAAAAGCGCTGGCATGAATGATCCGGTCGCGGTCCCGCTGATAGCAGGAGCGAAAAGTGCTTTCCTCTTCGCGCACCCGCCGTCCCCGGGCGTGTACGGGATCAGAGGCATATGGTGCGCGCATGGCGGCTGGTCCTTGTGGCCTGTCCTTGGGCTTTCTATATTAGGTAAAACCAGCGATGAAAACCGCCCCACCGGAGTGCCCCCATGAACCTGCCCCCCAAAGTGACCCCCCGCGCCTTTGAACGCCTTTCCGAGATTGGTGCCGCCGGTGATGGCAAGGCGCTGCGCGTCGCCGTGGATGGCGGCGGTTGTTCGGGGTTTCAGTATGAAATCGCGCTGGATGAACCGAAGGATGATGATCTGGTGTTGGAAGGCGACGGTCAGAAGGTCGTCGTCGACAGTATTTCCCTGCCCTTCCTCGCCAATGCGGTGATTGATTTTTCCGAAGAGTTGATCGGCGCACGGTTCGTGATCGACAACCCGAATGCCACATCATCCTGCGGCTGCGGCACATCCTTTTCGATGTAAATTATCCCGCCTTGGCCACATGTCCATTGTTGGCCCGCGCGAAGCTTTCAAAGAACGCTGCGAAATGCGGGGTCGATGCTTCGGCCTGTTCAAGCACATGCTGGCTTTGGCGATCGAGCCAAGGCATGAATTGCGCGCGCATGTTGGGCCAGCTTTCGCTGCGTTTTGGGCCAAGATCGTAAAGGCATAGGGACAAAGACCGAAGCGCGCCGCCTTGCGGCACTTTGGATTCAAAATATAACGCTCCTTCAGGCACTTGCGCCTCAAAGCTCGTGTAACCCTGTATGGCTTGTGCCCAGCCGGTCACCAGATAGCTGTGAAATGCATCGTGACGGGGGTATTCAGGCACCCCACTGACCGGCAAAATAAGCGCATGAGCGTCGGCAACAGCCTGCGTCCAGATCGGGCTTGGCGTATCTCCTGTGAGTTGGAGTGCGGTGCAGACTTCGGCCAGTAGATCATGATTTTGATCCAAATAAGCCAGCACACCTGCGAAATGCAGACTCGTTAAAATACCTGCGCTTAACTGCGCGTCCTGTTTGCCGTAATCCGACAGGTAAAAAACGATATGTGTCAGTTCGTAAGCGGCCTTTTTGTTCGGCAGCGCAAAGGTGCCCGCCCGCTCTGCAAAACGGCGCAACCGGCCCTTCACCACCTCTGCCGCACGGGGGTCGCAGACCCCGCGTCTGGCCAATAAACGGTGCGCCTCGGCACGTTGCAAATCCGATAGCTCGGCCCTGACCAATCCTGCATCAGCCACCCATTGGCACAGGGCCTTACCCTTGTGTCCATCCATTCCCAGATCCTCAAGATCCAGACAAATCGACAGGAAAAACCGGTAGTACTGTGGGAAGAATTGTAGCTTATTCTCAAGCGTGTCGTAAAATTCCGCATAAGGGGCAAGGTCACCCGCAGACATCGCGGCCTTCGTCGCCGTCAGCATGCCCAGTACCTCGGCGTTTTCTTTCAGCCAATACACGTCGCCCTGTGCACGGCGCCCCTGTGCAAGCCCCGCCATCAAGGCGCGAAGGTTCTGTGTCCGACTACGTCGGCGCGCGGGCCTGAATGTGATGACATTGCTCATGGTGTACCTGATGCTTAAGGGCCGGAATTGCAGGCCCGGCGGTTTCACCGGACCCGTTTGGTACCGCGAAACAGGCTAGATACTACAGGTAAACATGTGGGTCTGGTCGCCATCGACGATGCTTGAGCCAGAGCCGAGAATGCTGCATGTGAACATCTCGACGCCGTCCCCCGCCATCATATCGCCGGCCGGTGCTGTTGAACCGGCATTAAAACGACTGTTGTTTGTACCGTTGTCGATGCTGTTTTCAGCAGCGGTCGAAGGCTTGGAGGTGACGCTAGAAAGGGCAAGTGCTGTCATGAGTAAAGTCCTTTTGTTTGAGGTTTCGCAATTATTGGCTGTTAACAATATTACAACTACTCGCTAAAGGAGAGTTGCCAACCGAAAGTTTTGCCCGTCCAATTTGTCCACAGACCCGCCCACATGAAGGAAAAGGCGCAGCCCTGCCGAACAGGCAGAGATTCGCGTCTTTTCCACAGGCCACAAAAGAGTTACCAACACACAGGCTCGCATCCGGTTTCTTCGGCAGAACAACCGCAACTTCAATCTCTGATTGAATTTCAGGTAACAGAATCATCCTATGGGTAAGTCCTGCGGATGCCGAAACGAAAAAATTTGGCCTGCGAAAACAACCTCACGGGGTAGGAAAAAATGAAGATTGCAACCTTCAACATCAACGGCATCAAAGCCCGCATTGACGCCCTGCCCGCCTGGCTCGACACAGCGGCGCCCGATGTGGTGCTGTTGCAGGAAATCAAATCCGTCGACGCAGCCTTTCCCGCCGAGGTTTTTGAACAGCGCGGTTACAATGTGCACACACACGGGCAGAAATCGTTCAACGGCGTTGCGATCCTGTCGAAGCTGCCGCTCGAGGACGTCACGCGCGGCTTGCCCGGGGATGACAGCGATGAACAGGCCCGCTGGATCGAGGCAACAGTGATTGGCGAAAAAGACGCAGTGCGCATTTGTGGCCTGTATCTTCCCAACGGCAATCCCGCCCCCGGCCCCAAATTCGACTATAAGCTGGCGTGGATGGATCGCCTTGAGGCGCGCGCGCGTGTGTTGCTGGCCGAAGAAATGCCCTTTCTGATGGCGGGCGATTACAACATCATTCCGCAGGCCGAAGATGCGGCAAAACCCGAAACCTGGCGCGAGGACGCGCTGTTTCGTCCCGAATCCCGTGCTGCATGGCGTCGATTACTGAACCTTGGCCTGACCGAAGCGTTTCGCGCCCGCACCACCGGCCCCGGCCATTACAGTTTTTGGGATTACCAAGCCGGCGCATGGAACCGCAACAACGGCATCCGCATCGATCACTTCCTGCTTAGCCCTGCCTGCGCTGATATGTTGCGCGATTGCCAGATCGACAAGGACGTGCGCGCCGGCGAAAAGCCGTCGGACCACGTGCCGGTGTGGGTTGAGCTGGACTTTTGAACTGACAAGACATCGCGACCCGCCCTGAGCTGCGTCGCTTGGCGGGTCACGCGCCCAGAACCAAATCGCAGCATCGGCATGGGACCGCGTCTGTAGACAGCGACCGCTATGCCCCTGTAGTTACATGACGCAGGGGACATTCGACCGCCAATCCTAATTCCGAAAAATGTCCCGCTTTCGCCCGCTTATCAGGCAAGGCAACAAAGGATAGCTTCGATGAACAGGCCAGATTTGCGCCGCCACTTTCGCATGTTCAAGGACATGTCCCTGTTCAGGTTGATGGGGTTCGTATTGGTCGGCGTCCTTGCCCTTCAGCTCGCCGTATTTTTACAACACGGAAAGATCGATTCACCGCTCGCGTATCCGCTGCCGTTTATCGTCGGACTCGCGGCGGGGCTGTTGGGTGGCGTAATCGAATATCTGCTGGTCACAGAACGCAATCGCGCCAAAGCCGAAGCGGACAAGAAAGACAAATTGTTCCAAGCGCTTGCCCTGAGCGAGGAACGGCTTTCCCTTGCGACCAGCCGGTCCTCTATTTGGGACTGGGACCTCACTACCGATAAACTTTATATGTCGCCGGGTTACGCGACCAGTCTGGGATATACGCCGCAGGAGCTAAGGGAGGCAATGCAGGGGTCAACGGTGAACCTTCTGCATCCTGACGATGTCGAAAAGTACCTCGCGAAACTGCACGCCCATCTTGAAAACCCCTCCAAAGGCTATCTGAGCGAGCATCGTTTCAGGACCAAAAGCGGTGAATACCTGTGGTTTCTGGCTTTTGGTCAATCGGTTCTGGATGAAACCGGCAAGGTCGTTCGGTTTAACGGTGTCACCACCGATATTTCTGAACGGATCGATCTGGAGGCCCGCCTTGATCAGGTGCGCAAACTGGAAGCCATCGGCAAGCTGTCGGGCGGCATTGCGCATGATTTCAACAACCTGCTGGCCGTGATTATGGGCAACCTTGAAATGGTGCGCGATGATCTCACCGATCCGGAATTGATACGGATGATTGATGCCAGTCTGCAAGCCACACGGCGCGGTGCCGATCTGACGCGCTCCATGCTTGCCTTTGCCCGCAAAGCGCCGCTGGAACCGGAGATCATTGATTTGAACGCGGTCGTACGCCACGCGAAAGACTGGATGCGGCGCGGTTTGCCGGAATCGATCGAGGTCAACCTTTCGCTGGCGGCGGGGCTTTGGCAGGTCCGGCTTGACGGTCCAACGCTGGAAAACGCAATTCTGAACCTGTTGCTTAACGCCAGTGACGCGATGGACGCACAAGGAAAACTGAGCATCGAAACCTCAAATGTCCGGATCGAGGAAACTGCCCTCGATAGTCGCAAGCAGGAGATCGCGTCGGGCCGCTATGTGATGCTGGCAATCGGTGACAACGGTACGGGCATCGCCGAGGGCATTCTGGGCAATGTGTTTGATCCGTTCTTCACCACAAAGGGACCCGGAAAAGGATCCGGCATGGGGCTGGCGATGGTGGACGGGTTTGTCACCCAATCCGGCGGCAACCTTCAGGTCGAAACAGAAACCGGTAAGGGGACCCGTTTCAAACTTTTCTTCCCTGCTGTCACGCCCGTGGAAAACCCGAACGACGCGCCCCCTGCTCAAAGCAGCGCTCAAAGCCCCGTAGGATGCAGTCACTTCCTGCTGGTCGAAGACGAAACCGCCGTGCGCAATGTGCTGCAAGCAAACCTCGAAGCTGCCGGCTATCGGGTCACAACGGCCGCAAGTGGCGACGAAGCTGTTCAAACCTATCATGCAACGCCGGACATTGACGCGTTGATCACCGACATGGTGATGCCGGGAGAATTGCAAGGGGCTGCGCTGGCCCTGAAACTCAGAGAACGGGACCCTGATTTGCCGGTGATCCTGATGTCCGGCTACACGCCGGACCACCCGACACCGCAAGGTGACATGACCGCCGAACATATCCGCCTGACAAAACCATTCTCCAAGCAAGTCTTGCTTGATGCGATTGGGCGACTTTGCGCGCAGCGCGAAATGCTGTCATCCGCGGCACAAGGCGATGACTGACATCTCCCGGCCCGTTTGGGTCGGAGGAGCGCTCGCACGAAAGCAGAAACCTCAGGCTTCCAGCTCTGCATCCCAGTACAGAAAATCCATCCAGCTTTCATGCAGCAGGTTTGGCGGGAATTTGCGCCCCATATTGCGCAGCTCTTCTGCAGCGGGTTGGCGCGGGGGTTTGCGCAGATGCAAGCCGGTGCGGTGCAAGGGTTTCGATCCCTTACTCAGATTGCACGGGCTACAGGCCGCCACCACATTCTGCCATGACGTGACCCCGCCCGCGGCCCGTGGCACCACATGATCAAAGGTCAGATCACCGCGCGCACCGCAATATTGGCAGCGGAATTCGTCCCTCAAGAATAAATTAAAGCGCGTGAAGGCCACGCGCTTTTGAGGTTTTACAAAATCTTTCAACACAACAACTGACGGAATTTTCAGCGTCATGGTCGGGCTTTTCACGCAGTCGTCATATTCAGCAACGATATCCACGCGGTCTAGCCACTTCGCCTTGATCGCATCCTGCCACGACCATAGCGACAAGGGATAATAGCTGAGCGGTCGATAATCCGCATTCAACACCAAGGCGGGCCTGTGTTTCAGCCCCGCCGGGTGTCTGGTAAATTCGGTCCTGAAATCGCCATCCATCGTGGAAGCACCCTCTGCCGTTTGATCCGACTATATCTCGTGGTTTTTCTCTGGCAAGCCATAGAATTCCACTAGATGTCGGGAACGACATTAGGTGCGGATTGTCACAGTGATATGACCGTTTTTACAGCCCCAGTTTGTCGCGCATAAACGCCAGCGCCACGCTCAGCCCATCCGGCGCAATGCCGTGGGCGGTGCCGTTCATGATATGGGCGTAGACATCTTTCCAACCGGCAGCCTCAAGTGCTTCGGCGGCTTCGGGCAAGGACTGCGGCGGTACAACATCGTCCTGATCGCCATGCACCAGAAGGACCGGCGGTTTGACCACAGCCTCATCCGCCAGAAGATCCGGTGACAACAGCCGGCCGGAAAACGCCACAACGCCGGCAACCGCGTCTTCGCGGCGCGGCGCCACATGCAGGGCCATCATCGTGCCTTGGGAGAAGCCGAACAAGACGACCTGTTCGGGCAGCACGTCCTCATCCACCATCAACGCATCAAGAAAGGCGTTTAGATCCTCGACGGCGCTGTCCATGCCGCGCATCGATTCTTCTTCGGAAGACCCGTCGATCCAAGGGATCGGAAACCACTGAAACCCGTTAGGCATGCCTGCCACGTTTTCCGGTGCATTCGGCGCAACGAACAAAGTGTCGGGCAGATGTTCGCCCAAGGGGTCGGCAAGGCCCAAAAGGTCTGGCCCATTCGCCCCGTAGCCATGCAGAAAGACCACGACCGACCGTGTTTCCCCTGATTTTGCCTCGCGCCGTACGGCGTTCAATACCCGTGTCATCCCAAACCTTCCCTGTTTTTCAAGATATGGTAGTAGGCAAAGAGCGCGCGGGCCGCAACCGACCGCCACGGCGTCCATGCCTGCGCCAGTTCTGCAAGTTCCTGCGCGCCGGGGCGCGCGGGCAGATCGAAAAGGTTCTGCGCCGCCACCTGCAAGGCCAGATCCCCCGGCGGAAAGACATCCGCCCGTCCCATGCAGAACATCACATAGATTTGCGCGCTCCAGGGGCCGATGCCGGTGATCGCGGTCAACCGGGCCATGGCGTCACTGTCGTCAAGGTCATGCAGCGACGCGTAATCCAGATCACTCGTTGCGAGAATCAACGCATACCGTATCTTTGGACGACTGAGCCCCGCATGGCGCAGCCCCTCTTCGCCCGCGCCCAGCACAGCCGCTTGCGTGGTCAGCCCTGCCGCCTGCATCCGCGCCCGTATTGCGTTTGCCGATGCGACGCTGACCTGTTGGCTGACGATGATTTCGAGCAATCCGCGAAACCCGTCCGGTTTCAACCGCAGCGGCAGCGGGCCGGTCTGCACCAGAGCCTGCGCAAACCGCGCATCCTTTTGTGCCAACCACGCAGCCCCCTCGGCCACATCCGCATCAGTTTGGATGATCCGACCCAAATCACTCACAGCTCTGCCACCCATGTCATTACCTGCGCGACCTGATCGACCACGAACACCCCTTTGGGCAAGGCAGGCCGATCTATCAGGATCACCCGCAAACGCAGGGCTTTGGCTGCCTCCAGTTTGGGGCGGCTGGGTACACCGCCCAGGTTGCGCGCGATCAACACATCGACGCGGCGTTCCTTGAACAACGCTATTTCATCCGCCACGGAAAATGGTGCTGTACCGAACACCGGTTCCACGAAATCAAAGGGCATAGCGCGCTGATGCACCGTGGTCTGGCGCACCATCAGACAGGCCCCCCGAAACGACGCGTATTCCGGCAGGCTGGCCCAGCCCGTGGCCGAGAACACCCGCTCCTTCGGGGTGATGAGCGGCATGGCGGATGCGATATCTGTGGCCCTTTGCCACAACGGGTCTTCCCGCGTGTCCCAAACAGGGCGCGACAGGGTGACAAACGGCAACCCGCAGGCCTTGGCCGCCCCGTACCCTACCCGTGTCATATGACCGTCAAACCCGTGACTTGCGTCGATAATCGCACGCGCGCCGTGGGCGGCTTGGGCAATCCTGCCCTCGGTCGCGTCTGCGCAAACCTCATAGCGGACCGGCATCGGGTCCGCCCCGCGCGGTGGTTCGGACATCACCGCACGCACCGTTTGGCCCTGCTCCTGCAACGCCACAGCGATCTGCCGTGCCTCTGCACTGCCCGCCAGCAAAAGTATATGACCCGTCGGCTCCATTCCCGCGACTTTAGGCCAGCCGCGCGCAGGCACAAGAGCGCGCAGGGGTTGCCCCTCCCGAAACTGAGGTTTACCCATCCCGCAACAAAGGATTTTTCAAATGATTGATGACACCCGCGCCAAGCGCAACGTGGCTGTTCTGGTCGCGGCCCAAGCTTTTCTGGGCAGCCAGATCACGATGATTTTTGTGATTGGCGGTTTGGCAGGACAACAGCTTTCGCCAAATGTCTGCCTTGCCACCTTGCCGATATCGATGATCGTGTTCGGGTCGATGACCACCGCACCCTGGCTGTCGCCCCTGATGCAAAAACACGGGCGGCGCGCGGGTTTTTTGGTGGGGGCTCTGGGCGGATTGATCGGCGCGGTTATCTGCGCTTATGCCCTGAGCATCAGCAACTTCTGGGTCTTCCTGATCGGCAGCTATCTGACCGGCATCTATATGTCATCGCAAGGCTTCTTCCGCTTCGCCGCGACCGACACTGCCTCCGAAGCTTTCCGACCCAAAGCGATTTCCTATGTCATGGCAGGCGGGCTGATTTCGGCAATCATCGGACCGCAGCTGGTGTCGATCCTGTCCTCCGGCGCGGATGCCACCGTGATGCGGTTTTTTCCGGTCTATCTGGCAGCGATGGCCCTTAATGTGATCGGCATGGGCCTGTTCTTCCTGCTGGATATCCCGAAACCGCCAGTGCCATCTGTGGATGCCCCAAAAGGGCGCAGCCTATGGCAGCTGTTGACCACCCCGCGCATCGCCGTTGCCGTGATCTGTGGCATGGTGGCTTATGCGCTGATGAATCTGGTGATGACCTCCACGCCGCTGGCGGTTGTGGGCTGCGGGTTTCAGGTGGCGGATGCGTCCAATATCGTGACCGGCCACGTGCTGGCGATGTTCGCGCCATCGTTTTTCACCGGCCACCTGATCGCCCGTTTCGGCGTGGAAAAGATCGTCGGCGTGGGCATGGCAATCCTCGCAGTTGCTGGGGTTGTGGCCCTTCAGGGGGTCGAGCTGGGCAACTTTTATATCGCACTGATCCTGCTGGGCCTTGGCTGGAACTTCGGCTTTATCGGGGCGACAACGATGCTGGCCGGTGCGCATGAACCGCATGAACGCGGGCGCATGCAGGGGTTGAACGATCTATTGGTCTTTGGCGGCGTGACCTTTGCCTCGCTGGCGTCGGGCGGATTGATGAACTGTTCCGGCGGGGATGCCGCGACAGGCTGGGCCGCTGTGAACATGGCGATGATCCCGTTTCTGGCTTTGGCGGGCGGGTCGCTGATCTGGTTGGTGATGCGTCCGAAAGACGCGTAATCGCCTACCAGCGCCCGGTGATCGCGCGGAAAGCAAGGCCAAAGCGGTCCCCGTCAACGGGATCGGGCAGTTGCCCCTCTATCACCGCGCCGGGATCTTTGACCGCCGCGGACAGGATAGCCGCCGCGGGCCCCACATGCATAAGCGCAGGGCGCGCCGCGCGGCTGATCGTTGAACGCCGCGCACGCGCCTTGGCAAGCCGCGCCAACGCATCCTTGGCCAAGGTCACAACACCCTCGTTGGTGCCGTCAAGCAGCGGAATGCGGCCGCGCGCCTCAAGTTCGGGAATGGCGCGCAACCACGCAGCAATACCGGCAGCAAAGGCGGCATCACGTACCACCTGTTCATCCGCCTGCCCCAGCGTGCTCGCAGCGACCCACGCCAGATGTCCGGCAGTCTGGTCAATATAGCGGGCAAAATGCGCAGCATCCTCAAAGGCGTCCTTGTAGATGTCCCAGCGCCTTGCAGCGACCAGTTCATCCAATAGCTGCGCCCGAGGCGGGGTCAGGACAGATGCCAGCGGTGTTGCCACCTCATGGCGGCGCACCACCTCGCCCTTGGCAATCTGTTCACAGACATCGCGCCACCATTGAAGACGCATTTCGGCAATCATCGGTTCCTGCGTCACCCAAGGGGCGCGGGCCACTTCGACGTTGAAGGCATAAAGCGCAAACAGCTGTCGGCGCGCGGCCAGAGGGGCAGCCATCACCGCGCGAAACCGCCACGGGTCCGCCCGTTCGACCAAGGTGGCGCAGGCTGTCAGATCGGCGTCAAAACTCATAGGGGGCGCACAACGCTCAACACATACCCGAATTCGGTGCGGTGTGCCCGCCAGCAGGCGATTTCCGCTTCTGTCTCGTCCAAGACAGCGCGCAGGGCTGCGTCCGCCGTGGGGCGCAACATCTGCACACGCGCTTCAAGCGGCGTGAAATAAGCCTCCCATGCGGCATCACCCAGACGTCTTGTGCCCAAAACCTCATACCCCGCCGCCGCAATCTGTGCGGTGATACCCGCCTCATCCGTCATGGCTGGATATTCCTTGTCCCACAGCGCCCTGGCCTGATCAGACGGGGTATCGGTGAACCAGCAGGCTTCGGAAAACGCGATCACCCCATCCGGTTTCAAGGATTTGCGCCAAGCGCTCAGCGCCTGTGTCACCCCAAGAAAATAGACGGCACCGGCACACCAGATCAAATCATAGCTGTTCATGATCGCAGCCATATCGGCCTTAAGCACCGTCACCTGCCCGTCACCGTGCCAATCTTTGCGCGCCGCATCAACGAATTGCGCGGTCTTGTCGAGAGCGGTCACATGCCCCTGCGGTGCGGCTGTCAGCAAGGGGCCGATATCCGCCCCCGGTCCACACGCCACATCTGCCATCTGTGCGGCGGGTTTGATCCCTGCCAGCGCAGTGGCCCATGCAATATCCGCAGGCTCCCCCGGTCCTTCACGGGGCAGATCGCTGTGCAGTTTGAAAAAGGCATCCATGGCGTCAGAGGTCATTGATCAGGCTTTCTATCGCTTGGCGTGTTTCTGGCGCGTCCACGATGTCGAGGTGGCCCACGCCATCGACAAGGACATATCGCCCTTTGTCCGTGACAGCAGACAAGGTAGGTTCATATTGCGCGGCATCAAATGCCTCGTCGGAGGTGCCTGCAATCAGGGTGAAACGTGGCAGGGCCGCGACATCTTTCAAATAGTCGCCGCGCGGCGCAAAGCCGGTGTTCAACCGGTAAGAATAGGCCGTTGTCGCCGTGTCGCCCAAGGGGCCGTCAAGCACGACTTGCGGCATGCGGAACTGCATGATTGTCAGGTGGTTCAGCGCAGTGATGCGAAATGTGTTCAACATGCTAAGCCCGATGATCCGGCGCAGCAGCGGATGCGCCCAGCCGCCCGCGTTCGGGCGCATGGTCGGGGCGTTATGTTTGAGAAAAGGTGCCATCAGCACGGCGCCATCCAACATCGTACCATGCGCCCCACCGGCAAACCTGATTGCCAATCCGCCCCCCGATGAATGCCCCGCCAGCACGACCTTTTGATCCGGTTTCGCCGTGGCCGTGATCAGATCGGCCAGATCGTCTTCGAACTGGTTGATGTAATTGATATCGCCGCGCCGTCCGGGTGTTGTGCCATGGCCGCGCAAGTCGGGAACGACAACATCAGCCGATGCCGCCAGATCGCGCGCCAATGCATCAAATTGCAACCCGTGCCAGCCGGACCCGTGGACCAACACCAGCAATGGCGCATCCGCCGCCTGCCCCGCATAACGGCGCACCTGCAACGGGTAACCGTCGCGCATCGTCACTTGGGTCAAGGGCTGCGGTGCCGGCCCCGCTGCCGCAAGCGTGTTGGTGAAATCGAGCCCCTCACCGGGCGGCAAAGCGGCAGGGCGTTGCGACAGGATCAGAACAAGCGCGATGCCCAAGGTGATCACAAGCGACGAAACGAGAAAAGTCAGCACCTTGCGGATCATCCTTCGGGCTCTTTCATATCGCGGATCAATTTCCAGCGGATCGCGTCGAGCAAAGCTTCGAAACTCGCGTCTATTATGTTCGCACTGACGCCGACCGTGGACCAACGCTGCCCCTGTCCGTCCTCGCTGTCGATGGTCACACGGGTCACCGCTTCGGTACCGCCTTGGGTGATACGCACCTTGAAATCGACCAACCGCATGTCTTCGATCAAGGCAGAATACTGCCCGAGATCCTTGGCCAAGGCCTTGGCCAGCGCGTTAACAGGGCCACGGTCGCTGCCCGCCTCGTCCATGCTTTCGCTGACGGACTGGCGTTTCTCGCCGTCGACTTTGACCACCACAACCGCTTCGGACAGGCTGACCATCTTGTCGTATTTGTTTTTGCGCCGCTCGACAGTGACACGGTATCTTTTCACCTCGAACAGTTCGGGCAGTTGCCCCAGAACGCCGCGCGCCAGCAATTCGAAACTGGCCTGTGCGGTGTCATAGGCATAGCCCTCGGATTCTCGCGCCTTGACCTCTTCAAGAATGCGCCCCAATGCCGGATCGCCCTTGGCCACATCCAGCCCCGCCGCGGTCAGGCGTTTGCGCAGGTTGGATTGACCCGCCTGATTGGACATCGGGATGATCCGCGCATTGCCGACCAGCGCAGGGTCGATATGTTCATAAGTGGTGGGATCTTTGGCGATGGCGCTGGCATGCAGCCCCGCCTTATGGGCAAAGGCCGACGCCCCGACAAAACCCGCCTGTTTGCGTGGCACACGGTTCAGGATTTCATCCAACATCCGGCTGGTGCGCGTCAGCCCCTTCAGCGCCTTTTCAGGAATCCCCGTTTCATAGAGGCTCGCATAGGGTTCTTTCAGCAGCAGGATCGGAATGATCGCCGTGAGATTGGCATTGCCACAACGTTCGCCAAGCCCGTTCAACGTCCCTTGAATCTGGCGCGCGCCTGCGTCGACTGCGGCCAGCGTGCAAGCCACGGCATTTTCCGTGTCGTCATGGGTATGAATGCCAAGGTGATCACCGGGGATGCCCGCCGCAATCACTTCGGAGGTGATCTTGCCGATCTCCGCCGGCAGCGTGCCGCCATTGGTATCGCAAAGCACGATCCAGCGGGCACCGGCATCATGGACGGTTTTCAGGCATTCCAGCGCGTAATCTGGATTAGACTTATACCCGTCGAAAAAGTGTTCCGCATCAAACAGCGCTTCGCGCCCCGAGGCAACCAGATGCGCGACGCTATCGCGCAGCAGGACTAGGTTTTCCTCCAGCGTGATGCCAAGGGCTTTGGTGACGTGGAATTCATGGGTCTTGCCGACGATGCAGACCGATTTCGTACCCGCGTTCAGCACGGCGGCCAGCACATCGTCATTCTGCGCTGAAATACCGGGGCGTTTGGTCATGCCAAAGGCGGTCAGCTTGGCACGGGTTTGCGGGGCAGTGTCGAAAAAGGCGTTGTCGGTGGGATTGGCACCGGGCCAGCCGCCCTCGATATAATCCAAGCCAAGGGCATCGAGCGCATGGGCGATCTGGTGTTTTTCGTCGGTTGAGAATTGCACGCCTTGGGTTTGCTGCCCGTCGCGCAGGGTGGTGTCATAGAGGGAGAGGCGTTGTTTCATTGGTTGTTACCCCAGCCGTGTGATCCCCAAATGCCTTCGCGCATTTCGCCGCCCCAAGACCAATCTCTCAGACTCCGTAGGGCGGGGTTGACCCGCGCGGCGGGGTCAACCCCGCCCTACCCGCCAAACCGCTCACAACACCCCCTCCAGCGCCGCACGGTCAAATCCTGCAGGTGCGGTCAGCTTCACGCCATCCTTACTCATCTGCACTTCGATGCCTACAGCAATCAGGGCCGATTTGATCCGGTCCACTTCGGAAAAGTCCTTGGTTTCCATCGCCGTAGTGCGCGCATCACTCAGGAAAGCTTCGACGTCCAAGAGGTCAAAGGCCTGCTCGACGGCCCAATCGGGGATCTTCTGATCCAGCAAACCCAGCAACGACAAGGCCGCGCGTAGGCCTGCGGTATCGTTCTGGGTACTTAACCGGTGGCATTCTGTCAGCACGCCATGGGTGTTCAGGTCATCCCCTAGCAGCGCCAGCACCGCATCGGGGGCCGTTCCGGTGTCCAAGCCTGCCACCTGCGTATACCACTTGCGCAGCGTCTTCTCCGCCTCGGCCCGTTTCTTATCCGTCCAGTCCATCGGCTTACGGTAATGCGTGCTCAGCATCACAAAACGGATCACCTCCCCCGGCACGCCCTGTTCCAGCAAATCGCGTACGGTAAAGAAGTTGCCCAAGGACTTGGACATCTTCTTGCCCTCGACCTGCAACATTTCGTTGTGCATCCAGACGTTCGCGAACCCGTGACCGGCGCATTTTGACTGGGCAATCTCGTTCTCGTGGTGGGGAAACTGCAAATCATTGCCGCCGCCGTGGATGTCAAAACTTTCGCCCAGCAGCTCATGCGCCATGGCAGAGCATTCGATGTGCCAACCGGGCCGCCCGCGTCCCCAAGGCGACTCCCATCCGGGCAGATCATCGGGCGAGGGTTTCCACAGCACGAAATCCATCGGATTGCGTTTATAGGGTGCAACCTCAACCCGCGCACCGGCAATCATGTCATCGACCGAACGGCCCGACAGTGCGCCATATTCCTTGTAACTCTCCACCGCGAACAGTGCATGGCCTTCGGCGGCATAGGCATGGCCCGATGCAATCAGGCCCTCGATCATTGCGATCATCTGGCCGATGAACGCGGTCGCGCGCGGTTCATGATCAGGGCGCAAGGCCCCCAAGGCATCCATGTCCTGATGATACCAATCAATGGTTTCATCCGCACGCTCTGCGATCAGCTCTTCCAATGTGCCGTCCGCACCCGCCGCCCTGCGCTTTTGCGCGGTTTCGTTGATGCGGTCATCCACGTCGGTGAAATTGCGCACATAGGTGACGTGATCATCGCCATAAACATGGCGCAGCAGGCGGTTCAGCACGTCAAACACAATCACGGGGCGCGCATTGCCAAGGTGGGCACGGTCATAAACCGTCGGCCCGCAGACATACATGCGCACATCATCCGCCTTGATCGGCTCGAAAACCTCCTTTCGGCGGGTTTTCGTGTTATACAGTTTGATCTCGGTCTTGATCGTACCGGTCCCGTTTGTCGTGCTCATAGCGTCTTCCTCGCGCAGCGGTCACGCGGGCTTGCCACATATCTTAAGAAAACGAAACGACATGATAACAACCCGCGAGAATAATCTCAGCAGGTAATGGTGCAGCAAATAATGCAGGTCATCATATTCATGTCAAAAGGGTTAGCCGATGGGCCGTCTTGCGGTCAACAGTTGATTGACAAATCAGATGGCCTCTGCGCCCCTGCGCCCAGAAACAGAAAGGGCGCATCATGCAGGCATCACAGCGGATATCAGGGATTCTCGGCGGCGGTTCAGACGGCTGGGACGTGTTCAACAAAGCGCGCGAGATGATTGACGCGGGCACGCCGGTGACCGAGCTGACAATTGGTGAACATGACATCCGCACCGCTGCCCCGATCCTGCAAGACATGCACCGCGCCGCACTGGCAGGGCACACCGGCTACGCCTCTATCCCCGGTGTGGCTGCACTGCGCCGCGAAGTTGCGCAGCGCGTGCAGGAGCGCACCGGCGTCCCGACAACATCCGAAAATGTGATGATCACACCGGGCGGGCAATCCGCGCTGTTTGCCGCGCATATTGCCACTTGTGACGCGGGCGATACCGCACTTTATCTTGATCCGTTCTATGCCACCTACCCCGGCACCATTCGCGGCGCGGGTGCGACGCCCCTGTGCATCCAGACCCATGCCGAAGATGCGTTTCAACCCCGTGCGAGCGACATTGCGGCACACGCCAAGGGGGCCAAGTCACTGCTGATCAACACGCCGAACAACCCCACCGGTGTGGTGTATTCGCGCGCCACACTGGACGGCATTGCACAGGTCTGTCGTGAAGAAGACCTCTGGCTGATCTCGGACGAAGTGTATGACACGCAGGTCTGGGAGGGCGAACACATCAGCCCGCGCGCGCTGGATGGCATGGCCGAGCGCACACTGGTTGTTGGCTCAATGTCGAAATCTCACGCGATGACCGGTTCGCGTATCGGCTGGGTGGTCGGACCACGTGACATCATCGACCATCTGATCAATCTCGCCACGCATACCACCTATGGCGTGCCCGGTTTCATTCAGGACGCGGCGCTTTTCGCGCTACAGCTTGGTGAAGAGTTCGAGGTCGAAATCGCAGCCCCCTTCCGCCGCCGTCGCGATATTGCGCATAAGGTTCTTGCCGGCCAGAACGCCGTCAGCTTGGTGCCCGCGCAGGGGGCGATGTATCTGATGCTGGACGTGCGCAGCACCGGCATGACGGGCGAAGCCTTCGCCTTTGCCCTGCTGGAGGCCCACCAGATTGCCGTGATGCCGGGCGAAAGCTTTGGCACGGCGGCGGCGGGTCATGTGCGGGTGGCCATGACCATTGAAGACATTGCTTTTGAAGCGGCACTCAAGACCCTGTGCAGCTTTGCGCAGAGCTGCCAGAACGACGCCTGACGGCATTAAGAACCACTGTTTGCGGCGCAAATCATGCTGCACCTGCACGGGTCGCAAACAGACAGTCACGGCGTAAATAGGACAGAAATACCGGTTTTGACTGCACAAGCTGGTCCCCAAAGGGGCCGGCACATGCGCATGGACGTTTGTATCATCACTCGGGTCTGCCGCACCATCGGTGCGGTGCGCGGGCGTGCGGCACGGGGGGCGCCGCGGGACGGTTGACCGCCCCTGCCCTGTTCCTTTTATCAACCGGATACCCCTTATGACCGATCAAACTCCCCTTCGCAGCGGTGGCCGCGCTGCCCGCCGTGCTGCCCGTTCCCAACCCCTCGCCGCGCACCTGCGCCCCGTCCGCCCCGGTATGGAGGGCGGCCAGTACAAACCGCTGAGCCAAGCCGACATGCAAGCCATCCATAACGCTGCGCTTGAGGCCCTTGAAACCATCGGGCTGGCAGACGCGCCGCCTTCCGGTGTTGCCTATCTGACCGGTGCCGGTGCGGTTGAGGGCACGGATGGGCGCATCCGTTTTCCCCGCGCTCTGGTCGAGGACACTCTGGCAAAGGCGAACCGGTCGATCACCCTGTGCGCGCGCGACCCTGCCCATGATCTGGAACTGTCCGGCAACCGTGTGCATTACGGCACCGCAGGTGCGGCGGTGCATCTGGTCGATGTGGCGACCAACAGCTACCGCGAATGTGGTTTGCAGGATTTGCACGATGCAGCGCGGATCACGGATACGCTTGATAACATTCACTTTTTACAGCGCCCGATGGTTTGCCGCGACATTACAGACAATTACGAAATGGACATGAATACGGTCTACGGCTGCTGTTCAGGCACGATGAAACATATCGGCACCTCCTTTACCGATCCGTCTTACGTCAAGGGCGCACTTGAGATGCTACACCTGATTGCCGGCGGCGAGGACAAATGGCGCGCGCGTCCCTTCATGTCGAACTCGAACTGTTTTGTGGTCCCGCCGATGAAATTCGCCACCGAGTCCTGTCAGGTGATGGAGGCTTGTATCGAAGGGGGCATGCCGGTGCTGCTGCTGTCCGCGGGCATGGCCGGTGCCACAGCACCGTCCACCATCGCAGGCGCGATCACGCAGGCGGTGGCGGAATGTCTGGCCGGACTGGTCTATGTGAACGCGGTCAAGCCGGGGCACCCGGCCATCTTCGGCACATGGCCCTTCGGGCTTGATCTGCGCTCGGGCGCGATGACGGGCGGCTCCGGCGAACAGGCACTGTTGACGGCCGGCTGCGCACAGATGCACGGGTTTTACGCCCTGCCCGGTGGTGCCGCTGGCGGTATTGCCGACGCTAAAATGCCCGATATGCAAGCCGGATGGGAGCAGATGTGTTCCAACGTCATGGCCGGCCTGTCGGGGTGCAATATGATTTACGAGGCGGCGGGTATGCATGCATCGTTACTGGGGTTTTGCCACGAATCGCTGATTTTGGGGGATGATATTATCGGTCAGGCCCTACGCTGCGTGCGCGGCATCGAGGTAAACGAGGAAACGCTGGCTCTGGATCAGATGCGCGCGGTCTGTCTGGATGGACCGGGGCATTATCTGGGGACCGAACAAAC